>JBGSMI010000396.1:0-5983 GCA_041740215.1 Ferruginibacter sp.
CATTATTTTGCAACAATAGCTTTGTAATTGGGGAGAAAAATCAACAGGTTTAGTAAGTGCAAACAGATAAACGAATATAGATTTTCTCAATTGGAGGAGAGAAAACATCAATTGAATTCGTAGTTATAAAAGCAGCTATTACGTGTTGATAAATATTGCTTTGTTTTTTGGGGGATCATAACGAACAAAGCTAAAACAGCCAATCAGGGAGAATAAAAGCTGTAAGCCAGAAAACGTGCGATGGCTGCGTTTCGTTAATAGGGATGTAGTAGACATCGATATGAGAATAGCATAGTAACACCGAAAAACAGGAACGTTAAGCTAATCCAAATGATACCTATTTGGCAACATCTGTGATATTTACAAAAAGAAAAAAGGTGACCCATTGCAGGATCACCTTTTCTTTATTGCCTGTAATTAAGCCATTTGTTCATTAAACTTCTCTGCCTTGTCCACGGCACGACTGACTTTCTGATTTGCTTTATCTGCCAGGTCTTGTACTTGCTCTTTTCCTGAGCTCACCCATTCACCCACACGGGAAGCGATATCAGTAGCAGTCTCGGCAATTTTTTTTCTTGCATCCGTTCCTTTTTCAGGCGCTAATAAAATACCAACGGCTACTCCAACGGCAGCGGCGCCAACTAAGCCTAAGATTATTTTGTTTGAATTTGTCATAAAAATAATTTGAAAGTTATAAAATAGTTTATTTATTGTATGAAAAAACCAGTCCAATTATTTAAACGAGATTTTTGTAACCACGTGTAGAGAATTCTCTACAAAGTAAATCATTCCCTGAACAAGGTTGTATTGGGTCATTAATTTTTGTTGTAGTGGTGGGTAATTTCTTAAAAGTGGCGATTGGCATTATCCTGCCCGAAAACAATTGTTATTGCATATCAATTGTAGCGACAAAAGTTTAATTAGGGGAGCAAAAGGAAGTACTACTTTATTTTTTTGGCGGCTAATTTGCATCCCGGAGAATAAAAAGGTATGTTTAAAAAATTAACTTTTAAGGGAATTGCGGAGGTTTTCAAAAATGCTTTTAAGGGAGTTGATGAAGACAGGATCATGAAACTGAGTGGTTCTCTGGCCTATTATACCGTTTTTTCGATGGGGCCTTTATTAATTGTTATTATTTCATTATGCGGTTTGTTTTTAGCCAAAGAAGCCGTTGAGGGAACGGTGTACAGCCAGTTGGCTGGGTTTGTTGGCAGCGATACTGCCAAGCAACTTCAGGAAATGATTAAAAACGCGTCACTGGCTGGCAAAAGCAAACTCGCTGCAATCGTAGGCGGGGTTACCCTTCTGATTGGTTCCACCACTGTTTTTGCTGAAATTCAGGATTCCATCAATGGAATATGGGGACTGAAACCGAAACCTAAAAGAGGTTGGGTAAAGTTTTTGCAAAACAGGTTTTTGTCATTTTCAGTAATTGTGGGTCTTGGTTTCTTACTGTTGGTTTCACTGGGTATTAGCTCCGTAATTGATATTTTTAGTGGTTACCTAAGCGCCCGTTTTCCCGAAGTAGCACTCGTTTTGTTTTATATCCTCAACGTAATCATCACACTGGGAATAACCACTTTAATTTTTGGTGTTATATTTAAACTGCTACCTGATGCTACCATTCGATGGAAAGATGTGGGTGCAGGTGCATTTGCCACAGCGTTGTTATTTATGTTGGGTAAATTTGGTATTTCATTTTATATCAGCAAAAGCAATGTGGGCAGTACTTATGGAGCCGCAGGGTCACTAGTAGTTTTGTTAATTTGGGTTTACTATTCATCCCTCATTCTTTATTTTGGAGCTGAACTTACAAAGGCTTATGCTGTTAAATATGGCGCAGCTATTCTTCCAAATGAATATGCCGTTACTACAAAAACGATTGAAGTTGAAACAGGCCATACTTCAGTTCAAACAAAAGATAAAGCAAACGTTAAAGTAGTTGCAAAGTAGGAAATTATGTCTTGAATAAATAGTGTAGATTGACAATCTCTCCTGGTTGCTTTATGCTTTTTTAGCGAAGCGGAAATTTTTAATTAATTGATAATTTCGCTAAAGTTAATCTCAATAATTTATTTGCCAATTAGTTGAAAAAACTGCTGTTTGTAGGTATCGGAAACGGGTATAACTTCATTTTGAATAAAGATGCGGTCCTTTTCTACCGCATCAATTTTATCAATGGCTACCATATATGATTTGTGTACCCTACATAAAATCATAGCTGGGATTTCTTTTTCAAATTCGCTAAAAGTTTGCAGTGTCATAATCTTTCTTTGCCTGGTATGTATCTTGCGATAATCACGCATACCCTCAATATACAACACTTCGCTGAAAAATATTTTCTCAAAACGGCTTTCAGTTTTTACAAAAAAGAAAGTCTTGGGAGTTGCAGCTTCTTTGGCCTTTAATGTCTGCTGTACTTTATCAACGGCTTGTAAAAAGCGGTCAAAACCAAAAGGCTTCAGCAGGTAATCAGTTACGTTTAATTCATAACCTTTTAGCGCATAATCGGGATAGGCTGTTGTAATAATTACGGCACTGTTGGTTTTAACCAATTCCAATAACTGTATGCCGGAAAGCTCGCCCAGGTTGATGTCCAGAAAAATAAGTTCGATGTTACTGGTTTGTAGAAAGGTGAACGCATCCAATGCATTTTCAAATGTGGCAACCAGGTTTAGCGCTGGCAATTTATTGATATACCCCACCGTGCGTTCCATTGCCAATGGTTCATCTTCTACTACAATACAATTAATGGGCATTGGCAAAAATAGTTAAGTGAACTTTAAAAATATTGTTTTCATTATTTACCAACAACTGGTGTTTTCCGGGGTAGAGTAACTGAAGTCTTTTTTCAATTAAATCATTGCCTAGTCCATTTTCTTCATTATCGGTGGCAGGCAGGTCTCCAAAATGATTGTCACAAAAAAACTCAAGCGACTGTTCATTGGCAGCTATCGTTATTACAATGGCGGCATCCGTTTTTTTATCGACTGAATGTTTAAATGCATTTTCAATAAACGGAATAAATAACATCGGCGCAATCATCCACTTACTGCTGTTTCCTTCTGTTGAGTATTGTATAAAGTTCTGATTGGAAGTTCTGATTTTTTGAAGGTCGATGTATTTTTCAATGTAGGTAATTTCTTTTTGCAATGGTATCAATTCGGTTTTGGTTTCGTAAAGCATAAACCGCATAATATGTGATAGCTTGTTAAGATAGGCAGAAGCTTTGCCTGCATCTTTTTCAATCAGCACATCAATGTTATTGATGGTATTAAATAAAAAATGCGGGCTCAACTGCGATTTTACCAAAGCAAGTTCTGTTTCGAAATTTTTTTGCTGCATGGCTTCCTTCACTTTAATATCTCCATACCAACGTATAAACCCCTTCATCACTAGCGCAATGATGCCATGTATGAGGGCCAGTACCGTCATAAATAAGCCAATAAAAAATGCGGCATTTGTTTCACTGGATGTAAAAATATTGTGGTTGCCGGCAATAGCTGCACACACTAGGCCCGTTAGTCCGGCAATCAAGCTGATAATAATGGCGGTAATGCAAAGTGCAACGATTCTTTTTTTAGCAAGGTAGCGGTCAAACAAAACGTTGTAGAAAGAATAAAATCCGATCACACCGGGAACAACGGTCAGTGCGCTCATCATTTTTAGCATACCAAATATTCTTTGCTGTCCTTCGGAAACAGTCTTGATATTACCCGCTTCAATAAACAAAATAAATAACAAAACGAGCAGTAGATAAAGTATCCAATATCCAATGTGGAGTAGTATTACAAAAGGTTTTTTCAAATCCTGCAAGTGTGTTTTTTCGTTTGAACAGTTTACGTCCGTTGTCGGCTAATTTTAAGTTAAGCGTGAATGGATAGATTTGATTGCCAATTGTGAATGGGCAATGCTTCACCATTGAATGTTCACGTTTAATCCAACACTAAGTTCCTGTAAAGTAAAACATTATCCCTTTTCTTTTTTCGAAATATACAACCAATAGCCAAGCAATGTAAATAATATAAAATAAACCATTGACCAAACTAACAGGTTGTGTACAGGAATGGTGTTGCTGTTTTTTTGTAAACAATAAAGTGCCGTGTAAGCAGAAGGTAAAGTGTAAGAATATTGCCAGGAAATGGCGATCAGGCCACCAACCACCAGTGCCAGCCCAACGCCCAGCGGAATTAAAAAGTTTTTTAATTGCAGGCTTAGCAGGTATTGTAAAGCCACCATTGGCAGGCATAAAACAAAGTAGGTGCCATTCTCCAGCAACAAATAGCCGGGATCAACTGTATAGTTTGGAAAAGGAATATTACTGATTAGCAACGAAGGGATCAACGCACTTAAATAAATGCCAATATTGAAAAGGATAAACAATTCCAGCAACATCACAATCAGCAGCGCCAGTTTAGAAAAGTAGATGCTGATAAAAGGTTGTGGTGTTGTGTGCAATTGTTTCCAGCCATTGTTTTTAAATTCAAGTTGGGTAATTAAACTTACTGCCAGCACGATGCCCATTGGTAATAACATAAATGCCATCATTTGCCATGATTTTTGAAACAATACCTGCCAGAAATGATTTGAATTATGCAATGCAAGTAATTGTTTTGGGTAAACAAGAAAAACCAGTATTGATATAAATGGCACAAAGAATCCGCCGACAAGTACCAGCCAGTCGGCAAAGCTTTTGCGTTTTTTGATCCACTCCGCTGAAAAATTATTGATAAAAGAATTGTTCATTTTGTTATTGATTGATTAGTTCAATGAAGATTGTTTCCAGGTCTTTTTTAACGGTACTCATTTCATACACATCTATTCCGTTTTGAACCAGCAAACGGTTAAGGGCTGCTATGGTTTCGGGAGGTGGGAGCGGAAGTGTAATCTGATCGTTGTAAACCTTGCCATTCATTTCCAGCGACCGGGCAAGTGAACCAGCCAATTCATTGTTATTGGTAGATAATACCAACCTTGATGATTGGTATTGTTTATTGATGAGGTCGTTTAATTTTCCCTGAAATACCATATTGCCTTTACTAATGACGCCAACATGCGTGACAAGTTTTTCAATCTCTGCCAATAAATGACTGGAAATGATCACACTGATGCCTTCTTCTTTATTTAGTTTTTTGAGCAGGTCACGCATTTCAATGATACCGTTAGGGTCAAGTCCGTTGGTAGGCTCATCCAAAATGAGTAGCCGGGGTTGGTGCAACAAGGCAACTGCAATGCTGAGTCTTTGTTTCATACCCAATGAGAACTGGCTTACTTTTTTATTGGCGGTATCAGGTAGTCCAACACTTTGCAATACATAATCAATCCTTTCTTTTTTACATTGATAAATGCGTTGCATTAGCTGAAGGTTTTCCTTTGCAGTTAGGTGGCCGTATAATGACGGAGTTTCAATTAAAGAACCAATTTTGGCAAGGATAGCCATACGGTGCTGTTGAAAAGGCTGATCAAAAAATAATACTTCGCCCCGTTGTTTATGAATGAGGCCCAGCAAAAGTCTTAATGTGGTGGTTTTACCGGCACCATTTGGCCCCAAAAAGCCATAAATAGATCCGGTGGGTACCTGAAGACAAATATCATTGAGCACCTTTGACTGGGCCGAAAACCGGTGATTTAAATGAATCGTTTCTACACAGTACATGTTCTTTTATTTTTGATTTGATCAGTCAAAGAAAGAATATAACGGTGGTTAATTGATTGTCCGTTCTGCAAAAGGGGCGATTCGTCCTGCAAAAGCAGATAAGGAAAGTAGTTATTTTAGAATAGCTGTATTCAAACCCTAAAAGGGTGAAATATAATATCATAGGGCACCTCCTACCTATGAATAATTAACAAAGACCAACAAGCCCTAAAGGGGCGAAATATAAAAGCATAGGGCACCGCCCTATGAATAATTAACATAGACCATCAAGCCCCGAAAGTGCGAAACATTCAAACCCGGTGCAATCCATTTTTGCCCCCGGCCCCT
>JBGSMI010000405.1:0-1831 GCA_041740215.1 Ferruginibacter sp.
CATCTCGGCATAGTACAGTATAGATAGACTGATAGATTAAGTTATTTTAGCCCTCAAACAAACTTGCTTTTATCATGAAAAAATACTTGCTCATCATCATTCCAATTTTTACCTGTTTTTTAAGTGTTAGCCAACTTAAATCGCAACCGGTTTCTGTTGAGGAAAATAGAATCTCCGCAGTTCAGTTATTTAATTCAACCAACAGTATCACTACAGCAAAACCGTTGGATCAATTGAATTTTTCAGGCATTGCCGGCAAATCATTCCAGGTGTTGGATGCTTCCGGAAAAGTGTACACAACCGCTACCCTAAAACCTTTAAATACCTTTACTGTTGCTGGTGCATTGGGTAAGCACAGCATTATGATAACAGATACAAAGGGCAAAAAAAAGACAATAAAAACTTTTACCGTAAATGCTGTTACTACCATTGATGATGGCGGTTATTACAAGCAGATGTTTGACATGTATTACAAAGGAATGAATAGGGATGGTGATGGGGAGGGAGCGTTCCCAATAAAGTGGAACGGCAATCAATACCATGTTTTTGTACCATGGGTGCTGGATAATTACCATACCATGAAGGGCATGCAATATTTTAGTCCGGCCGGTAAAGATTTGGTAGATATCATGCGGCAGGCACAACGGGATGATGGCATGATTTATAGCTTTATACAGTACCAGCGCAACGCAGATTATTTTTTAACAAGAGATAAAAAATATGGCTACACTAAAATAATTGGCGATAAAATTTTTGTAAGACAACCAACCGAGAATCATCCGGAATACCTCTTCGTAAATACCATCTACGATTGCTGGAAAGCGGCTGCCAATGATGAATGGATGAAGCAAAATTTATCCGCAGCATCAAAGGCTTTAAACTATACCATCAATGATCCTGCCAGGTGGAGCAATCGTTTTCAATTGCTTAAAAGAGTGTACACTATTGACAGTTGGGATTTTGGTGTAGAGGATGAATATACCCCTGATATTGGTATGAGTAGTGGAATGATTATCGATAAAGATAAATCGAAGTTTGGTGTTTTTTTTGGAGACAATACCGGATATGTAACAGCTTGTTACCAATTGGCTGAGATGCTTGATTACAGCGGTGATACACTGGCTGCCATCATTTACCGCAAGCGGGGTGATGACATCAAAGAGCGACTGAATAAACTGGCATGGAATGGTAAATTCTTTACGCATTTTATTGATGAAGATAGTACGGTAATAAGAAAGTTAGGCGTAGATGAGAAATCGCAAATTGCACAATCCAATGCTTATTCGTTGAACCGGAATATCAGTGCCAATCAAAGCAAGGCCATTATCGAAACTTACCTTAATCTTAAAAATAATTTACCCGTTGGTTCTCCCGGAGAATGGTATGCTATTTATCCGCCTTTTCAAAAAGGATTTGGCAGTCACCAGGAAATCTGGCAATACATGAATGGCGGAGTGGGCGGCCATGTGCCCGGCGAACTGGCAAGGGGAGCTTTTGAAAACGGCTACGAAAAATATGGCGTTGATATTTTAAACCGCCTGTTTGAACTGGGTAAAAAGTACGATAACAAAGTTTATTTCGCCTACACCGGTGCTGTATTGCCACCACCCGCAAAGCCAACTTATAAATCATTGAACATTGCAGCATTGGCAAACATGGATTTTTGGGATAAAGGCAGTACCGAATCAAAACCATGGATGTTTACCGAAAAGTCGGGCGACGATTTGCGTAATCTGCCAACGGGCAACCAACAGTTTGCGGGCATCAGCTTTAACATAATTGATCCTGAAAAAAATAGTCGCAAAGCAGTATTGGCCGTTGCTAACAGAGA
>JBGSMI010000421.1:0-7123 GCA_041740215.1 Ferruginibacter sp.
GAGATACGGATTTTATGTACCAGGGCAAAAAGATATTAGCTAGAAATTTTATCACTTTTAAATAAAGGGAGTTTACATGCGTATTATACTTTTAATCTTATCTCTCTTTCTGCTGGAAGGATATGTGAATGCACAATCCACAAAGGTTGAACTGAATAATAACTGGCAATTTAGAAAGAAAGATGATAAAGAATGGTTGAAAGCAACGGTTCCGGGAACGGTACATACCGATTTACTGGCGAATAAGAAAATAGAAGATCCATTTTACCGAACCAATGAGAAAGATTTGCAATGGATAGAAACCACAGATTGGGAATACCAGACAATAGTGGAGGTAAATAAGGAATTATTGAGCCATGATAAAATAGAAATTGTATTTGAAGGATTGGATACCTATGCGGACGTTTTTGTGAATGACCACAAAATTATGGTTGCTGATAATATGTTTCTTCAATGGAAGGCTGATATAAAAAAAGACTTGAAGGTTGGAGCAAATACGCTTCGTATTGTTTTTTATTCACCTATCAATAAAGTGATGCCCACTTATGACAGTCTTCCTTATAAAGTGCCGGTGAGCAATAATGATCAGGCTGAAAAAAGGGTCAGTGTATTTACACGAAAGGCAGGTTACCACTATGGTTGGGACTGGGGCCCACGATTGGTGACTTCAGGAATATGGAGACCGGTGTTGATTCATGCATGGAATAAAATATCTATTGAGGACCTGTTTATAAAACAACTCAGGATTGATGGAAAATCAGCAAGTCTTGAAGCACAGGTAACTACATCCAGTATGGAACAAGGGGTTAAAACATTGAGGATTTTTAAAGATGGTGAAAGTATTCCTGTTTTGCAAAGAGATGTGTTGGTTGAAAAAGGAACAAACACAATAAATGCAAGATTTAGCCTCGATGATATTAAGCTATGGTGGCCAAATGGTATGGGTGAACAGTATATGTACAGGTTCAGGGCTGTTCTATCCGATAAGCAAAATGAAATTGCCAGCAAAGAGGTAAGACGAGGATTGCGTACCATTGAGGTAATCAATGAAAGCAGTGCAAAGGGCAAACTATTTTATTTTAAAGTAAATGGTAAGCCTGTATTTATGAAAGGTGCAAATTATATTCCACAGGATAATTTTGTGCCACGTGTTACCAAAGCACAATATGAACATATAATCAATACAGCCGTAAATACCAACATGAATATGCTGCGAGTTTGGGGTGGTGGCATTTACGAAAACGATTTGTTCTATGAACTTTGTGACCAAAAAGGAATCTTGGTTTGGCAGGATTTTATGTTTGCATGCGCTATGTTGCCGCCTTTTGAAGAATTGCGGAAAAATATTCAAAAAGAAGCCATCTACAATGTTAAAAGACTTCGTAATCATCCATCTATTGCTATGTGGTGCGGTAATAATGAAGTTGCTCAATTTATGAATGAAAAGTTCTGGGGTCATTCTAAAGATAATTTTAAGACGACTAAAGATTCTGCAAGTATTTTCAATATGTATGCTGACGTTTTTCATAACATTTTGCCGACTGCGGTAAAGGCCAATGATGAAGAGAAATTTTACTGGTCGTCTTCTCCAACAAATGATAATTTTTCAATGGATTTTAATTTTACCCTTACATCCGGTGATGTGCATTATTGGGGTGTTTGGTGGGGCAAACAGCCTTTTGAAAAATACAATGAAGTGGTAGGGCCTTTTATGAGTGAGTATGGATTTCAATCTTTTCCCGAATTTGAAACAGTTAAAAAATATACCCTTCCTCAGGATTATGATATCAATTCAACCGTGATGAACGCCCATCAGCGATCAACTATTGGCAATGGAACCATTACCTATTACATGAAGGATATGTTCAATGTTCCTCCAAAGTTTGAAGATTTTCTATACGTAGGACAAATATTGCAAGCCGAAGGAATTAAAATGGCCATTGAAGCCCATCGGAGAGCCAAGCCTTTTTGTATGGGTACGCTTTACTGGCAAATCAATGATTGCTGGCCTGTAGCTTCGTGGAGTAGTATGGATTATTATGGCCGATGGAAAGCGCAACAATATATGACTAAACACGCCTTTGCGCCTTACCTGATTTCTCCCGTTAAAGAACAGGACAGCATTAAGATTTTTGCTATTTCAGATAAATATGAAAAAACAAAGGCAACTGTAGAAATCACATTGGTTGATTTTGAAGGAAAAATAATGAAGCAGGAAAGAAAGGGAATGATCCTGGAGGAAAATAGTAGTACGGATGTTTATGGGTTTAAAGAGTCAGATTGGGTCAATGAAACTACCAGAAAGAATGCACTATTAAGCATGAAGTTATTGGTAGATAAGGTAACTGTAAGCACCAATAACTATTATTTTGAAAAGCCTAATTTTCTCAACCTGCTGAAAGTAAAGATTAATATTAAGCAAACCGGTCCAAACGAAATTGAGCTAACCACAGATAAATTGGCAAAAAGTGTTTGGTTGTTGCTGCCCGGTATCAATAATGCTTTCAGCGATAATTATTTTGATTTATTACCGGGCGAAAAGAGAGTATTACAAGTGAAATCAGAAGATTTAAAAAATATATTACAGGATATTCAGATTAAGAGTTTAACCGATGCCTATTAATGTATAGCAGAAATCAGGATTTAAAGGTAGTTTATTATTTTCAAAATTTGGGCCTAATATCAAGTGGTTTTGATTAAGTGAAAAAGATAGTAAAGGAATTATGAAATTATAATGTGTCGCCCTGTCATTATTGTACAATAAAAAAGAATATGAATCAATCTGATCATACAAATCTGTTTAAAGGTTTCTCCAATATTTCCTTTGGACTATTAATGCTTACAATGGTGCTGTACAATTTTTCCTGTGCACAGCAGCAGAAATACACCTATGCTTTTCAAAATCCTTATCAGTCTTTGGAAACAAGGGTTGATAGCTTGGTAGCTTTATTAACTCTTGAAGAAAAAGTAGGGCAGATGGTAAACAATGCACCGGCTATTGAACGCCTCGATATTCCAGCTTATAATTGGTGGAATGAAACCTTGCATGGCGTAGCTCGTAGTCCTTACAACGTGACCAGCTATCCGCAAGCCATTGGGATGGCTGCTACATGGGATACGTCTTCCTTGCACACGATGGCAGATTATTGCGCCACCGAAGGCCGGGCTATTTTTAATGATTCAAAAAGAAAGGGTAAAACGGGCATTTACTTAGGACTTACCTACTGGACTCCCAATGTGAACATATTTCGGGATCCACGCTGGGGCAGAGGGCAGGAGACTTACGGCGAGGACCCATACCTGACTGGTGAACTGGGTAAAGCATTTGTACATGGTTTGCAAGGAAACGACCCAAAGTACTTGAAGGCATCAGCCTGCGCCAAGCATTTTGCCGTACATAGTGGTCCCGAATGGAATCGAAGCACCTATAATGCTGTAGTGTCCAACTACGATTTATGGGATACCTATTTGCCTGCGTTCCGCGACCTGATTGTTGATGCTAAAGTAAGCGGTGTTATGTGTGCCTACAATGCTTTTGACGGGCAGCCTTGTTGCGGAAGCGATAAATTGATGAATACCATTTTGCGCAACGATTGGAAATTTACAGGCTATGTAACTTCCGACTGTGGCGGCATCGGACATTTTTGGCGCACACATAAAACGCATCCAAATCAGGAAACTGCTGCAGCAGATGCCGTTTTACATGGTACCGATTGTGAATGTTCAGGCAAACCAACTTACTTCGCTTTATTTAAAGCACTCGAAGACGGCCTGCTTACCGAAGCTGATATTGATATTTCTGTAAAGCGTTTGTTTACCATTCGTATGCGGTTGGGCATGTTCGATCCCGAATCAATGGTTCCGTTTTCTTCTATAGACACTTCGGCGCTTGAAGCCAAAGCCCATGGAGAACATGCGTTAAAAATGGCGAGACAATCTATTGTATTGCTAAAGAATGAAAACAATACTTTACCAATCAACACAAGTTCTAAAAAGAGGATCGCTGTTGTAGGCCCGAATGCGGCAGATGAATCGGTGATGCTTGCCAACTATTACGGCTATCCTTCACATATCAGTTCGGTGTTGGAAGGCATATGTTCAAAGGCGGGCATTGAGGTATTATATGAAAAAGGCTGCAATCTCATCGACAATCAGGTGTTTAAACCTAATTGGAAGGTGAGTGCATTTAGTTTTAACGGGCAGCCGGGTTTTCAGGTAGAATATTTTAAAAATACAAAATGGGAAGGCACGCCTGCTGTTGTAAGTCAGGTAGAAAAAATAGATTTTCAATGGGGCGATGGGGAACAGGTTGCGGAGAACATTATTGCCAATCAATTCTCGATGCGTTTTACTTCCACCTATACAGCCGATCAATCGGGCGAAGTTGTTTTTGAATTAAAAGGGGATGATAAGGTCCGGTTGTTTATTGAAGGGGAAAAGCAGATTGATACCGATTTGAAAGGCGGCTACCACACATTAAAAACACAAAAAGGAAAAACTTATCAAATAATCATTGATTACCTGCAGTACAGCGATAATGCAGAGATAAAGTTTAATACAGGAACCATTGAAACAGCTTCTCCGGAAACCATTGCAGGCAGGGTAAAAGATGCTGATGTAATTGTATTTGTGGGTGGTATTGCGGCTAGTCTCGAAGGAGAAGCGATGCCTGTTTCTATTGATGGATTTAAAGGGGGAGATCGTACCAATATTGAATTACCAAAAGTGCAAACTGATTTAATGAAGGCATTAAAAGCTACAGGCAAACCGGTGGTATTTATAAACCTGAGTGGCGGTGCCATGGGTTTTGAATGGGAAGCCGCAAATCTTCCGGCCATCATACAAGCCTGGTATGGCGGGCAGGCGGGCGGGCAGGCTATTGCCGATGTGCTGTTTGGCGATTACAATCCGGCAGGCAGGTTACCGGTTACTTTTTATAAAAATGTAAATGACTTACCCGATTTTGAAGATTACAGTATGGAAAATCGTACCTACCGCTATTTCAAAGGAGAACCTTTATATCCGTTTGGCCATGGATTGAGTTATACCACATTTGCCTACAGCAATTTAAAGGTAGGTGCCCCTACGTCAAGTGGCAACCGTGAAGTTACCCTGAATGTAACCAATACAGGTGATGTAGCCGGTGATGAAGTAGTGCAATTGTATGTATCAAATAATGGGGGTACAGTGAAAACACCTATCCGTGCATTGAAAGGTTTTCAGCGCATTAGCCTACAGCCCAAAGAGCAAAAAATGGTTCGCTTTATACTAAGCCCAAAAGACCTGTCTTTTATTGATGAAGCTGGAAAAATGGTTCCGTACGATGACAGGGTTGAAATTACGATTGGAGGAGGGCAACCTTTGAAAATGTTGCCGGATGATAAGCGATTTGTAAAGGCCATTTTACGCCTTGGGAGCAACAATTAGATCTCGTTGTTTTTTTAGTGAAAAGCAAAAGATTTATCTGCAATAGATGATTGGGGGAAGGTGATTCCATTAAATTGGGATGTTACAATTAGTGTGGGTAGTTATCAGTCAACCGAGACTTTTATAACGGAAAAAAAGTTATTAAACGAAATTTAAATTAGCGATTATGAGAAAAATATTTTTAGCAAATTGCTTATTGTTTTTGATCAATACTACCTCTGCAGCCCAAACCTGGCATGTATCCGGCATTGGTAATGATGACAGCGACGGGAAATCGCCTAAAACAGCTTTTCGAACATTGCAGAAAGCAGCCAATATGGTAAAGGCTGGGGATGTGGTACTAATTGGTAATGGGGTTTATACGGATTCGGTTAAAGGTGATGGTAGTGCTGTGCTGTCAGTTGCATGTTCTGGGAGGCCGGATGCATGGATCACCTGGAAAGCCTATCCCGGTGCAAAGCCCGAAATTCGCCCGGTGGGTTGGTCAGGCATTATGATTACGGGTTCGTATCATATTTTTGACGGGCTTAGGGTCATTGGGTCAAATGATTCTCTCACATTACTAAATGCAATGGCAGATGCAAAAAAAGATCGGGCCACACCTGTTTTTAACACCAATGGCATTTTTGTAGAAGGCCGTCGTAAAAAGCCCGAAGAAAAGCCGCATCATATCATCATAAGAAATTGTGTAGTTGGCAAATGTGGCGGAGGCGGCATTGCGCTCATTGAAACAGACTATATCACCGTGGAAGATTGTAAGGTTTTTGATAATGCCTGGTATATGCGTTATGCAGGATCGGGCATTACCACGCTCAATAACTGGGCATTTGATGATGCACCGGGTTACCATATTGTTATTCAACGAAATTATGTATGGAACAATAAAAGCCTGGTACCATGGGAAAGAACGGGTAAACTGAGCGATGGTAATGGGATTTTACTGGATGTTACCGACCAGGCAAGAAACGGTGCCACTAATCCCAATGCAGATGCAGTAGTAAAGAAAGATTCTTTAATAACTGAGGCCGAAGCAAAACCTAAGCGGCCTGAATGGAAAGGCCGCGCCCTTATTGCCAATAACCTCAGTGCTTTTAATGGTGGTTCAGGTATTCATGTTTTCCGCACAAAGTATGTAGATATTATCAACAATACCACTTATTGGAATGGCAGTGTGGTAGGGTATCAGGAACTGTTTCCCAATGCATCAGAAGATGTGGTAATAATGAATAACATTATGGTTCCACGGCCCGGCGGTAAAGTAACTTCCGATAACCGAAACACCAACATTAAATGGGATTACAACCTTTACCCTGCCGATCAGAAAGTATTTAAAGGTGAACACGATATTGTTGCTGATCCAATGTTTATTGACATTCAGAATGACCCAACGAAAGGAGATTTTCGCCTGAAAAAAGGAAGCAGCGCCATTAATTCAGGTAGCAATGTACTTGCTCAGCCAAAAGATATAAAAGGCAATGTCCGGCCAAAGGGTGCAATCATGGACAGAGGGGCTTTTGAACAATAATTTTTCAAAGAACTTAAAATATCCTAATTCCCACTAGCGTTGCGTTGTTTTATTAATTAGTTCTTTGAAAGTATTGTCAGTATTGAGTTTGCGAGGTTTTTTAGCCTAAGACGATTTCAATTTTTGAAGTTCAAAAAAAATGTAAATTGCTGAATATCACATACTTATGCA
>JBGSMI010000004.1:0-2852 GCA_041740215.1 Ferruginibacter sp.
GGTAGTTCCCTCTTTGGGAAAAATTACCGTTGGGGTAATTTCCCTTCAGCATCAATTGCCTGGAGAGTAAGTAAAGAAAACTTTTTTGATGTAAGTTGGATGAATGATTTGAAAGTAAGAGCCTCTTACGGTTCTTTAGGACACAGTGAATTTTTAACGCCATGGCAATATTTTGGTTCTATCAATCCTTTTCCCCGTGCAGTATTTGGAGCAAATGAAATTGAACAATTGGGAGCTACGAATACACGGCTTGCAAATGCTGATTTGCGTTGGGAAACGAAAATAACAACCAATTTTGGTGTAGATGCTGTACTACTTAACAATCGGCTTAGCCTTACGGCTGAATACTTTATTGCCAAATCAAATGATGTATTGTTTAATCTTCCTATCAGCCAAACTACTGGTAACGCAGGCGGCGACCCACCGGTAAATTCAGCTTCACTTAAAAACAATGGCTTTGAATTATCTGCCAATTATAAAGGAAAAAATACAGGTGCCTTTAAATGGGATGTAACTTTAAATTTCACCACTATCAGAAACAGGGTAATTAGTTTTGGTGATACTTCCACCAAATTTACACCAGTTGGTGATACCCGTACAACATTAGGTAGATCAATTGGGGAATGGTATTTATTAAAAACCAATGGGATTTTTCAAAACCAGGCACAAGTCGATGCTTATACTAATAAAGCAGGAGAAAGAATTCAACCCTTAGCAAAACCTGGTGATATAATATATGTTGACAGTGATGGAGATGGTATATTAAATATAGATAAAGACAGGGTTTATGCTGGTAGCCCATGGGCCAAGTTTGAAACAGGTATGATATTAAATGGTTCCTACAAAAACTTTACATTCTCTATGCAATGGTATGCAGTGGTAGGTAATAAATTGTACAATCGTCCACGCTACTTTGTTGATAGAATGGATCAGAATACCAACTTCCGCAAAGGAGCGACTCCCTGGACTGCACAAAACACTAACACTACCATGCCAAGGGCTGCTATTGGATCACCAGACCCGGGTATTGCATTCAATATTTTGCAACAAACAGATCGTTTGGTTAGAGAACGGATCGTACTTACGCCTTCGTAATATTGAGTTGGGCTACAATTTGCCCAAAGGAGCTTTAAGCAGGGCCGGATTTACCAATTCAAGAATATTTATAAGTGGTCAAAATCTATTGACTTTTACAAAATATACAGGTCTTGATCCAGACATTACCGGTGTAAATATTTTTGAACGTGGCTTAGACAATGGCCAGTACCCGGCACTTAGAATTTTAACTGCAGGTATAAATGTTGGCTTTTAATTTATCATCCATTTTAATTTTTATGACAATGAAAAAATATATTCAAATCATTTTTGCTGGATTAGTGATGATGTCTTCCGTTTCCTGCAAAAAATCAATGAATTTAGAAATACCAAATCCCAATGTACAAGATGAATCCAACTTCTGGCAAACTTCTAATGATGCATTACTTGGTATCAATGCCGTTTATGGCAACTTTTACCGCAATGGTGCCCCATACTCCCGTTGGACTCCCTTTTTTATGGATGCTCGTTCAGATGATGGCTACTCCACTAGTGGCTGGCCGGAATTGCGTAGCGTAAGTGGATTAAACATTACCCAATATAGTTTTGAAGTAAACTACGATACCTGGTGGCACCACTGGCGTGGTATTTACCGGGCCAACCAGGTAATAACCAATGTGCCGGCCATTGTAATGGATGAAACTTTAAAAAACAGGTATGTGGGCGAAGCTAAATTTATACGGGCATTGTATTATTACAACCTGGTTACCATTTGGGGTAGTATTCCATTAATTTTAGAACCAAGCAAACCTGCTGATAAGCCAGGACAGGTACCACAGGAACAAGTATGGGCACAAATAGAAAAAGATTTGACAGAGGCGGCGACTGCTTTACCAGCTTCTTATTCAGGAGATGATTTAGGCAGAGCAACCAAAGGAGCTGCATTTGCTTTATTGGGTAGAGCCAGTTTACAGCAAAAGAAATACCAGCAGGTAGTTGATGCACTAGGTTATTTGATTTCCGGAGCTGGACAATCACAGTATGGGTTGGTTAATTACGAAAACAATTTCAGGCATACCACTGAAAATAACCAGGAGTCTTTATTTGAAGTTCAGTTTAAACAACGACCAGAAAATGGTGGTGATGATAGTCCTACCTCCAATGTAGGTACAAGCCGTGCACCTTTCTTTGCGCCACCCGGTCATGGTTTTAATGATGCTAATATGCATCGCTGGGTTGTACAGGAATTTTTAAAGGAAACTACTGCAACAGGTGGAAGAGATCCACGCCTTGCTATTACTGCATTGTATGATTCTACAGATGAAAGAGGACCAAATTTCAGCCTTGTTTATGGTTCTACTTTTACCTCTAAAAATTATGACAACAATACCAAAAACAGGGTTTGGTACCGTAAATACTTAGATGACTATTTCTTTACAAACGGCCAGTTTGAAGCGTTCAACAGCCCTGTAAATTTCCGGGTAATAAGATACGCTGATGTATTGTTGATGAATGCAGAAGCATTGAACGCATTAGGCCGCACTGCGGATGCATATCCTTTTGTTGACAGAGTAAGAGAGCGTTCCGGATTACGCAAATTATCAGTAGCTATGCCGGGTCTTACCCAGGCCAATTTTCAAAAGCAACTGGAGCATGAAAGAATTACAGAATTAACTGGTGAATCACTTCGCTGGAACGACCTGGCACGCTGGGGATATTTTGATGATGCTACCAAACTGGCAGTGCTAAAAGCCCGTGACCCCGAGTTTAACAATTTTGTAATTGGCCGTAATAAGTACATGCCAATTCCACAAAGC
>JBGSMI010000042.1:0-9351 GCA_041740215.1 Ferruginibacter sp.
GTGAATTGCTCACCGGAGTTGCAATCCAGGTTGCATTCGAATATTTGATCCTTACTTTATCTTTTTTGGCAGGTAAGTAATCGTCTACGTTCTTTGCAACAATCGTCATTACTCTTGTTTGTGGGTTTTGCTGAATGGTCATATGTACTGCCATATCCCGGTTATTTAAAGGCCAGGGAACTTCAATTTCCGTGTAGTAAAAAACTTCTGTGGCAGTTACTGTTTTGAGTAATTCAGATTTAGCTGTTTTATACACCCAGTTCTTTTGGTTTTTAATATCAAAAATTACCGCCGCCAGTTGTGAAATTTTCCCTTCGAATAATGTTTCTACTTTTAATTCATTGAACTTGAAACCTTTGTTTTTTCGGGCGAAAACCTGAATGCCATTTTTGTCTTTTTTTAAAGTCCAGGCTTCCTGGCTTTTTACTGGCTGTTGAAAAATTAAACTTAGAAGAATTGACATAGCGGCGAGTTTCATTGATTATTTTTTTGAGATAAATAAATTACCTGTCAATTGAAAAGCAGGCGATCCGGGTGTAAACGAAATAACGAAAAATTGAAGCAAGACCTGATGGATTTACCATGGCTTACCTAACTGGTTTGGCTTATTTTTACCCTCCCGGCAATTTACGATGCTGGATTGATATATGATTCTGACCACAGATTGAGGCACATAAAAAAATCATAATTTTAATGAGAGCATTGAAAACCTGACTCTTGTTATGTAGTCATGTTTCCCATCAATTATTTTTACTTATATCGCCAGGTACACAAAAAAAGCTGCCTTATCCAGGCAGCCTTCTATTATAAATTTTTAGAAATCATTAATCTTTCAAATTCCAAACCAATGCGCTGGCACCGAGTATCGCTGCATCCGCTTCTTTCAATTCACTAAATAACAGTTTCACTTTGTTTTGAAAAATAGGAAGCAGGTTGCCTTCCATATGTTTGCGGGTAGGGTTTAGCAGCAGGTTGCCTGCCTTGGTTAGTCCGCCAAATAATATGATGGCTTCCGGTGAAGAAAACATTACAAAATTGGCCAATGATTCACCCAAAATCTGTCCGGTAAATTCAAAAATACGATTGGCAATAGAATCGCCCTGCATGGCACAATCATACACAGTTTCGCTGGTAAGTTCATTGATAGTAAAATTGCGTAGCAAACTTGCTTCTGACGGATAACTGGTGAGCATTTCAAGCGCAGTCTCACGCACACCGGTAGCCGAAGCATAGGATTCCAAACTTCCCCTCATGCCGGTAGATTTGTGCATTCTTCCGCCCGGACGAATGATAGTATGTCCCAGCTCACCGGCAAAGCCATCATGACCTAATACAATTTTTCCATCAATTACAATACCACTGCCAACGCCGGTACCCAGGGTAATGGTAATAAAATCTTTGATGTCCTGGGTGCAACCGTACATCATTTCGCCCACTGCAGCAGCATTGGCATCGTTGGTAAGTTTGGTAACAAGACCGAATTTTTTTTCAATTAACTCAGCAATTGGTATAATGCCCTTCCATTTTAAGTTTGGTGCATATTCAATCGTGCCGGAGTAAAAATTTCCGTTGGGTGCACCCATACCGATACCCGTAAAGTTATCACTACCTCCCAATCTTTCTATCATTGGGTAAAGTTTGGCATACAGATCATCAATAAAATCTTCCACCACCTCATGTTCATTACTTGGTACCCTATCCTGTTCAAGTATTTTGCCATTACGGTCTACTACTCCAAATTTAGCGGTGGTGCCGCCCACATCAATTCCAACTGCGTATTTCTTTTTCATAAATCCAACGTGTTACTCTTTATCTTTTAATGATATGATATTTTAGTGACCACCTTCAGCATTCAAGGCATCATAATCAATGCCCTGTGATTTTAAAACAGCCTTTGCCCGAATGGCATAAAAAGCAAGGTAAACAAAGCAGGCTACACCAATGATATAACTCATTTGGATACCTATTCCATCGGCCAATAATCCTTGCAGGGCACTTATGATTCCACCCCCCATTATCATCATGATCAATAAACTACTTCCTTGTCCGGTATTTTTACCAAGCCCTGCTACTGCCAATGTAAAAATACACGGCCATAATGTACTACAAAATAATCCTACACTAATGAATGCATATGCACTTACCATGCCCGAGGAGAGCATACCGACTATTAAGGCCGTAATACCCAATCCTGAAAATATCAACAACATACGAGCCGGGTTTCCTTTACTAAAAATATCTCCAATGATCATGATTGCTATCACGAAAGCATATACGAAGAATTGGGAGATATCATGCTGTGCAATCGCATTCACCGTAAGGAAAACGCCAAACGCCAGGTAAGGCATTAAAAAATTCAGCACTTGTTTAGCTCCCTTGCTTACATCAAAAGCGCCTACAGCACCTGTCCATCTGCCAATCATTAAACTGGCCCAGTACAATGAAATATAGGGAGCAATTTTTTCAGTTGGAGTACCTAAATATTCTTTCATGTATGCAGGTAAATTACTTGCAGTAGAAACTTCTACTCCAACGTAAACAAAAATAGCGATCATTCCCAACCACAATTGAGGATATTGAAGCGCAGAAGTTTTATGCAGGATTTTGGTTTCTGAAACAGTTTCAACTTCCGCTACATGATCCAGATCAATTTTGTTAGGCACTGATGAAAATTTGATAAACAGCCCAACTATCAGGAAGGCAACTCCAACAATCAGATAGGGGATTTTTACGCTTTCAATACTGGCTTCCGTAGATCCGGAGGCAACACTTCCGAAAATGGCAAAACTTACCAACAGTGGACCGATAGTAGTACCTAAATTATTGATACCCCCAGCCATAGTAAGTCGTTGGGAGCCAGTTTTAGGATCTCCCATTATAATCGCCAATGGATTTGCCGCAATTTGCTGTAAGGAGAATCCAAGACCTACAATAAAAAGTGCAGAGATCATTAAAGGAAAAGAAGATGTATTTGCAGCAGGATAAAATAACAAGGTGCCAATGGCAGAAATGATTAATCCGGTAGCGATCCCATTTTTGTAACCAATCTTATTTAAAAGATCGCTTCCCAAATATTTAGAAATGCCTGCATAAATGAGTGAACCAACCGTGTACGCTACATAGAATGCGAAAGAAACCAACTGGCTTTGGAAATTTGATAAATTAAATTCTTTTTGAAATACCGGTATCAAAATATCATTGCTCGCTGCAACAAAACCCCAGAAAAAAAATACAGTAACAAGGGTTCCAAATTGCGACCATTTGGTAGATTGGTGAGGACTGGCTGGTTGACTCATATAGAAGGTTGTTTTTTAGTGGCCCAAAGTAATTTAATTTTACCATTAGGAAAAATATTAAATACTTAATTTGTTTGTAACGAAATCCTTCTTAATTTGAAGGCGAATAACAATTCATCTATTCAATGGAAATATTACACGTTAGTGCGGAATGTTACCCAGTAGCCAAAGCGGGAGGATTAGGAGACGTAGTGGGCGCATTGCCTAAATACCAAAATCAACTCGGGCACATTGCAAAAGTAGTCATGCCAATGTATCGAACAAAGTTTTTGTATGAAAATGAATTCGAATTGGTACATAAAGGCTCTTTTGGAATGGGCGCCTATTGGTTTAATTATTCCATCATCAAAGAAAAAACAAACCGGCTTGGCTTTGATTTGTACCTGGTAGACATTAATGGTCTGCTAGATAGAGAAGCCGTTTATGGCTATGGCGATGATACCGAACGCTTCACTGCCTTTCAAATAGCTGTAGTAGATTGGGTTGCTAAATGGAATCATCAACCCGATGTAGTGCATGTGCATGATCATCATGCAGGCCTTGTTCCATTTATGATGCAGCATTGTTTTGCGTACCGCCACTTATCAGCTATACCAACGGTACTTACCATTCACAATGCTCAATACCAGGGCTGGATGGATTGGGATAAATCAACCTATCTGCCTGCCTGGAATTCATGGGAGTGGGGAAAGCTGGATTGGCAAAATAGGATTAATCCATTGGCTAGTGCAGTCAAATGTGTAAAAAAAGTGACCACCGTAAGTCTAAGTTATCTGGAAGAAATGCGGCAAGCTGCCAATGGTCTTGAAAATTTATTTGAATATGAAAAAGGAAAATGTACTGGTATCCTGAATGGAATTGATGCTGCTGTTTGGGATCCTGCCATTGATACTTATATTGAACCTAACTTTTCTAAAAAAGATGCGGCAAAAGGAAAGCTCGCTAATAAAAAGTTCTTATGTGATTTATTTGGCCTGGATATAGAAAAGCCACTGTTTATTTTTATCGGCAGGCTGGTACATGAAAAGGCAGCCGATTTGCTGCCGCAGGCCATTTACGATTCCGTATTCCACATGGAAGGCAAGATGAATTTTCTGGTATTAGGCAGTGGCGATTCATCGGTGGAGTGGGAGCTCGAGAATATGAAGACTCAGTTGGTAGGATATTACAACTCAAAAATTGGGTACAACGAAAAGTTGAGTCACCAGATGTATGCCGGGGCCGATTTTTTATTAATGCCCAGCAGGGTAGAACCTTGTGGCTTAAACCAGATGTATGCGATGCGATATGGCACCATACCCATAGTGAGAAGTACCGGTGGTTTACGGGATACCGTAATTGATTTCGGTGATGCCAATGGATACGGTATCTGCTTTAATGAAGCTTCTGTTGGCGACATCACCTATTCAATCTACCGGGCCTTGCAGGTTTATAATCAACCGAAACAGCTTAAGAAAATGATCAGTACCATTATGGATCTTGATTTTAGCTGGGAAACAAGTGCAGGACAGTATATTAAATTATACGAGAGTTTAAAATGATTTTATCTGAAATTTAGATATGTTTGTAAACCTGTAGTTCAAAATATACTTATTAAACTAATAACGATTCACATATGGAAAGCGCATCAGTAATTGCCATTGTTTTAGGCGGAGGAGCCGGTTCAAGATTATATCCCTTAACTGCCAGCAGAAGTAAACCCGCAGTACCAATTGCCGGTAAATACCGTTTGGTGGATATTCCTATTTCAAACTGTATTAATTCAGGATTAAACAGGATTTTGGTGCTTACCCAGTTCAACTCCGCATCTTTAAACAAGCACATTAAAAATACGTATCAGTTTAGTCTTTTTAGTAAAGGGTTTGTTGATATTTTGGCTGCTGAGCAAACGCCTGATAATCCCAAATGGTTTCAGGGAACCGCAGATGCCGTGCGCCAGTCGCTAAGGCATATCGTGAATTATGATTTTGAGTATGTGTTGATTTTAAGTGGAGATCAGTTGTATCAAATGGATTTTGAAGCCATGATTGATAACCACATGGCAAAAGGTGCGGATATCACCATTGCAACAATTCCGGTGGATGATCGGGATGCTCCGGAGTTTGGTATTTTAAAAACAAATGAAGAGAAAACGATCACCTCATTTATTGAAAAACCTTCAGTAGATCTATTGCCCGAATGGACCAGTGAAACAGGTGATGAAATGAAAGCACAGGGCAGACATTATCTTGCGTCAATGGGTATTTATATTTTTAGCAGAAAGCTGTTATTTGATTTACTGGAAACGGAGAAAAAAGATGCTACTGATTTTGGAAAAGAGATTATACCAAATTCTATTGAGCAATATAAAGTAATCAGTTTTCAGTATGAAGGTTACTGGACCGACATCGGAAATATCCATTCGTTCTTTGAGGCCAACCTTGCACTTACCTTAGATCTGCCACCTTTTAATTTGTTTGATAATCAAAAGATTGTGTATACCCATGCAAGGATGTTACCTCCTGCTAAAATTAGTGGAACCACTTTAGAAAAAACCATCATCGCAGAGGGGTCCATCATCAACGCCAGCCGGATTGAAAATAGCGTGATAGGGGTTAGAAGCCGTATCGGACAAGGTTCTACTATTGTCAGTTGTTATATTATGGGAAATGATTTTTATGAAACGTTGAAAGAAATTGAAACAAATACTGAGAAAAATATTCCGAAGATCGGTATCGGCGACCGTTGCTATATTAAGAATGCAATAGTTGATAAAAACTGTCGCATTGGAAATGACGTACGCATCAATGGAGGCGGGCATCTGGCTGCAACCGATCATCCTCTATACGCAGTTAAAGACGGTATTGTGGTCTTAAAGAAAGGCGCAATTTTAACAGACGGCTTTGTAATTTAAAATAGATCAAAAAAAAACATCCTTTCAAAGGATGTTTTTTACTGTAGTTTTACAAATGTGTAATAAATACACAATTAAACCATCTTAAACGATTGCTATGTCATTTTCAACAACAACATCTTCCTCCTCCTCGGGTGCTGCTAAACCACTCTTGAATTTTTGGAAAATCTGGAATATGAGTTTTGGATTTTTAGGTGTACAAATTGGATACTCACTTCAAAATGCCAATACCAGCCGTATCTTATCAGCTATCGGTGCCAACCCGGAGCATTTAAGCTATTTCTGGCTGGCAGCTCCGCTTGCCGGATTGATTGTGCAGCCAATTGTAGGTTTATCAAGCGATAAAACCTGGACACGACTGGGTCGTAGAATTCCATTTATTTTAGGAGGGTGTTTTGTATCGGCACTGGCCATGTTCTTTATGCCCAATTCTGAGCATTTTGCATACTTGCTGCCACCGGTTATTTTTGGTGCTACCATGTTGTTGCTGATGGACACTTCTTTCAATGTAACCATGCAGCCATTTCGTTCTCTCGTGAGTGATATGGTGCCGGATGAGCAAAGAAATATTGGTTATTCAATACAAAGTTTTTTAATTAATACGGGAGCAGTTGTTGGTTCTTTGCTGCCGTTTTTATTAACCTGGTGGGGCATTGCAAATATGCCGGGACCAGGAGAAAAAGTAGCACCTACGGTGATTTGGTCATTTTATATTGGTGGTGCCTCCTTATTGTTAAGTGTATTATGGACCAGCTTCCGCACTAAGGAATATCCTCCAAAAGAATATGCGGCTTACAATAATTTAACAGAGGAAGAGCAAAAAGAAAAAATACCTTTTTTAACCTTGCTGGCAAAAACGCCCAGGGAAATGTTGGAATTAGCGGTTACACAGTTCTTCTCCTGGTTTGCATTGTTTCTGATGTGGGTGTACACCACTAACGGGATCGCACAATCTATTTGGGGCACCACTGATGCAAAGTCAGAAGATTTTAATGAGGCGGGTAACTGGACAGGAGTAATATTTGCCGCATACAGTGTTTTTGCTGCGTTGTTTTCTTTAGTAATTACTCCGCTCGCAAATAAATACGGTCGTAAAAATATTTATATGCTATCACTATTGTGTGGCGGACTTGGGTTATTGTCAATGATGTTCATTAAAGATAAATACCTGTTGTTTGTTCCAATGATCGGGGTAGGTATAGCCTGGGCCGCAATATTAGCTTTGCCTTATGCAATTTTATCTTCTTCACTGCCTCCAAAACAAACCGGTGTGTACATGGGTATCTTCAATGCTACGATTACCATTCCGCAGATAGCGGCCGGTTTACTAGGTGGTGTTTTGTTAAGTTCCTTTGGCGGAAATGCAATCAGCATGATTATGCTTGCGGGTGTATCCATGTTGATTGCAGGTATTTGCGCCAAGCTGGTTATTAAATCGTAAGTTTCAAATTTTTTTATGAAAAAGAGTATTGTAAGTGTAGGATTTTGCCTGTTTTTTTCTCTGTTTTTAATGGCCCAGCAGAGCGATTACAAATGTTACCCTACCAATTGGTGGACCGGGATGAAGTGGAACAAAGTGCAGGTAATGATTCATGGAGATGCGATTGCAAATGCAGGTAGCGCATTCAACATCAATTATCCAGGCGTTCGATTGGCAAAGGTGAATAAAGTAGAAAATCCAAACTATGTGTTTCTTGATTTGGTGATTGCTCCAACAGCAAAACCAGGTGTATTAAAAATTAAGGTCAATAGGTCGAATACTCCCTTTACCATTAATTTTGAGATCAAGGACAGGCGAAAGGGCCGGGGAACAGCGTTTGCGCAAGGTGTAACCGCAAAGGATTTTATATACCTGGTTCTTCCGGATAGGTTTAGCAATGGCGATCCTTCCAACGATCGCATACCTGGCATGCGTGATCAGACGCTCAACAGGGATACCGTTTTTGACCGACATGGCGGCGATCTACAAGGCATTACCAATCATTTGGAATACTTGCAAAATTTAGGTGTTACAACGTTGTGGTTAAATCCGGTTATTGAAAACGATCGCGTTAATAGAACTGAGCATGGCTATGCATTTACTGATCATTATAAAATTGACCGCAGGCTGGGTGGTGAAAAAGCTTACCATGCAATGATTCATGCGGCCCATCAAAAAGGATTAAAAATTATTCAGGATGCGGTGTACAATCATGTGGATGAAAAGCATATTACGGTGTTGGATTTACCCATGAAAGACTGGCTGCATAACTGGCCTGCGTACACAAATACAACTTACAAGGACCAGGTAGTATTTGATCCGTACGCTAGCAAAATTGATCAAAAGAAATTGGTAGATGGTTGGTTTACAGCGCAGATGCCAGACCTAAACCAGAGCAATCCTTTTGTAGTCAACTACCTGTTGCAACATGCTCTGTGGACTGTAGAAGAATTTGGCATCGACGGCTGGCGGGTGGATACTTATGCTTACAACGATCTGCACTTTATGAACAAATGTAATAAGGCGCTTACCGATGAATATCCGCAGCTCACCATCTTTGGCGAAACCTGGTTTCATGGTGTTGCCAATCAAAGTTATTTTGTAGACAATAACCTGCAGCTTCCATTTAAAAGTAACCTTCAGGGCGCCACCGATTTTCAAACCCTTTGGGGCATACAGGATGCAATGACCAAGGATTTTGGCTGGACGGATGGTGTCAATAAATTGTACACCACGCTGGCTCAGGATTTTTTGTATAAAGATCCAACCAGGAATGTATTGTTTTTAGACAACCATGATGTATCACGATTTTACTCGGTAGTTGGGGAAGATATGAACAAGTATCAATCATCGCTGAGTTGGTTGTTTACCTGTAGGGGTATACCGCAAATTTATTATGGAGATGAGTTGGCTACGACAGGATTTACCAGTCCGAACGATGGTTATGTTAGGCTTGATTTTCCTGGTGGTTTTCCCGGCGACCAGATCAACAAATTTGAACCGGCAGGCCGAACAGCAAAGGATCAGCAAATATGGAATCATATTTATGCGCTGGCCAATTTCAGAAAGCAATCTTCTGCAATCACAACCGGCAAAATGATGCAGTTTGTTCCGGAGGATGGTGTGTATGTTTATTTTAGATATGATGCCAGGCAAACAGTGATGGTGGTGATGAATACTTC
>JBGSMI010000047.1:0-19560 GCA_041740215.1 Ferruginibacter sp.
TACCCGCCAACAGCCATGCACGCATTATCCATACTGCAAACTAAAGCAGAAATGTCAATAGGAGCCAAAGCTAAAAAAGCAGCACCTGTTCAAAATAAAGCCATCAGCTTCATACTGGAAAAAGCTGTTAAAGCAGCTAAGACAAAGCTTGGCAGGTACCAGTTGAAAAAGGACAAGAACGAAAATAAAATAACCGAAGCTGAAAATATGATAGCATTTGCAGCCCTTGCATTACAGCAAAAAGAGCAGTCCCAACTTACCCAAATGCACCTTACGGTATTGCAAAGAAAGGCGGGTGAAAAATTAAGTCAAAGTCAATTGGCTTTATTAAACTGCCAGTTACAAATTGATGGCTTACAAGCCATCATAACAGCGGCTAATTCATGTAAAATTTTTAAGATTTCATTAAGTTTTATTTAATATCCAGTTTTACAGTAAAAATTAGTTTTTATTTTCTTATTACAGTGCAGAATATTCATTTTACTGTATTATTCACAAATTCTAAATAATTGTTTTACTGTATTATTTGAGAAAAATATCTATTTTACCGTATCAAATAATCATTTTACTGTAAAAAATAGTTATGCCTAATGTATCAGTAGGAAGCCTTTGGCTAAAAGAGCACTACCAGTTGAACCAGTATTCATTGACACATAGCTCCTATATAGGAAGTAATGATTCCATTGCGCATACTTCCAAAGGAAATATAGAACAGGTGTATGGGTTAAAATACGCCGTAGCATCTGGTACAGCTTTGCTGCACCTGGAATTTTCTCTAAAATATGACGATTTGAATCTCGATTTTCTAAAAGCCGTATTTAAACAAATACCTGTTGAGGATATTGTAACTTTCATTGAAGCAACTCCGTCAGGAAGATATGCAAGGAAAACCGGATTTTTATACGAATTTTTGACTGGTGAAAAGCTGAAACTCACTACGATGGTAACTGGTAATTATTTTGACCTTTTGGAAACAGAAAAATACATTCCCGGTAATATAACAAAGGATAACCGCTGGAGAATCAATAATAATTTATTGGGTACAGCTTTCTATTGCCCCATGGTGAGAAGAACCAGCATCCTTACTAACCTCCTGAATAAAAACATACCTCAAAAAATTGAACAGCTCAAAAATGGCTTTCCGGCTGATATTTTCCAAAGAGCCACCAATTACCTTTATAATAAAGAGACCCGATCTTCTTATGAAATAGAAAAGGAGCAGCCGTCACCTGACAGAATGGAAAAGTTCGTTGCACTACTAAGAAGAGCAGGCACAGAACAAACAACAGCACTATTAGACGAAGTCCGTTTAATAGCATTACAAAATGCAATTGTAGATCCAAGGTTTGCAGCGTCGGAATTCAGGGATTTTCAAAATTATATTGGTCAGTCTTTGGCTGGTTTCCGGGAACTGATACACTATATCTGTCCGCCGCCGGAAATTTTGAAAACATTAATGGATGGTTTAAAGGAAAGTGTCCAAAAAACTGCCGGCATAAACCCGGAAGTAAGGGCAGCAATTATTGCATTTGGTTTTGTATTTATTCATCCTTTTGAAGACGGGAATGGCAGGCTGCACAGATTTCTTATACATGATATTTTGGTGCATGATGGTATTGTGCCGCAGGGATTAATCATCCCTGTATCGGCTCACATGTTAAATAACATTAGGGACTATGATAACATTCTGGAAAATTATTCAAAAAACTTAATGCAGAGAATAAGATATACTAAAAATGATAGCGGAGAAATTGAAGTAGTTAACGGTGATGAAGTGGAAGGCTATTTTCGTTATCCTGATTTGACTGACCAATGTATATACCTGGCTGAAACTATACATGCCACACTTAATGAAGATATGCCTAATGAACTTATTTTTATACAACGGTATGATGAAGTTAAGAAAGCATTACAGCATATAGTAGATATGCCTGATAGAGACATTCATCTCATGATAATGTTTCTTCACCAGAATAAGGGTGTGTTCCCCAAAAGAAGACGTGGAGATTTTGCGAAGCTAACGGATGATGAGATAAATGAAATGCAAGTTGCTTTCAGAAAAATATTTGAAATGGATAGGTTGACATAAAATACAGTTCATTTAATATAGTATTTTACAAAAAGCAAACGCTTTGTTGGTATTTTAGGCATACTTTTTTAAATATTAAGTGTAAGCGGGTTATACCTGTTGCTGTTGGTCAACAAACACAACGGTGGCTTACCGGGGCAGTTAGGTAATTGGTGGGGATTGGGGGAATACCAACGAAGGTTAAATCCACCTAATTAGTGGCTTTAATTACTCATAAATATCTTGTCTGTGTCCAAGGTTAATAATATCAACCAAAAGCACATCATCAAAAATCTCGTAGATAATGCGATAATCAGCAACACGGAAACGGTAACCGTCTCTGCCTTTTTGCTTTTTATAGCCTGACTCGTCCTAAAATAACTTTACACTCAATAATCATATTCCCTTTTAGCTATATTAAAACGGATACCCGCTGTCAACATGGTCGTATTGTTTTGTGCAGCTACATTTTCAATTTTATAATTGCGTTGTTGTGCGGTTAATTCGATGTATAAATTTTCCCGCAGTTCGTAGGCTACGTGTGCCATTCCATTAAAGCAGGTAGCTTTTCTGCCGCCGCCAACATTATCACCATACTCATCGGACCGTGTATTGTTATCCTTAAAAACGTTACCTCCGTAATTCCTGCCATTCAGACTATCAAGTCCCTGGTTGTAATATATGATCCTTGCATTAACGTACCATCTTGGTGCAGGCTGGTATTTTAATACGCCAATAAACTCCTGAAAGTTTGCACCCAACGGATGGGCCAGTGGCTGGTTGTAATGGGTAAAATTGGCCACCGAATTGTAATGCGAGTAAGTAAATGGTCTAACCCGGTTGGATTCAAATTGTAAATCAAGATTGGAGATGCCAAATGCATCAATGTATTTTGCCCCCAACTGCAAGGCCCACTTATTGGCCCACCAGCCCGTATTGGCTCTTATCTGGTTTAGCTTAAATTCATCCAATAAAATTTGTCCGTAAAACTGAAACCGGTGCGCCACATTTGCTTTAAAATCAAACCCAGCCAATGCGTTATCCGGACTACCAATGGTACTTTCTATATGTCGGTAAAAAATAATCGGATTCATGTACATAAAATCGAATTTGTTTTTACGTCCGAAAACAATTCCCTCAAATAATCCAACATTCAGCCATTTAGTAAGGTTGATACTCAGGTGATGCATGGCCGCATACTTTCTGTCAAGCAAACTATCGCCTCTTTTAATAAACTGAGGTTGCAGTTCCATAAAGAGATTTTGATAATTAAATTTCCAGATCTTGGTATTGAGTTTTAAAAACAGGTTGCTGTTGGCAAAATCTCCCAGGAACAAGCTGCGATATCCATTGCCAATAAAATTTTTATCAAAGCCAAATTGTATATCTACATATTTAGCTGCATTGAAGGTGATGTATCCCCGGGCATCAAAATAATCTACACCAGATGTTTTAAAACCTTTATAAAACCCCACACCCGGAACGGCTCTTAGTTCTGCTACTTTTTGCTGAAAAAATAAGGGTCCTCGTTCCTGGTTTTCCGTAAGGCTGGTAAAAAATCCGATTCGTTTACCAATCATGCCTCTCGCATTGATCCCCCTCGTGTTTAAGTAAAGCGGGTCATCCATTCCTGAAGCCTTTCCTGCATGCACCTGCAGGATGGGATTGAGCGCTAGAAAGAAATCCTTCGCATTCACTTCAATCATATTTGCCTGGGTTTTATACAAGCTGTTTAAAATGGGCTTTTTGCTGGCAAAACTTTCTTTTGCGCCCTTTGTTACCCATTCGGTATTGTTCATGTAAAACCGTGCAAGATTGTATTCATCTACAGCGGTTAACTTCAAGGAAGAATAATTACTGTCGCTGGATGACAGACGTCGCAGGCTATCCAAATATTCTGCCTCCGCCACAATGTACCTGCGGTTGTATGACTTTATAGTAGAAAAATTGAGATCAGTATTTGTTTGGTGTTTTATTTCAAGGCGATCAATCAATTGATAACCTTTGTCACCTAGCGGTAAAAACGTAGATTGTGCCGCAGCAAAAAACGGGCAGATAAAAACGATCAGTTTGAGTAAGCTTTTAATAATTTGCATTGTATTTATTTAATGAACGAAACGCTTATATTTTCAATTTATGCAAAAATACCTGATTAAGAATATAGAAATAGTGAACGAAGGAAAAATCTCGAATGCTGATGTTTTAATCAGCGGAGAAAGGATAGAAAAAATTGGGCCACAGTTAAACCCGAAGGAAAATGTAATTGAAATTAATGGCGAAGGAAAACACTTATTACCCGGTGCCATTGATGACCAGGTACATTTTAGGGAACCAGGCTTAACGCACAAAGCAAACATTTACACCGAAAGTAAAGCCGCAGTGGCTGGTGGGGTTACCAGTTTTATGGAAATGCCCAATACCATTCCCAATGCACTCACACTCGAATTGCTGGAAGATAAATACCAAACGGCATCGCAAACCTCACTGGCCAACTATTCCTTTTTTATGGGCGTTAGCAATACAAATGCAGCGGAGGTTTTAAGAGTAAACAAACATAAAGCAGACATTTGCGGCGTAAAAATTTTTATGGGCGCCAGCACTGGAAATATGCTGGTAGACAATTACAATACGCTTGAAAAGATTTTCAGCGAAAGCGAGCTGTTGATTGCCACCCACTGCGAGGATGAAAAAATTATCCGGCAAAACTACGAGCGACTTAAACTGGAAAAGGGAACCTTTTCCGCCGCCGATCATCCACTGATCAGGGATGACAATGCTTGTTACGAATCGTCATTAGCGGCGATTCAGATTGCGAAAAAATACAATACACGTCTGCACATTTTACATATCAGCACCGAAAAAGAAATTCAGCTATTTGGCAATATGCTGCCGCTAAAGGATAAACGAATTACCGCTGAAGTATGTGTGCATCATTTACATTTTACGGCTGATGATTATGAACGCCTGGGTTACAAAATTAAATGCAACCCAGCCATAAAAGCGCCCAATAATAAAGAAGCGCTTTGGAAAGCCTTGCTGGATGACCGTTTGGATGTGATTGCAACGGACCATGCGCCACATTTGCTATCCGAAAAAGAAGGCGATTATGAACATGCACATGCCGGGCTGCCACTGGTGCAACATCCATTATTGCTAATGTTACATTATCATAAGCTGGGCAAAATTAGTCTGGAGAAAATAGTAGAAAAAATGAGCCATGCGGTTGCCGATTGTTTTCATATCAAAGAAAGGGGCTATATCCGGGAAGGCTATTTTGCAGACCTGGTAGTAGCCGACCTGCAGAAAAGCACCACAGTTAGTAAAGAAAATATTTTATACAAATGTGGCTGGAGTCCACTTGAAGGGTTTACTTTTCCTGCAAGTATCGAAAAAACATTTGTAAACGGACGGATGGTTTATGGAAACGGCGTATGGGATGAATCTACTAAGGGACAAAGGATGAAGTTTGGCCCCCCCGCCCCCCAAGGGGGGAACTAAAAGGCAGTGGCCTGCTGGATCGCATGCCTATTTTCTAAACATTGTTTACTCAAAAATATCCATTCAATTCATGAAAAGATATCCAATTAATATACTGTTTAAAAATCCCCCCTTGGGGGGTGGGGGGGCTTTATGGAAATAGATAAAACAACCCTTCACGACCTTGCTATTCTCAATGTAGAGGATGAATCTTCTTTATTCAGCAAGTTAAATCTTTGTCGCACCATTGACGGGCGGGATAAATTGCTGGAAAATTTTACCCGGCCACTTCATACCATTGAGGAGATCCGGGGAATACAGGCGACGTTGAAGACCATTCAGCAAAACCTTGCCCATTGGCCCCTGCAGATCAGCAATGGTTCAATCCTGATGATTGAAAAGTTCTATGACACTTCGATCGATGAGATACCTGCCAACCCTTCTATAATTACCGCTTACAATTATAAAATATTTCATAAACCCGATTTTTCTCTGGTGGAATATTCATTGGTGCATGCGTTTGATTTTATAAAAGGTATGCAGTTGCTGACCAATCATTTTCTACAACCAGGTGCGCCGAAACCTTTATTTGCACTATTAACCAAAGCGCAACAAATAATTGATAAGGATCAACTGGCGATTATTGCCAATAACCTCAAAGCCGCCGATCTTACCATTACCCAGCAATTGAGCCTGGCCAATTTCATCCGATACCATTACAAAATAAATATGCAGGACCTGTTGAATATTTATGCGCAATTGGATGCCTGGTATGGTATGGCAATGGCCATCAATGAGTACGCACTTCATTTCCCTGAATTTATAGAGAGCGATCATCCCCTGCTAAAAGTGGAAGGCTTGTATCATATCTTATTAGCAAAGCCGGTCGGGTACGATCTTACTCTTGACCCCGAATGCAATTTTCTTTTTTTAACCGGCGCCAATATGGCCGGCAAAAGCACGTTTATAAAATCGGTGGGTGATGCGGTGTTTTTAGCACATATCGGCATGGGCGTTCCGGCGCAAAGCATGCAACTAAGCCTGTTTGATGGCATGCTGAGCAACATCAATGTGATGGATAATATTTTAAAAGGAGAAAGCTATTTTTACAACGAAGTGCAGCGCATCAAATCTACTGTTACCAAAATTTCGGATGGTAGAAAATGGCTGATATTGATTGATGAATTGTTTAAAGGCACCAATGTAGAAGATGCGATGAAGTGTTCCTCCACTGTAATTGAAGGGTTGCTGAAGATTAAAAACTCATTATTTATTCTGTCTACCCATCTTTACGAAATAGGGGAGCCATTAAAAAAATATCCCAATATCAGTTTCAATTATTTTGAAACCATCGTTACAGATGACCAGCTTAAATTTAGTTACCAGTTAAAAAAAGGCATCAGCAACGATCGGCTGGGCTACCTTATTTTAAAAAATGAAGGCGTGGTAGATATGTTGCAAAAATTGTAGCCGATCACCGTCTCTACCCAATCTTTCGAAAATGAAAAGATTGAATCCTGATCGTTTTTAAATGAAGATGATGGTGTATTTCCTGGATAATACACTAAAACAAGTTCCTGATTTTAGGGATAAGGAATTCGTTGGCTGCCCATTCCGCATCCATATCAAATTTGTGACTCCTTTTTCTTTAATCGATGTAAATTTGCAGCCAGCTTTATTTTAACAAAGGCCGCATAATATTAGATGAAGAATATTTTCAGGATATTTAAATACATACATATCCCCAAAAACAAACTGGCGATTTACCTTTTTTATACGATTCTTGCAACGTTGTTCTCATTGCTTTCAATCAATGCATTGGCGCCTTTTATGAACATTATCTTTAAAGCAGATAGTGGGCTTCCTGCTAATCAAACAAAATCGCTGGGCAGATTCAATGATTTTTTTCAATTACTCATTAGTAACAATGGACCACTTTATGCATTGGGCGTGATTTGTCTTGTAATGATCGTTTCCATCCTTTTTAAAAACGTCTTTGTTTATCTTTCATTGTATGTTTCAACGCCGCTGCGTAGTAAAATACTGGCCGATTTCAGGTTGCGGCTTTATAGCAAAATTTTACAGTTGCCCATCAGTTTTTTCACAGAGCAAAAAAAAGGCGATCTCATGAGTCGTATGATTGGTGACATTGCTGAGGTGCAAAGTTCCATCTTCACTGCATTGGAAGGCTTGGTAAAGGATCCACTCATTATCATTTCCTTCCTTGTCACCATGGTTATATTGAGTCCGCAGTTGTCCTTGTTCCTGCTCATTTTTTTACCCATCACCGGCATCATCATTGGCAGAATCAGCAAAAGTTTAAAGAAACAATCCACCGCCTACTCTGAAGCCAATGGTGAAAATCTTTCGCATGTGGAAGAAACATTGGGCAGTATCAAAGTGATCAAGGCATTTACAGCCGAACAGCGAATGCTTGATAAATTCAATACCGGAAATAATAAATTATTTTTCATGTTAAATAAGATGACTTTGCGCCGCGACCTTGCAAGTCCGATTACAGAAGTGCTGGGCGTTGCAGTATTATGCGCCATCTTATACATTGGGGGACGCTTCGTATTTAGCGAGGGCAACCACCTGACTGGAGGCGATCTCATGTCGTTTATCTTACTGTTCGCTATGATCATTAATCCGGCGAAAAACCTGTCTACCACCATTTCCAATATACAAAAGGGAATGGGTGCCATTGAAAGAATTGAAGAGGTATTGAATGCGCCCCTGATGGTAGAAGAAAAAGAAAATGCGCTTGTTTTACCCGGCCTCAATCATCGCATCGAATTTAAAAATGTTAGTTTTAATTATGATGATAAACCGATCTTAAAAAATATTAGTTTCGTACTTGAAAAAGGGAAAATGCTTGCATTGGTAGGTTCATCGGGAGCAGGCAAATCAACCCTGGCCGATTTAATCCCAAGGTTTCATGATGTATCGGAAGGCGAAATTTTGATAGACGGTGTCAACATAAAAGATTTTTCCATTCAATCGCTGCGCAAACAGATGAGCATTGTTACGCAGGAAGCGATTTTATTCAATGATACCATTGCCAACAATATTGCATTGGGTAATATCAATGCCACTGACGAAGAAATTATTGAAGCAGCTACCATTGCCAATGCCCATAAATTTATACAGCACAAAGAAGATGGTTACAATACCAATATCGGCGACCGTGGCATGAAGCTAAGCGGTGGCGAACGCCAACGGGTAACCATTGCCAGAGCTGTTTTGCGAAATCCGCCAATCTTAATTTTAGATGAAGCCACTTCATCGCTGGATACCGAAAGCGAGCGCCTGGTGCAGGATGCCATCGTAAACCTGATGCAGGACAGAACCTCCATTGTGATAGCCCACCGCCTGAGTACTATTCGCAATGCAGATGAAATCATTGTGCTGCAAAAGGGTGAGATCATCGAAAAAGGAACGCATGATTCGTTGATTGCACAAAGCGGTTTTTATAGAAAACTGGTGGAGATGCAGGAGATTAAATAAGTACCCGGTGTAACTGAAGGGGAAATATTGAAATCATATCAAATCACTGATGATTATGACAATAACAAATTTCAAAGAGAACATCAATAAAGTCATAAATAACATCAATGACAAAAGTTTTCTTGAGGCTGTTTATACCATTGTTGCCAAAAAAGCAAAGAAGCTTCATTCTGAATTAACTCCGGCAATGAAACACGAATTGGATACAAGGAAAGACAGCCATAAAAAGGGTAAAAGCAAATCATCTAGCTGGCAAAACGTAAAGAAAGCTGCTCTCAAAAATGAGATCATGACAGCAACTATGGATATAACTGCCATTCGCCGACAACTGCACAATTACCTTGAAGTTGTAGAAGACAAAAAAGTAAAAGCGATTTACACTATGCTGGAATCTGCTATTAAAGAAAGTTCAGTTACATACACAAGCGAACTTAAAGCGTCACTCGACGAACGCTATGCTGATTATAAAAACGGCAAAGCAAAAACGATTGCTGGCGCAGCAAGTAGGAAAAGAATACAGAAAATTTTAAAAGGTAACTACAAGTAACTATTAATAATATATCCTTCAGTTGAAGTAGATATCACGTCAAGCTAAATCTGAAGCTGCCATAGGTTGGCTGTCCGGCGAGATGACAAAAAAGTTTATTTGACGTTAGTTCTTAAACAATCCAACAAAAAAGGATCATTTAAAATTGTAGGATGAGTTGCCAACCTTGTGCAGGTTCTTTCCACTAAAAAACTAAAAAGAAGGTTGGCAACCCTGTCTGGAACTTCGAAAATTTTAAATACGCCCGAATAAAAAACAGCCATCATTTAGATAAAATAGAAAAGTAAATTTGAGTATAAATAAAAGTTGTATGACAAGTGTTCCAGACCAAACGTTACAAACCTATTTTTGCAGCTCAATGAGGCAGAAAAAAAATCAGTATTGCTTCTGTTAAAAACTTTTTTGGCGGGTAGGGAAAAAACGGAAGACCACATAAGTCTGGAGCAATACAATATGGAAATAGATGAAGCCTGGGCAGAAGCAGAGGCGGGTAACTACATAACGCAGGAAGAAATGGAAAAACAGGCAGCTAAATGGTGAAGGAAATAAGATGGCCATTGGCTGTACAAAATTGAACAAAAATTAAAAGCTAATTTATTAAAAATTTAAACTTATGTACGGAGAAGCAAAAAAACTACACCTAATTGAAGAGATTCTCAAAATTGAGAATGACTCGGTATTGGATGAGGTGGAAACTGTTATAATCAAAAATAAGTTACCGTCAGTTAGTGATAAAAAATTTAAAGATTTTTCAGGAATATGGTCTGTACAAGAAGCCGATGAAATGAAACGCATCATTGAAGAAACCTGTGAACAAATTAACCCTGATGACTGGAAATAAATTATTGTTAGACACTAATATCGTCATTGAATTATTCAAAGGCAACAGGGAAATTCCTGTAGTTTTTAGATGAGCAGGAAAAAATCTATATCCCTGTTACAGTTTTAGGAGAGTTGTACCTGGGTGCTTACCGTTCTTCCAATCCTCAAAAGAAACAACAGGAAATAAACGGCTTTTTATTGAAGTGCATCGTTCTAGTTGCGGACGATCGTACCGCTGAAACATACGCACTTATTAAAACAACACTCCTAAATAAAGGTAAGCCGATACCGGAAAATGAAATATGGATTGCCGCAACATCCATTCAACACCAACTGCCGCTTTATACACAGGATGGACATTTTAAGGAAATAGAAGGAATCCTTTTAAAATAACACATTTGCCAATGTATTTGCTTTCTCCCTGACTAATTGGATTGACAAGTCCATCCGAAAACTCCATGCGATTTTGCTTCCTCTACCCTTATATTTTTTGAAACATTAGCATTTAAAAAAAATATAGATACTGTAAACCCGTCCTCATTCTGATATTATTGCTAATTTCCAAAGCCGGCCATTGTTGAATCTTACACCACATCAATTTCAAACATGCTGTTTTTAAATAATAGATTGCTTATCTTTCAATTCATATTTACATAAAATTTTAATCAACCCACCCATGCTGGTAAAAACTTATGGTAGTGCCGTCTATGGTGTAGAAGCCATCACCATTGCGGTAGAAGTAAATATCAATAACCAGGGCAAGTCTGAGGCTGTGATTGTTGGGCTGCCCGATGGTGCGGTAAAAGAAAGTTTGCTTCGGGTGGAGAGTGCCATCAAAGACAATAACTTTTACATGCCCCGTACCCGCCTCATCGTAAACCTGGCACCGGCGGATATCCGAAAAAGCGGCACTGCATTCGATTTGCCCATTGCCCTTGCAACATTGGGCGCCAGCGAACAGCTCATCAACCCCGAAAAGTTAACCGACTATGTGATCATGGGCGAACTTAGTTTAGATGGCACCGTTCGCTCAATCAAAGGTGCATTGCCCATTGCCATCCAGGCCCGGAAAGAAAATTTTAAAGGGCTGATTGTTCCTAAACAAAATGCCCGGGAAGCTGCTATGGTGAATAACCTGAAAGTGTATGGCGTTGGGCATCTCAATGAGGTGATTGATTTTTTTAAAGATGAAACAACACTGGAACCCATCATCGTAAATACAAGGGAAGAATTTGCGTATGCCCAAAGCGATTTTGACATCGACTTTTGTGATGTAAAAGGACAGGAGAATATAAAAAGAGCGTTGGAAATTGCAGCAGCAGGTGGCCACAATGCCATTTTAATAGGACCTCCCGGCGCCGGAAAAACTATGCTGGCCAAACGTTTGCCTACCATCCTTCCACCACTTTCGTTACAGGAAGCTTTGGAAACAACCAAGATCCACAGCGTTGCCGGTAAACTACCGGAGAACGCTACGCTCATTTCTAAAAGGCCCTACAGAAGTCCACATCACACCATTTCCGATGTGGCATTGGTAGGAGGCGGAGGCAACCCGCAACCCGGCGAAATCTCTTTGGCGCACAATGGCGTACTGTTTTTAGATGAATTACCGGAGTTTAAAAGAACGGTATTGGAAGTGATGCGCCAACCGATGGAAGAAAGAAAAGTGACCATTAGCCGGGCAAAAATTGCGTTGGAGTTTCCGGCAAGTTTTATGTTGATTGCTTCAATGAATCCATGCCCCTGCGGTTACTTCAACCATCCCGATAAACAATGTACCTGTCCGCCGGGAGCTGTACAAAAATACCTAAACAAAATTTCGGGCCCATTGCTGGATCGCATCGACCTGCACGTAGAAGTAACGCCGGTGGCTTTTAGCGAACTCTCTTCTACCCGCCAGTTTGAAAAAAGTGAGCAAATACGGGAACGGGTTATTAAAGCGAGAGATATACAGGAAGAACGATACAAGGAAAATGAAGGGGTGTATGCCAATGCACAGATGAGCAGCAAAATGCTGAAAGAGATTTGTGTAATCAATACTGCCAGTCAGAATTTATTGAAGATTGCTATGGAAAAATTAAATTTATCTGCCCGTGCTTATGACAGAATTTTAAAAGTTAGCCGAACAATTGCCGACCTTGCAGCAAGTGCAGACATAAAGCCCGAACACCTGGCAGAAGCGATTCAATACCGGAGTTTGGATAGAGAAGGTTGGGGAGGGTGAATTGTGATAGATATTGATATTAATTGATTCAAATGTCTTCTTTTTTGAAGATAATTTCTTTAGTAATTAAGAATCAATGCCGTTAAGTTAAGGGTGGTTGGTGAAACACCAACAACGGCCACGATCCGTGGACTGTCCCCAGCCACCACTTAAACTGCTAACTAAACGGCATTGAATTAAGAATGTAAATACAGTCTTTGATAATGCTCATTTTTTTATACCGATTAAAATTTACATACAGATGTTTTTATCCAATTTCCATTCCGTTATTTGTTGATTATTTGTGAATAATAAATAACTGGTGCTATTTCTAACTATATACTTTTGAATAATATTATTGACATGTGCTCTTCAAGACTCGAAAATACTGCCAGTCATATTGATGTTCATTTTCTAATCACAAAAAATATTTCCTTGCCAGAATATGTGTTAATAAGCTCAATCTTTACAAAGTAATATTTATTAACCTACACTATATTTACCCAGACAACATTTCTAAATCAATTAATATCACGAGGCAAATAATTGGAAAAAATCGACAATATGAAAATTGATAATATTGAAACCCTTTTTATTGATCCAACGCCAAAAATAGGTTATGGGCTTTATGCAATTCGGAAATCTTTGAAGAAAGCGGTTGATGATTTAAGAAAAAAAATTTCCGGTGATGTTGCTGACTTAGGATGTGGTATAATGCCTTATAAAAAATATCTGCAATCAAATGGCAAAATCAATCGATATATTGGTATAGATCTGGAACATTCTAACTATCACAATCAGATAAAGCCAGATCTTTATTGGGATGGTTTTACAATTCCCATTTCAGATAATAGCCTTGATTGGGTTATTGTTACTGAGTTTCTTGAACACTATTTTGACACGAACCATATTTTGACTGAGATCAGAAGGGTACTAAAGCCTTCCGGCAAAGTGTTTTTTACTGTTCCATTTATTTTCATGTTTCACGAAGCTCCATTTGACTACCATAGATTCACTCCTTTTTCCATTGAAAAAGTTTTCAAAAATGCTTTATATGATAAAGTTGACGTTTATGCCCTTGGTGGATTTAATCACAGTCTGGTAATTATGATTAGCCTTTGGAATAAAAAGAGTGGCGAGAGAGGATTGACCAGGCTATTTTTCAAACTCTTTCTTTTCTTTTTTAGTAAAGGATTGCTAAATAGGGATGCTTACTCAGCATCAAACAAAAAAGAATTTAAATTATTTAATAACTATAATATGCCATCCGGATTATGGGGATATGGCCATAAATAATACAGCTTGAACGCATGAACAATTTAGTTTCAATTATAATTCCATGTTTTAACCAAGGGCATTTTATTCAGGAAGCATTAGATAGTATTGATGAAAATGCAATCAACTTTCCTGTGGAAATAATTATTGTGAATGATGGGTCAACTGATTCAAACACAAATGAGATATTGGATGCATTATCGCTTGAAAAGAAATGTATTGTTGTAAAGCAGGAAAATATGGGGCTTTCTAATGCACGGAATACAGGCATAGCCCTGGCGAAAGGCAGTTATATTTTACCATTAGATGCCGACAATAGAATTACCTCAGAATATATTAATAAAGGCTTACCACTTTTGATTGCAGGCAGATGCGATATTGTTTATGGAAAACCTTATTTTTTTGGCGATGTTAGTAAAATAAGAAAGTTTAAAAGCAAACCGTTTAATATTTATCATTTACTGGAACAAAATTTTATTGATGCCTGTGCAATTTATAAGAAGGAGGTTTGGATTAAAAACAAAGGGTACGATTGCAATACACTCATAAAAGCTTTCGAAGATTGGGAATTTTGGATAAATGCATGGTCAAATGATTTTAAATTCCATTTTGTGAATGAAAAATTATTTTATTACAGGATGACAGACAATTCGATGATGTCAGTGTTCCCAAAAGAGAAGCTATCTTCAGTACATCAATATCTGTTTGAAAAACATTCAGCAGTTTTTTTATATCACTTTATTAAATTGTCTTACATAAAGCGGAAATACGACATTGATATTATTCGGTTATTGATATCGCCGTTTATTTTCCTACTTTACATATTGGGTATTTTAAAAAGACCAGTCCAAAAAGCAAACAGTAAATTCAGCCATTATAAGCCATCGTCTCTTAAAAGAAATTAGCTTTTAAAACTCTATTTGATTTATCGCCAGCCAATAGCTACAAAAATCTCCCACTAATCTTAACGCCATTCCGGAATTTTCAGCCATCGTTAGTTAGTACAAAATAATAAACAGTTTGTAAGATTTAAATAAAACGCATCGCTATTTATAAACTTTACAAAATTGATTCACTATCTTTCGATAAAAATATTATTAAAATAAAAAATGCCAAAGCAAATTATTATTGATTGTGAGAGAATGAAATCTGCTCATACGGGATTGTATCATTATTGTTATAATCTTGGCAATGCTTTAAAGCAACAAGGCGATCCATCATTAGAAGAATTCACTTTTTTCTTACCAACTAATCGGAAAAATATTTTTGGCGATGACCAAAAATACTTGCTGCAAAAACCCTGGCATAAACTAATGTTACCTTCACTAAAAAAGAATTCACTTTGGCATTCCACACACCAGGATGCGGATTATTTTCCTTCCGGAAAACGACTGCAAGTTGTATTAACAGTTCATGATATCAATATCATGCATAACTTACATAAAACGGCGCAAAAAAAAAAGCAGTTCATCCTCAGTCTGGAAAAGAAAATAAAAAGAGCTGACCATATTACATTCATTTCGAAGTTTACTATGAATGATGTACAGCAATACATTGATTTAGGTAAGAAACAAGTTTCAGTTATTTACAATGGTTGCAATATCAATGAAATTAAGGAACTCGCTAAACCGGATGGTATTACTAAAGCTCCGTTTTTTTTTACCATCGGCACTATCATGATGAAAAAGAATTTTCATGTACTACCTGCTCTACTTGCCGGCAATGATCGCAAACTGATCATTTCTGGAATAACACAAAGTGAGACTTATAAAAAAACAATCATTGAAGAAGCTGTGAAGCATGGCGTTGAAAAACGATTGATATTTACGGGTCCAATCAGCGAAAATGATAAACAGTGGTATTTAAAAAACTGCGAAGCATTTCTTTTTCCTTCACTAACTGAAGGTTTTGGATTACCTGTGGTAGAAGCAATGTATTTTGGAGTACCCATATTTTTATCACGTTTTACTGCACTTCCGGAAATTGGCGGGGATGTGTGTTATTATTTTCCCTCGTTCGAAAAAGAGTCCATGCAGCATGCAGTACAAAACGGCCTGGATCATTATAATTCAACGGATGCAAAAGTTAATATCCGTGAAAGAGCGGCCCTCTTTAGTTGGGGAAAGGCGGCAACACAATATCTTAAAGTATACCGCGGCTTGTGTTAGTAAACAATGTCCGTCATTTTATTTTAAAAAACATTTTGAAACAAAAAAGAAATTTTCTGATGGCGGATCTTTTTTTTGACGCCAGCAACTGGTTGTAATTTGAAAGAAAAATGACCATACGCCGGAAGTTATTGGGTATTGAAAATGACTGGTATGATTCAACCAGACTGCCCAGCACTTCCTTTTCTTTAATCATGGTGTCAGGACAATAATCATAAAATGCCTTTATCCTTTTCCGGATAATTTCCAGCTCCAGCAGTTTTTTTTCAGCGTTATTTTTTTTATTGTGTTTTCGGCTTTTGCCACCAGCAGCTCCAAAAATATTGGCGCTATGTTGTCGGTAACTGGCAAGTGGTTCAGGCAGATACTTCATACCGCCGTAAAAAGTAGCTATGTAACATAACCACCAGTCGTGCGGAATTATTTCAAGAAATGGAATCGCTTTTTTTATGAGGTCTTTTTTTATTAGGGTAGCATGTCCATAAATCCGGCAAAAGATTGCCTGCTGCAAACAGTCATCAAAATTGCGGCAATTGACCCTGTCTGAGATATTAACTCCGATGGGTTGTAGCGAAGCATCACACAAAACCGAATCACAATAAATTAGGGGGAAATCGCCAATGGCTTCCTGCATATTTTTTATTTTATCAGGATGCCAGTAGTCGTCCTGATCGCAAAGAGCTATCAATTCACCGGAAGCCAGCAAACAGCCTTTTTCGAAATTTTTGATGTACCCAATATTTTTCTCGTTTGGAAAAATCTGAATATTAGGATAGGTTGATTGAAAGGATTTTAATATTTCAATGGTATCATCATTACTGCAGTCATCCACTATGATGATTTCAATATTGGGATAAGTTTGCAGTACAATGGATTCCATTTGCTGTTTCAGGTATAAACTGCCGTTATAGGTTGCCATTACAACTGAAATGATTGGTAATACCGGATTACTTAAAAAATTTTCACTTAATGACTGGTATTTTTTCACAAAAAATATTTAGATTTTCAATGCTCAATGTTAATGTCTATTTTATATCTAACGATCAGGTATCTTATATTTAAATTCCTGAAAGACTAGATTTTAATTATTTACTATAAAAGATGAACAAACAGAATGGATAATTTTCAGGATTATTTCATTAACTTAAAATTGCTAAAGCCAAACAGTCTTTTACCCGTTTTTTTTTCAAACCAAAATAAAAAACGCTCTTTCAAGGAAAATCTTTTCTTGCTTAAATCAAGCGCTATCTGCCAATTTTTTTTTCCTATTCTTTGTTTCATCACCTTTGGATGTACGCCGGTAAATTTTCGCAAAGAGTCAAAATTTTCCTCAAAATCAAACAGATCTACATTGACAACAGCACTATTAATTATTGATTCATTTCCTAGTCCTCCATGATAATATTTAGCAGTATCAAGTTGCTTTCTTCGCATTAATTCTGGACTTTTTACCCAGCCATAATGATATACTTCTGCATTGACCAATACCACATCCAGCTTTTTTTTGCCAACTCTAAAGCCTTGTGCATCTTTGTACGAGACAATTCGCCGGTCATTTTTTATCATCCTTACTTCATAATTGTACCATTTTCTGCTATCGCCAACATAATCATAACTAGCATAAAAATGAAGGTATTTAAACAGTAAGCCCTTCACCTTATCATTCGCCCTGTATTTATTTGCAGCTTCTAAAATGACGGCATGGTATTTTTCATGAATGACTTCATCAGCCTGTATGTAAAATACCCAATCGGTATCAGCCGAAACATGCGCTACCGCTTTATTCGTTTCGACAGCATACACTTTACCACCTTTCCGTAAATTCATATCCCAAGTGGAATACACAATTTTTATTTTTTCAGATGCAATACTTTTAATGAGTTCATCAGTTTCATCCTCCCCTCTATCAATACTCACTATCATTTCGTCAACCATGGGTAAAATTGAGGTGATCGCTTCTTTGATGGGATAATCATTTTTCACGGCATTTTTTATGATAGTAACTCCAGTTATTTTCATCGGCGTTAGTATTTATTGAGCTTCGACAGTAAAGATATTGTTATAGATGGCAAAATTAATCATACTTTAATCAGTTAAATTAGTGGAATAAAACAATATTAGAAAAACTTATTAATCTTTTGAAGACAATCTATGATAGCAGTTTTATAATATATTCGGAAAATGTGGTAAAGTCTCCAACCAATAGGTATATGCATCTTAATACTCTCCAAAATAAACCTCCGTATAAGCAACCCGCTTGAAGGAATTACTTACTTTTTTCCGTCGTAAGCAATCCAAGTATTTAAACAATAACATCTCCGGGTAATAACAGTTTCTGAAAATTTTTTCAACTTTAACGTAAATAATTTCTGCAATACCTTTGATCGGAGCAAAAGGAATAACAGATTTGTTTCTTTATAAAAACTTGCAGTTGTCTTCTGCAAAATAGCGATGGTAATGACAAATATCATCAGCATACCACTACAATTTTTCAGCATTTTATATTCCCAAATAAGCCAATTTAAATTTACTGTAAAGAGATTCAGATGAACGATCTTTATGAAATGCAACAAATAATTGGATGCCCCCCACGCAATAGAGGTTAGATTATTTGAAATGATTTAACAGTCCATTAACGGTTTTCCAAAAAAAAATTGGTCAAGCTACCGGATAGCAACCAAGAATGCTATTAGCCCCTTTCAATCAGTGCAACCCAGGTGGCCGATTCAATAATTCATTTAGACATTTATCAACTCGTTTATAATGTACGACACATATCAAAACTGTAATTCAATAAACCAGGTATCGGTAATTATTATTGCAAAAAATGAGGCAGAAAATATTGGCGACTGCATTATAAGTGCAAAGCTGGTAAGCAATGATATCATTGTGGCTGATAGTGGCAGTAATGATGCGACACCCAGGCTGACGATAAAATATGGCGCAAGATTATTTGAAACCGTTTGGAAAGGATATGGACAAACGAGGAATGATGCTGCGGCCATTGCAGTGAATGAATGGATTCTGGCATTGGATGCAGATGAAAGAATCAGTCCCGAATTGGCAGCCGTCATCAATCAATTGAACTTGGAAGACGGGCAGTTTTTGTATGGCTTTAAAAGAAAGAGTTTTCTGGTAAGAAAGAAGATCAGGTTTGGTGAATGGGGAAGTGACAGGGTTCACCGGCTCTATAACAAAAAGCAGGCAGCATGGGATTCGCAATTGGTGCATGAAAACATTGTTGGCTGTGGAGTAACAAAAAAACTAATACACGGCGAACTATTGCATTACACCATGAAAGACTTGCAGGAGTACCACGCTAAAACGATTTTATATGCGAAACTCAGTGCGCAAAAATATGCAGACCACGGTAAAAAAGCAACCTGGATTAAACGCTATATTTCACCGGTTTTTAGTTTCATTCAAAACTATATTTTCCGGCTGGGTTTTTTAGATGGCAAAGAAGGATGGATCATAGCTTATACTTCAGCAA
>JBGSMI010000149.1:0-3125 GCA_041740215.1 Ferruginibacter sp.
AAAAATTGAAGCCCTACTCGAAAAGAATGAAAACTTAAAAGTAAAAATAATTTTCACTACGGCCAATGAACAATCGAATCATTCATTAAAACCCACCCGGCATTTAATGGCGGTAGCAGACCGGTTAAACGATAAACAAAATATTAAACATTCATTAGATGATTGGTATTTGGCGGATAAAAAAGATTATGACTTGTTTGCGGCAAAGTACCCGATGAATGGCGAACTGATGAAACAGGGCGATAAAATTGAAGCAATGGATAAATGGTGTAAGGCTATGGAGATCAATTTTACGCCAACCATATTTATAAATGGACAACAACTCCCTGATGCTTACAGCATTGAGGATTTAGAATATTTTCTTTTGGAATAGCTCCCCTAAAGAAAAGCCCAATGGAGCTAAACTGATGCGGCCACATTGGTTGTTGGGCGGCAGTAGCCTGCGATGCTAAAAACGCAGGTACAAACAATTTTTAATCATTAAAATTAAACAAAATGGAAAAGAAAAAAATTAGCATAGCCAACATCAAAGGAAAGTTGAGCCGTAATGAAATGAAAAACATAATGGCTGGAAGAGAAGCTGAAGGGCCATGCCCAACTTTTTGCTGGAACTATGGGAAAATTGAATTGGGAACCTGCACACAAGCTTCATTTGGATGTACCTGTTCCGCTGGAGGAATGTGCACATAGAAAGCATTGTCTTAAATACCATTCCCTGATCAAAAAAGGGAATGGTATCCATATTCAAGGTATTCTGTATTTTTCATCAAAAAGTGAGCAGTATATAAATTACACAAAACCGTTTATGCCAAATTATTACAAAAAATCCACCACTACAGTGTTATCGCTCATGCTTACAATTTCATATTGTTATTGCCAGAATAATGGCAGTATAACAGCATTGGAAGCCAGGCCAATATCGAATATGGAAGTAAAATACTCCTATAAGCCGCCCGAACGCTTATCAATACCTGATGTAATTGAGCTATTGGTGGTGTACCAAACCGGAAAGCAGACTTTTTTAAAAAAGATACGGGTTATTAAAGAAAAAAATCGCTACACATTCAAATTTAAGGCTCCGGATTCAACCGCAATATTACTTTTAAGCGTTGCAGATGAAAATAACCAAATAGTAGATAGCAATAACGAGGAAGGGTATCTTGTATATTTGCATGATAAAAAAGGAGAGCGATACACATTCGGAAACATTTCTTTAGCCGGAATATTAAATGGCTATGCCCAGTTTTTTCTTAAGGTTAAGAAAACGCCTGCTGCCTTGCTCATCAAAATGTATGAGGATACTTACAGAATAAATCCTGAGCTGAAGGAAAAAGACACCTATTTAAATTATCTCGCTGTCTTGTACAAAGAAAAAAATGATACTGTTAAAACCCTGCTTCTCACCTATGCAAAAAAAATGGCAGACGCACACAACGATGAATCAAAATGGGTAAAAGCGAGAGTTGTTTATCAACTACTTGATATGGATTCGGAAATAAGTGCTATTGATAAAAAAGCAATTGAGACTTACCCAAATGGCATTTTGGCAAAAGATAAATTTTGGACTAAATTCAATTCGAGGGAATCCCTCACAGAAGGATTGGTACTAGCTTCGATGGATGAATATGAACAACGGTTTAAAGATACTTCTATTACAAAAAGAGATTTTTTTTATACCACTCTAATTTCTTTACTATTAGAAAAAAACGATTTAGCAAGCTTGAATAAATACGAATCATTGATGGAGGATAAAATCACTATCGCAAAGCTCTATAATAATTTTGTTTATAAATTAACCGGAGAACATATTGACAGCGTAAAAGGTGATTTACAGGTAGCAAAAAGTCTTTCGAAAAAAGCTTTTGACCTTATGAACCAAAAAATAAAAACACTTCCGGAAAATGACCAACAAAAAAAGGAGCTGCTTCATACCCTCAACCGTTTTACGGATACTTATGCAATGATTTTGTATAAAAACGGGCAATATGACTCTGCCTTCTATTATCAGGATTTAATTTACAAAAAAGAAAATGAATTAAGCACGGGAGGATTAGAACGATATGTTATTTATGCAGAAAAAATAAAAGGAGCCGCCTACACTAAAAATATAATTGAACAACAACTATTAAATGGCTTAAACTCACCAGGCATGGCGACCCAATTACAATCCATTTATAAACAACTACAGTTGCCTGAGAATGAATTTAATACCCTAAAGGAAAAATCTGATTTACTTACAAAGCAAAAAACAAGTGCTGCTATTAAAGCAAAATTCGGCACTACGAAAGCGAATGAGTTTGTATTAAAAAACCTATCAGGACAAAATGTTTCACTTTCTTCATTTAAAAATAAAGTAGTGGTAATAGACTTTTGGGCAACCTGGTGTGTGCCCTGCCGGGCTTCCTTTCCGGCGATGCAAGAGCTGGTAAATAAATACAAGAATGACAGTTCGGTAGTATTTCTTTTCATTGATGTTTGGGAAAATAAATCTGCGCAAAAAATGCAGGAAACAGCAATGAAGCTAATGACCGAAGGGAATTACAGTTTTAATGTGCTGCTGGATACTAGAGACAAAGTAGTGGATAATTTTAAAGTAGACGCTATCCCCGCAAAATTTATTATTGATAAAACCGGAGAGATCGTATTTATGGGCGAAACATCAGATATTGCTTTAGAGATTGAAAAGGCAAAGAATTAAAAATTAATAATTTAGCCACATAAGCCTCTTAAAAATGATCTATCGCAGAGACATTTCATTTGCCAAAATATTCAATAACTCAACATTAGTTCATCAATGTTTACAACATCGAGGATTTAGAATATTTTTTGTTGGAATAGTTCCCCAACAAAAAGCCAGCGGAACTACATTGGTATGCGCATGCCGATGGTTGGCGGCCAAAGCCTTGATGCTAAAAGCTAAGGCGCAAACAATTTTTATCATTTTAAAAAATTAAAAAATGCAAACAATAAAAATGAGCCTTGCTAATATACAAGGCAAACTCAGCAGGACTGAGATGAAGAATATTATGGCGGGAAGTGCGGGTGGTGCAGGTATGCAATGCGTATGCAACAATGACCGAAATGTTGGCATGGTAAGTTGCAGCAACTGCGAGAGATACTGTAGT
>JBGSMI010000151.1:0-3293 GCA_041740215.1 Ferruginibacter sp.
AGAATTTTAAATTGACCTCACCCCCTTCCCCTCTCCGAAAGAGAGGGGTGCCCCTCGGTAAAAGGCTGATTAATAGCATACCTTAAAAATTCAGTTATGGCAAGGTAAACACTTCCTTACACACCTGCACACACCTACTTCCCCCCTGCGGGGGGATTGAGGGGGGCTACCTCACCCTCTTCCCCTCTCCCTATCGGGCAGAGGGGTGCCTCTCGGTAAAGGGCTGATTAATGGCAGGCAGCTTTAGGTAATTAATGCAGATTTTTGATTTTACCGGGATATTCTGTTTGACTCCGCTGGAGTCAGCGTGAACGACATGGCAATTGCTGCTACAAACATTTGACCCCTCTGGGGTCCGGGCAATAGCTTTGTTATTGCAAATTTTTGATTGCCTATTTATTATTGTTTTGTGGATTTATTATTTGTGATTTACTATTTATTATTGGTTTGAGCGAGTGTGATTGTTTGAGGTTTGACGTTTCACCTTACACTTTTCACGTTTTACCCGTGCACTTTTCACCCTTACCGTTTCACCTTTCACGTGTGCATGGCACAAAAAGTGGTTACAAATTTTGCGTATATACTGGAGTAAATGGAAGCAATGAGTTCTCCTAACTTTCTGCATCTTTACAATTCTCATTTGCAAGAAAGTAGGGTAAGTTTGCGGGTTATCGATGAAATTTGGAGCACAAAAGTTTGAAAACCGGCGAGATATATACGCAGCATACCCCAAAAAACCTGATGATCTTACGGGCCCTTTGGATAACTTATAAAAAAAAGGGCTTTGAGATATACGCAATTACAAAAAGGTCTTAACTTGCGTATAACTACCCAAAATTGGAAGGATATACGCAATAAGTGGGTGGGGTTATTGCGTATATAAGACGTTGGCTGCCATACAGTAACACAACCTATAAGTCAATGACCCATTATTTAATTTTCATTTTTATTGGCCTTTTTACAACATCCATTTTTATAAATGGACAAACCAATGACTGCAAAATTAAAATCATTAGACTTCAACTTGACAAAAACAAGATAGTAAAAACTGGTGAAGTAACAGACAGTCTATTGAAATTGGCTAAGTTGACGATTAATGAATTGCTGGAAAATTCTGATATAAAAAAATTTGACGTAAAGACCGATAGTGCATGTTGTCATTATGCTGGACAAATCTACCTGACTTCACATCAATATTTATTGACAAGCGAAGCTGTTTCAAAACTATCATCTTTGGACATACCGCTTTGCTGCGGTATTCCCGTTGCCATCTATATTGACGAAAAGGAAATTTATAGAGCAATGCTTTGGAATGTTTACTCTTCTTTTGTTAACAAAAGTATGACAGCGACTTTAGTTCAAGGCAGTTTAATAATTACTAATCAACTACCAAGTATTCCAGAATTTACAAATAATGATTTATTAAGAAAAATATTGCCAGAATGCTTGCGTTAGAACCAATACGGCAGCTAACATTGCACTGGCAATATGGCTGGCTTGACGGAAATTCTATTGATCGGAAGAAATGCTATTTAGCTGTGGTTCGGGCTGAAGGAAGTCCATTGTACGGTAAATTTTTACCTGAAACATTTTACCTTTACCGGGCATAGGTAGCCGGGCAGACACAGCCATGAATTCCAGCCACCTCCCAATACTTTTATGTTGCGGGTAATATTAGAACCTCACCATTACAGACAATTACCTAAAAATGACAGAAATCAAACTTTATAAGCGACCTCTAAAAGGATTAAAAATATTTGCTTTAACAATACCCTTTGTTGCCATTGGAATTTGGATGATAACTAAAGAACCGATTGGGACAACAAATTATATAATGGGTTGGATTAGCACTTGTTTTTTTGGACTTGGTATTCCAGTTGGATTATTTCAGACATTTGACAGACGACCTCAAATTATTATAACTTCAAATGGTATTTGGGACAGAACTACGAAACAGGATGAAATTAAATGGGAGCAAATAAAGAAAGCGTATCCATTGGACATTTATAGACAGAAGTTTGTTTCACTTGTTGTTGACGAGACATGTACTATGAAGAAAAATTTATACAGGTGGGCAGCGAAGCTTAATACAGCTGTTGGTGCACAAAAAGTCAACCTGCTTATGAGCCAACTAAAAATAGATGAATACAAAATGTCAGACTTTATAAATGAAATTATTGCGGTTGACAAGGCAAATCGACAAAACATAATCAGGAAATATTTTATTAACTAATTGACAATACTACCGCCAACACGGGTTATACCCCGGCCGGAAGAAACCTTTTTTGGCGGCAGTGCATGGCCGGGCAGCGGTCAGTTTTGGTTATGTGGCTTCGCCCTCGCTACACAACTCCCAAAAATAGAACAACACTTGTGGTTTTATCATTTGAACATTCAAAATATATAATGTAAATTGTAAAATGATTAGAACCATCTGTTTCGCCCTTCTATTTTTTGTTTCGCTGGCGTTTGCAAAAGCACAGGATGCAAAGACAGATTCGCTGCTGAATGAATTAGTAAAGGCAAAAGAGGATACCAGCAAAACATTTCTTTTAAGAAATATTGGAGCCGGTTACTATAACCAGGATCCACGAAAAGCCATTGCTTACTGGCGGCAGGCGGTGGAATTAAGTTATAAACTGAATTTTACCAGAGGGCTCGCAATCAATTACATCAATATCGGTATCGGCTATTCTTTTCTTTCCAAAATGGATTCCTTTATTATGTATACCGATTCCGCCATCCTGTACAGTAAAATAATTGGCGAGCCAGACAGGTTGGCACTTGCTTACATAAATAAAGCAGATGCTTACCGCAACCTCGGCAATTTTAAAGCCGCCCTGCTTCATTGTGATACTGCAAGTGTGTATGCCGCAAAAAAAGGCAATACCGACAGGCTTGCAAGAATTTATGATATTATCAGTGGTATTTATTCAATACAAAAACAATTTTATGCCGCACTTGATATAAAAAAAAAGGCACTGGCCATGTATAAAAAAGACGGCAACAGCATCATGGAAGGCCAGGTATATGATGATTTTGGGTTGATATACCAACGTATGGACAAATTAGATTCTGCAATGCACTATCATAAAATGGCAGTAGGCATTGGCGAAAACCAAAAAGATTATAAAAACCTTTGCTCGTATTATCTCAGCATGGCAAGTGTATATGCGCAACAGGCAAAGTACAAGGAAGCAGAAATATATTTAAACAAAGCCCTACGATATGGAACCGAACAGGAAAACAACAATCAATTAGCAGCAGTATACAACTCACTTAACGAAATTTAT
>JBGSMI010000156.1:0-10326 GCA_041740215.1 Ferruginibacter sp.
TGATGGAGAAGAAACTGAAGGACGGTATTTATTACCAAGGGCTCTCTCCTCCTTACCTTCAAAGTTGATAACATTCAAACTCTCTTTATTAAAAAAAATATAAAAACTTAAAAAATACAAACATATAAGGGCTTGAATACAGCTATTCCAAAATACCTAAAATAGAATATCTCTATTCTCTATCCACCAAAAAGACACAACCTTTTTCTTGAGCGGTTTCCAGACCTCACCTTTAGGGGCAGGAGGCAAAAATGGATTGCACCGGGTCTAAATATTTCGCCCTTAAGGGCTTTAATATAGCTATTCCAATTTACCTAACCTGGACAAGCCAGAACCAAATAGGCAATAGGCAACAGGCAAAAGGCAATATGCAAATATTGAGTTTTTAATTTTTCCTCCCAAAGCCTTATCCATGTGATGTTACAGCCTGTAGTGAAAAACATCTTGCCAAAACATAAGAAGATTTAAGGGGCTGGATACTAAAAATATATTTTACAAGTTCGATTGTCTCTATCCATATCGGTCGCCCGGGCGGGGTGTGCGCTACACTAAAATACCAAATACACCGGCAGACTTACTAATTTTTATTTTAAATATCATTAAAATAGCTTGCTTATTTCTTTTTCTTCATCTTTCAGTGAATAAAGTCACTTTTTAAAAAATCTACTGATTAACCAAACATTATGCTGATTCAACATGTTTTGAAATAATAACATTTAGTGTATTACTAACTGAATGTTTAATTGACTGAAGCCTTTAAAAAAGAGATATTGTTGCTGAAAGGCTGATCAGTTTGAAAAAGGAATCAACATGTAACTATCTATATCTAACCGAAGTATAAACCTGGCTCATTTTTTTAACTTTATAATTAGCATCTATCCATGGCCAGCGCATCTAAAACTACCACTGAAGAAAAGCCCAAAGAGGCTTATGAAATTATGAATGAACAAATCGAGACCGGTTTGAAAGAACACAAACGGTCGGATTTGGGGCTGTTTTTGTCCTCTTTGTCGGCAGGTTTAGAAGTAGGTTTCAGTATCTTAATCATCGGCATTATCTATACCCTTTTTAAAAGCGAATCAACTACCGGGCAATTGGCTGTGATGATGGCGTTGGTATATCCTATCGGGTATATATTTGTCATTATTGGGCGGTCTGAGTTGTTTACCGAGCACACCACATTAGCCACGCTGCCCGTAATGAATGGCCAGGCCACGTGGGGTAGTTTGGCGAAACTCTGGCTCATTGTTTATGCAGGCAACCTGGCAGGGGGTTATCTTTTCGGAAGTATTTCGCTTGTTTTTAATGGTGAAATGCACCTGATTGGAAAGGACTTCTTTTATTTTGTATCAGAAAAGATGCTCAAATACAGCGTAGGTGCCACGCTCATCAGCGGGATTATGGCGGGATGGCTGATGGGAATGCTTTCCTGGCTGCTGAGCTCAGCACAAGATACTTTTAGCAGGATAGTGATGGTATTTTTGGTAACCTTTTTAATAAGCATCGCCGGACTGCACCATTGCATCGTGGGTTCCATCGAAGTGTTCATGGCTTTCTTTGCAGAAGCAAATCATTTTAGCTTGTTACAGTTTGTCAAGTTCCAGCTATTGGCTACAGCAGGTAATATTATCGGCGGCGTTTTTTTAGTGGCTGTTGTTAAATTTGCTCACAGTAAGCGCCATTAGTTGTTGAACTATCTGTTTTTAAGCTTTGCTTGCATCCGAAAAGCCAATGCCCTGCCTTTTAAGTACCGTAAGAGAACGCATCTATTCGGCATGCATTTGCTGCTTTATCGGGGAAGACTTCTTTCTCATCGGTGACCATTTCCTCAGGCTTTAGTTGGTGAGGATACCACCCATGAATGTTAAAAAGCGACTTAAACATAATGGGTATATTTAAAATTGTCGCACTATTATACAGAGTTGCCAACCTTTTTTTATGTGTTTTTTAAACGAAAGAACCTGCACAGGTTTGGCGACCCTTCCGACAATTTTAAATGCACCCAACATAATGCCATCCTTTTAAATGTGTACTTTTAAAAGAATGGTTGAATAAAATTTAGAAGTTTTTTTGTTATGAACATCTTTAAAATCTTAGCTTTTTCTCTCTTTTTAGAAGGGAATTAAAGGTGAGAGAAAATATGAAAACAAGGTTTTAGAGATGCCTTTATATTTATCACACCTAAATTTTTAGAACAAACTATGTTACACTTTAACGAAAACTAAATTAGTATGAAACACGCCTATTTTGTTGTTGCTGCCTTTATTTTAGTCGGCTGTTATAAACCTGTTTTGAGTCCAGCACCTAATTCAACTTTCACCATCAAAGGCCAGCTTTAAGAAAGCAGAAATAATCCTGTGCCAGTTTCCGGTTATAGTCTTAATCTGGGTCAAATGACACAAATTGGTTTCCCCGGTTTAATTGGTGATCTTGATTCTGTTAAAAAGACTGATGACACAGGGAGATTTATTTTTTGATATAAAGACTACAATCAATATGCTGTATTTATGGCAAACCAGGAATTCAATGGTGATTTTGGAGAGCTTTCTCTTAGCGGATGGGATGACGCAAAGCAAAACAATACACCTTCTTTATGGCTGCCATTTAAATGCTTAAAAAATTACGATCTTGACACCATCTATCTTTTTAAAAATATTCAGGTACTGGTGCGGAAGGTTTTCTTTAATACTCCTCTTGATGCAGATGATAGTTTGGAACTAATCACCTCCAACTCAATGAGGGCTGAGTACAGAAAAATTTACGGGCCGGTTTCAGCAGGAAGCCAGTTTACCGATACACTCAAAAATATTAGAATTTCAATATTCAACTTAACCAATAACAACTATACCTTATGTTCTGCTTTGAAAAACACAGGATACCAAACCAACAGTGATATAGTTGTTGGTGTTAATGATGAGGATTACAGGGAAATTTTAATGCCTTATTAAAAGAATTTTTGAAGCAATTTCACACTTAGTTGATTCATGTTCTAAAACATTTTCAAAAGCCAACGCTTAAATCCTTAAAGCCTCTAGTTATACTTTTCAATGAATAAATCAGTGAGTTGGTATGTTGCTTAACATTCATAAAATACTCAAAAGTGGTTACTAATTCTTTTTACGAAAAGTATTAATAACAAAATCAAATCGGTACAGAAATCTCTCTGCTTCCGGCAGCAAGGCAGGCCTAATAAGATTGCTATCGGATAAATAACTCCTGTGTAAGTCTTATATCTACAGCTTAAGAAGCACACCGCACTTTGTGTTTAGTGGATAAACAGATTAGCTGTTCCAAAAGGCGCACAGTGATCAACTTTCTTCTCGCCTCTAAATTAAGTAAGCTTGTGCCCAAATGCTTCCAGTAAAATCAAATCCCCCTCAGCTTTTTCTCATAAACTAATAACTGTCAGTTCGCAGGGTGACTTAAGTCATGAACTACATACAGGGTAACTTTTAATTTTACGCCTTCAAATAAAAACGATTTAGCACGATTAAATTCTATTAAAATGAAAAAAGAATATTGGGTAAATGTGAAACATGTAGATAACAGGCTGGTAATATTTCTAAATGGACAAATAGTTTGGGATAGTGGTATTGTTCACGATGATCCTGAAATGGATGTTTACGTTAATATATCTGATCAATTAATTGAACACATCGGCCATTCGACCGAACTGATATTTGAAGGCTTCAACGATTCCTATAAATCAGACGAATCAACGGATAACTTAAGCCCCTGGCATTTTCAATACAGGGTATTTACCCGCATAGTAGATGCAACAGGAACTGTAATTGCTGAAGCGGATATGGTAACACCTTACAACGAAAAGCACTTGTCCAATCCCAACATCAGGGCAATCAATAATTGCTACCAGATTGTTCGCAAAGACGGCGAATTCAAAGTGGTATCCAATGCATTGTCACAAAATTTTTATAACTAAAGAGCATCTCTAAAAACTTACCTTTTCCTCTCTTTTGTCGAAGACCCCGAATTTTTCGGGGGAGAGGAATTAAAGGTAAGGTTCAATAGAAAAATGAGTTTTTAGAGATGCCCTAAAATAAAGTTCGTCGTTGAATTGCAGCACACGATGCTGATAGCAAAACTCAATAAGGGTTCGTTCTTTCGCAATACCTTTCGCTCATACCCAAAAGCCAGTTAAACGATTGCATCACCTACCTTTTTTCATTGTCATTACTATCCTCCGGCGTTTTTAAGAGCATTAATTATTTAAACTAAATTTAAAACATGGCACAAGCAAAAAGAGCTACCAAATTTGTTTATTATTTTGGCGGCGGAAAAGCAGATGGAAACGAATCGATGAAAAATTTACTGGGAGGTAAAGGAGCCAACCTGGCAGAAATGGCAGGTCATCCAAAACTCAAATTACCGGTTCCTCCGGGGTACACCATTACCACAGAAGTTTGTACAGCGTATTACAGTAACAAAAAAAAATATCCCGCAGAACTGGCAGCGCAGGCTCAGAAAGCATTGACTGCTGTTGAAAAGGAAATGGGCAAAAAATTTGGGGATGTAAAAAATCCTTTGCTGGTATCGGTTCGTTCGGGCGCAAGAAAGTCGATGCCGGGTATGATGGAGACCGTATTGGATATTGGTTTAAATGAAAAGACCATTGAAGGGGTAATTGCACAATCCGGCGATGCCCGTTTTGCATATGATGCTTATCGCCGGCTGATTATGATGTATGCAGATGTGGTGATGGAAAAAGCGGGTGGATTAGAACCAAAAGGTGGCAAGGGCATTCGAAAAGTATTGGATGAAAAACTGGAAAAGGTAAAATCCAAAATGGGCTATCAATTTGATACAGATATTTCTGTAGATGAATTAAAAGCACTGGTAAAAGATTTTAAAGAAACCATCATTAAAGTATTGGGCAAACCTTTCCCTGAAGATCCATACGAACAATTATGGGGAAGTATTGGTGCTGTATTTAGCAGTTGGATGGGCAAACGTGCCATCGAATATCGCCGCATTGAAAAGATTCCTGATGAATGGGGAACTGCAGTAAATGTGCAGGCCATGGTATTTGGAAACATGGGCGATACAAGTGCCACCGGTGTTGCATTTACAAGAAACCCGGGTAATGGGGAAAATAAATTTTATGGCGAATATTTAGTAAATGCGCAGGGTGAAGATGTGGTAGCAGGTATCAGAACGCCGGCACCTGTAAATGACTATTCTAAAAACGACCAGAGCAAACATCTGCCAACATTGGAAGAAATAATGCCGGCTGCCTATAAAGAATTGTTCGACATACAAAGAAGGCTTGAAGTGCATTATAAAGACATGCAGGACATTGAGTTTACCATTGAAAAAGGTGTATTGTATATGTTGCAGTGCCGCGTTGGTAAACGCAATGGTATTGCTGCTGTAAGAATTGCAAGCGATATGTACAACTCAAAAATGATTGATGCTAAAACTGCTGTCATGCGGGTGGCGCCCAACCAGTTGGTCGAGTTGTTATTACCAATGCTTGATCCCGATATTCAAAAAATTACCAGGCCAATTGCAAAAGGTTTACCTGCTGGTCCTGGTGGTGCAAAGGGACGTGTGGTATTCTCTTCTAATGATGCCGTAGCATGGGCAGGCAAAGGTGAAAAAGTTATTTTGGTAAGAGAAGAAACCTCGCCGGAAGATGTGGATGGTATGCATAAATCTCAGGCAATCCTTACAACAAAAGGTGGCATGACATCTCATGCTGCATTGGTTGCAAGAGGCTGGGGTAAATGCTGTATCGTTGGTTGCAATGATATTGAAATACATGGCGAAACCAAATCTTTTAAAGCAAATGATGGCACTTATATAAAGGAAGGCGATTGGTTAAGTTTAGATGGAACAAAGGGCCTTGTTTATCTTGGAAGTATGGCATTGGTAGATGTAGATCTGGATCAGAATGCTGCTTATAAAAACCTCATGAAACTGGTAGATAAAACCAAGGTGATGGGCGTACGATCCAATGCAGAAACGCCGGGTGATGCTGAACAGGGATTAAAATTTGGCGCAGAAGGAATTGGCTTATTCCGCACCGAACATATGTTTTATGGTGAAGGGAGTGAAGAGCCACTGTTTCTGTTGCGCAAGATGATTGTGAGTAAAACAGAAAAGGAAAGAAGAGTCGCATTAAACGAACTGGCTAAATACGTAAAGAAAGACGTAAAAGCTACTTTACTAATGATGAATGGATTACCGGTAACCATGCGTTTGCTGGATCCGCCATTGCATGAATTTGTGCCACACGATGCAGAAAAATTGCAGCAACTGAGCAAAGAACTCGGCATCAGCATGAGCATACTGAAAAGAAGGGTGTTGGCATTGCATGAAAATAATCCGATGCTGGGGCACCGTGGCGTAAGGCTGGGTGTTAGTTATCCTGAAATAACTGAAATGCAGATCAGGGCTATATTTGAAGCTACTGCCGAAATATTAAAATCCGGTAAAAAAGCATTCCCTGAAATTATGGTACCGGTTACCTGTACGGTAAATGAACTGATACATCAAAAATCAATTGTAGACAGGGTGTACAAAGAAGTGTTGGAAAAAACCAAGATGAAAAAGATACCTTATCTGTATGGTACGATGATTGAAATACCAAGGGCCGCTTTAATGGCCGGGCAGATGGCAACTGTAGCTGATTTCTTTAGCTTTGGTACCAATGATCTTACGCAAATGAGTTTTGGTTTCAGCCGCGATGATGTGGGCGGATTTTTGCCTAAATACCTTGATGAAAAAATTCTGGAAGATGATCCATTTCAAACCATTGACCAGGAAGGGGTGGGCGAGTTGATTAAATTTGGTACAGAGCGTGGCCGCATCACAAAGCCAAACCTGAAAGTAGGTATTTGTGGCGAACATGGTGGAGATGCTGAAAGCGTTAAATTCTGTCACCGTATCGGAATGAACTATGTAAGCTGTTCACCGTTCCGTGTGCCCATCGCAAGACTGGCCGCAGCACAGGCAGCGCTGGAATTTCCAAGAAAAAAATAACGTCCTGCAAAGGGCCTGAAATTACAATCCAATTTCGTGCAATCGTTTTTATGAACAACCAAAGCCCGGTATTTTATACCGGGCTCTTTTTGGGCCTGGCTGAATGGCTGGCAGATTAATTGACCTTCTCACGTTGTTTCGCTGGCGTGTCACTGTTAACATACACCGAATACTAACATAAACGTTGTGGCAGTACCCTTCAGCAAAGCCACCTTATAAAAACGACCAGCTATCCCGGCGGGCCGCTGTTGTGTCTCCGACCAACAGCCGAAGCATTGCTTTTAAAAATTGTTTGAAATGGGGTAAAAGCTTGTCTGAAATAGGGCTCTCTTTTAGATCATTTAACTTCGGATATTGGTCGGAGATGCAACGGCGAGCTGAATAGGAGTATTTTTTTAACTGTGGACAATCCATGCTTCGCAGGCTATTTCTGTAACTCGTGCTGTCGGTTAGTGTAATAAAATGCCTATAGATACTCGTATGGGAAGTGAGGCGTCAACTTGTTACAGGCAGGAGTTAGAAAGGAGTTGGGTATACGTGGCATTTTGTTAAATGTAACCTTTGTTACCATTTGCCCAACAGATACGTTTTACTTTTGCAGTATCAAATTATTAAAACATAGGTATGAGACAAGGTATATTGGCAAATTGGAATTTTATGCGTTTTCTAAGGCTCGGTCTGGGCATTGCAATTATTGTGCAGGCTGTCATAGCCAAAGACTGGACCATGGGAATTTTAGGCGCTTTGTTTACAAGCATGCCGCTATTTAACGTAGGCTGTTGTGCAACAGGCGGATGTGCTACTCCGGTAAATAAGGACATCGATCACACGAAAGACATTACTTATGAAGAAGTGGTTTAACAACAACAAATTGTATGTGATTGGAGCATTCTTAGGAGCCATTGCAGGATATTTTTACTGGCAACAGATCGGCTGTTCTTCCGGTACTTGTATGATTACATCTAAGCCGCTCAATAGTACTGCTTATGGTGCGATGATGGGTGCTTTGTTGTTGAGCATGTTTAAAAAGGAAGGCAAATAAACCACTTTAAACGAAGAAGATAAAAACTTATAATTATGACATTCAACGAAATGATACAATCAGATAAACCTGTGCTGGTAGACTTTTCAGCCGAGTGGTGCGGCCCTTGCAAGATGATGGCGCCCATTTTAAAAGAGGTAAAACTGGAGATAGGGGATAGTGCAACGATTATAAAAGTAGACGTTGACAAAAATCCGCAGGCGGCTGGTGAGTACCAGGTACAGGGCGTGCCCACCTTAATATTATTTAAAAATGGCAAGCCGCTATGGCGGCAGAGCGGGGTAGTTCAAAAATCAAATTTGGTGAGTGTAATCAAGAAATTCATCGTTTAAAAAATCTATAAAATAATCAATATGTTCAATCAATTATTTGGTGGCAACAGCACGACCGATTTGCAAACCATTGTTAATGAAGGGGCCTTTTTAGTAGATGTTAGAACTCCCGACGAGTTTGCAGAAGGTCATGTAAAAGGCTCTATCAATATTCCGTTGGATACCATTCCCAATCAAATGGCACAGTTTAAAAGCAAGCAACACATCGTTGTTTTTTGTCGAAGTGGTGGCAGAAGCAGCCAGGCGAAAACTTTGCTGGAACAGAATGGCTTTACAAACGTTATTAATGGCGGTACCTGGGACTATGTAAATCAGTTTGTACATTAAAAAAAAGTGGCCCTGTTTGTTGAATTTAAAAACCTGGGATAGCGCCAAAAATACATTATTGTCCGAAAAGCCAACGAGCTAAAAATCCCCTTTTGGTTTGATAAAAGGTTAGTTGATGGGGAAGGATAAATCGCTGAACCTGCCTTACCGCTAGTTTGGAATTTTTTGCCAGCTATGCAATCAATAGTCATTATTGTTGCATAGCTTTTTTTGTTTTCGTATTAACTGTGTTTTTAATAATATTAGTTTACACGTTCTCAGCAACGATTAAATACTACAGCGTAAAAAAAATTGATGTTGAACTAATTTACAAGTGACGTTCGTTTTAAATTTTTTTTCAGCATACCTTTAGCCAGTAAAATTTTAGATATGAATTTGGGTAGAACCGAAACAGGTATATATTTATGATCTGGCAGAAATTTATATCCACAAGTACAAAGAAAAAAACATTAAGAGAACATGATAAGACGACTAAAACTAGTGTACATCTTGTACAATATTTTTAACAGAAAAAAACTAGCGCATAATCTAAGATTGTATAAAACAACAGGATTAAAGAAATTTTATTTTTCACCAATTTCAAGTAAGGATTTTAAAAATATTGACAAAAATCTGCGTTTAAAAAATGAAGGTATCCCGAATCTGAGCGATACAAAACTCTTCGTAAAATTAGATACTCAATCACAAAAAAGCCTGTTGAATTTTGAAACTGCCGGATATGCTGTATTGAACCAATATCTTGATGAAAGCACTGTAGATGGCATCAATACAGAAATCGATCAACTATTGAAAGTAAAAGAAGTAAGTTTTACCAATGGCAACAAAATTATGTTTGCAATTCATAAGTCTGAATTTTTGAAAACTATTGGTCAGCACAACGAACTTTTAGAACTACTTTCATCAATTATTCACGAAAATGTGAAATTATTTCAGAGTATTAATTTTAAGGTGGGAAGCGAACAGCATACGCATTCAGACAGTATCCACATGACAACTTTTCCCTTAGGTGGGCTATTGGGTGTATGGATTGCATTGGAAGATATAGCGCTTGACAACGGACCTTTACATTATTATCCGGGTAGCCATCAACTGCCTTATTATTTAAATGAAGATTACAACAACGAAGGCAATTTTTTTTTAATCGGTGCTAAAGACTATTCGCAGTATGAAAAAATGATAGAGGAGAAAATATCCCAAAACTCAATTGAAAAAAAAGTTTTTACTGCAAAAAAGGGAGATATATTAATTTGGCATGCAAATCTTTTTCACGGCGGCGAACCACATATAAACAAAACGAAGACCAGAAAGAGCATGGTGCTACATTACTTTGCAGAAAATAGGATTTGCTATCACGAGATTACACAGAGACCAGCATTGATTGACTAGAAATTCTGCTTAATTCCCAGCCGTGGTCGGCGTCTTCACCGGCCACTTGAAGCGTTAATATTTTGAGGTGCCCCCATTGCCGAAAGCACCGCCTCAAAAAAATATTTTTAGTAATGTTGCCTGAAATACCAATGGGCAAAGCACAGTTGTATCGCTAGTAATTATATAATCAAACACCATTATTTTTTATGGCTTCTACAAACAACAAGGATTTATTGCCGGAATTTGAAAGTATTA
>JBGSMI010000173.1:0-75392 GCA_041740215.1 Ferruginibacter sp.
TGTTCATTACATCCATCAAAGAGATATTGTAATACTGCAGTTTTACCGGATCTACTATTAGTTGATATTGTTTTTCATAGCCACCAAAAGACGCAGTAAAGTATCAGATTATTCTTTGGGCGTTTTTAAAATTGTCGCAGCTCAATAGAGGGTTGCCAACCTTTTTTAAAGTGTTTTTAGCAGAAAAGAACCTGCACAAGGTTGGCAACCCTTCCGACAATTTTAAATGCACACCCCGAAAGTGTCCAAATATAAAAATAGAAAATGCAACTATTAACAGCCAGTAAAGTGTGTAAGAATCTCCGTTGGAAAGCAGACCAACCTTTTAACGGCTTATGTGATGAAAAGTATGAACAATAAAAATTATAGTAGATGCATTGAGTTCTACAGTCAGATTAAGAAAAATATACTTTTTAGATTACACGATTTAAAACAAACACAAGTACATTAATTTACTAACAAAAAACGCAACAATGAAACAACGTTTATTTTTATGCCTGGCTTTTTTAATAAGCTCGGCACTCGTTATTGGCCAGGAAACAGCCTCCAAAGAATACACCGCCAATTATCAAAAAGTGATAGAGCGTACACAGTGGTGGCGGGAAGCCCGTTATGGAATGTTTATTCATTTCGGGGCGTATTCAGTTCCAGCCAGAGGCGAATGGGTAAAATCCAACGAACGGTTAACAACCGAACAGTATAGGAAATACATTGACGAGTTTAATCCAAAAGATTTTGATGCAAAGGTATGGGCAAAAACTGCTAAAGCTGCCGGTATGAAATACGCTGTGCTTACTGCCAAACATCACGATGGATTTTGTATGTACGATAGTAAATTGACAGATTACAAACTCAGTAAAAACTTTGGCGGCCGGGATTTGGTCCGAGAATTTCTGGATGCTTTTCGTGCTGAAGGAATCAAAGTTGGACTTTATTATTCCATTATCGACTGGCATCATCCAGATTACCCCAACGTGGGCAATCATCCTCAACGTGATGATAAGGAGTTTGCCAAACGCACCGTTAATTGGAATAATTATCTCAAATACATGCATGGACAGGTAGAGGAGCTGGTAAAGAATTATGGGAAAATTGATATTATGTGGTTCGACTATTCATTTGACGAGTATAGCGGCGAAAAATGGAAGGCCAAAGAGCTGGTGGATATGGTTCGCAAAAATCAGCCAGGTATCATTCTCGACAATCGGCTTGAAACGCACGAAGGTTCTTCTTCAAAGCAACGGTTAGTGAAAACATTGGGCGATTTTGAAACTCCTGAACAGGGAATTCCAGACCTGCCATTGGTTGATAAATATGGCAATGCGATCCCATGGGAAACCTGCCTTACGTTAAACGGCGGCTGGGGTTACACCGAAAAAGACAAAAACTGGAAATCACCTGAACTGATCGTTGGCAGCTTAGTGAATTGTGTAAGTAAGAATGGAAATTTGCTGTTGAATGTGGGTCCTGATGCAAGGGGAAATATTCCGGAAGAGAGCATTAATATTCTGACTGAAGTTGGACAGTGGTTAGCTAAAAACGGCGAAAGTATTTATGGTTGCGGCTCAAGCAATCTGCTGAAACCCGACTGGGGCCGTTACACTCAAAAAGGTAATGCAATTTATGCACATTGGTTGTATCCTAATTTGGGCCAGTTGAATGCCAGAGGCGTAGATGGCGATCAGGTGAAGCAGATTTCCTTGCTAAAATCAGGTGCTGAATTGTTCTATCAAAAAACATGGTGGGGTAATACCGAAACTGGAAACCTATTTATCAATACCGGCGATTCGCCCGAGAAGCCGGATAGATTGGATGCAGTTATAAAAATTACATTAAAAAAATAATATGAAAAAAACTACCTGCCTCTTCTTATTAGTATTGCTGATAACGGGTAAAATTGCAGCTCAAAATACAAAGTCTGCTGAAGTAAAATACCAGGCTGTACAGGCTAAACTTCAAAATGGCTGGGGAACTTTTAATCACAAAAGTGTGCTAAGCCATGTGCTTTTACCAGAGGGTTTTGCAATGAATCTGGGAATGAAGCTTCACCAGAACAACGTCGATAATTATTTGAAAGAAGCTTTTATTTCAAGCCGCGGTTCAAGACCTGAAAAGATTCTGCCCGGATACAAAGCCTATGATGGATCTTATTCGGATTTAACCATTGAATGGAATGGAGTTAAGTTCAGGCTTGAAAGTGCAACAAACGAATCTAAAGACATTTTCTTGTTGGTTACGCCGGTACAAATTCCTGAAAACGTTCCTAGTGTGGTGCTAGAATCGGGTTTTCTTTGGAATCATTCAGGAAGTTTGGCATTGAAAGGCAATACCATTGAAGCAAGGTCGAAAAGCAGAACGCTGGTCGTAAGAACAACCGGAAAGTCTGAGAAAGAATTTTTAGCCAACAGCTCGCCTTACCTGGCTGTAAAATTTGATCGGCCTGTTGCTTTCTATACCGGAAATTTTAAAAGCATTGATGCAATTAAAGAGCTTGTTGCCAGTCGAAGATCAGCACTCGAAAAGAAGTTTTCCAAATATGGGGAATTTGCGCCAACCTATCAGGCCATTCAAAGTGTAGTTGGATGGAACGTGATTTATGATGCTTCAAACAAACGGGTCATTTTCCCGGTCAGCCGTTTGTGGAATGATAATTTTGGAGGACAGTTTGTGCTTTTTGACTGGGATACTTATTTTGCAGCCTGGATGGCTGGTATGGAAAGTAAAGAGCTGGCCTACGCCAATGCGGTTGAAATAACCAAACACATCACACCCGGAGGATTTATTCCCAATTTTGCAGGCTCTTACGGAAGCGCTTCATTCGATCGGTCGCAACCTCCTGTAGGAAGTCTTGTTTTCATAGAACTCTATAAAAAATTTAAAGATAAATGGCTGCTCGAATATGTGTTTAACGATCTGCTTCGGTGGAACCGTTGGTGGCCCAAAAACCGTGATAACAAAGGGCTTCTGTGCTGGGGCTCAAACAAAGTTGAACCACCACTCAAAAGCGATTTTGCTACAAACGAATGGCAGGGTGCTGCATATGAATCGGGCCTGGACAATTCCCCCATGTACGATAAGGTTCCCTTTAATAAGCAAACTAATATGCTCGAATTGGCCGATGCCGGTTTGATGGGCTTGTATGTGATGGACTGCGACAAGCTGGCTGAAATTGCTTCCATTTTAGGTAAAGAAAAGGATGTAAAAGAATTAAAAGAAAGAGGAGATTATTATCGAAAGAATATCAGTAGACTTTGGGACGAAAAGGCTGGCATCTACAAAAACCTTCATACCGATTCCAACAGCCTTTCACCGAGACTTTCGCCTACTAACTTTTATCCTTTATTGGCTAAAGCTGCAACACAGGCGCAAGCCGAAAGAATGATGAAGGAACATTTGCTTAATCCAGACGAGTTTAATGGAGAATGGATGATGCCTTCAATTGCAATAAATGATCCCGCTTTTAAGGATCAGGAATATTGGCGGGGGCGAATTTGGGCACCAATGAATTTTCTGGTTTATCTGGGGTTAAGAAATTATGAATTGCCTGAGGCGAGAAAAATACTGGCAGAAAAATCGAACCGCCTGATGAGGGAGAATGTGAAGCAAAACGGATACATTTATGAGAACTACAATGCCATTACCGGCAACATAACGGATCCGGCCGAAGGCAAACGAATGGGCGATAACTACTACCATTGGGGAGCGCTGCTTGGTTTTATTTCTTTAATTGAAAATGGGTTTGTTGCAGATCCTTCACAACCTAATCAATAATAATTTTAAATTAGTAATTTGATGAAAAATACATGCCTGATAATTTGTAGTGTTTTTTTTGTACTTAATAGCTCTGCCATTAATTACTATGTATCCAATGCTGGCAACGATAACAACAATGGAAAATCAGTTGACAAAAGCTGGAGATCAATAGCCCAGGTAAATGTGCAAAAGTTATTACCCGGCGATACAGTGTTTTTTAAATCCGGCGATGTGTTTGTTGGTGAAGTGGTGGTAAAATATTCGGGCAAAGCGAAGAAGCCTATTGTATTTACAGCATATGGCAGCGGCCAAAAGCCTGTCATAACCGGCACTGTCGCCATCAGCAACTGGCAGCCTTATAAAGACGGTATCCAGGTGGCTAGCACTACTAATTCCGTTTACAATCTTTATGTAGATGGAAACATGCAGACCAATGCAAGATTCCCCAATAGTGGCTTGTTAAAAATGGATGGTGGCTTTGGCAACACGATTGCATTTATAGACAATGACCTTACGCAAAAAGACGGTTATTGGAAGGGAGCTACCATTCGTTTTCGCACCTGGGATTGGGAATACAGAACAAGTGTGGTAACAGATTACTCGGCAAATAAAGTAACGATTAAGGATAGTTCTACCAACAATCTTTCCGCAGGGTGGGGATATTATTTTGATAATAAAATTGAAGAATTGGATACAATAAATGAATGGTTTTTTGACAAAACAAATAACCAGCTTTACTATAAACCTGCTGTAACTGATGTGTCAAAACATACAGTTGAAGCAACATTTTATGAAGCCGGTTTTACCATCAATGAAAAAGTGAACTACATTGCTATCAGTAATTTAAATATTCAACAATTTCAAAATTTTGGTGTATGGGCAAAGGGTGCCAATGAAAACATTGTGATTACCAGCAATCGATTGGAAAACATCAATCTTACTGCCATTAATTTTAATCTTGCATCTAAAAACTGTTTGATTAGCAACAATCAAATCCGTCATATCAATGGTCGCGGTATTTCTGCTCTTGAGCCTGCAAATATCAGCATCATTGAAAATAATATTTCTCAAATTGGTAATATCCCCGGATATGGTATAAGTGGTGTAAATGGGATGATTGGTATTGCGATCGAAAATGTAGAAAAAATTAAAACAGCTACCGATCCTATTGCCATCAATAATTTAATCAGGGGCAATATTATTGACAGTACAGGGTATGTGGGCATTAGAATGGATGGTGCAAAAAGTATAATGGAGCAGAATATAGTAAGCAATACGTTGATTCAACTAAGCGATGGTGCCGCTATTTATTGTTGGGCAAAAGATGGTAAATATTACACCTACGATAATGTAATACGAAACAATATTGTGTTTAATATTACCGGAAATAATATCGGTACGCCCTCAGAATCTAACCCAATTGCCAATGGAATTTACATTGATAACAATTGTTATAATATGCTGATAGAAGGCAATACCGTATTCAATTCAACTGGATCGGGGATACATATTAATTCGGATGCGTATGACAATTTGGTGAAGGGAAACACCGTTTACAATTGCCAGGCCGCTGTTTCAATTGCAGAGTGGGCAAAGCTTAACAGCACTTACGGTAATAGGGTTGAGAATAATATCTTATTTGCCACCAATAAATTACAACGTTGTGCCTCTTTGTCAAACTGGCTGTTGCCATCTACTAAAAAGCTCGGCAGGTTCAATGACAATACCTACATTAATGTTACCGAACCTTACGTATTTAGCGAAAGTTACTTAACGGCTGACAAATCCGTAAAAGTGCTAAATGAATATTCTTTTGAAGGCTGGAAGAAAAACTACGGATTTGATGAACAAAGTAAATATATAGGTACCGGGCATGCACTTGCTCAATACCAGCGTTCGGCTATTCTTTACAACGAAACTAAGGCTATAAAAAAAATTGATGTAAGTACAAAGGGGTATTTCGATCTGGACGGCAAAAGTATAAAAACACTGGAGTTGATGCCTTCTGCTTCAATCATTGTGTTATATAAATAACGGAGTTTACTTTTTAGAGACAAAATAATTATTTGTAAAAAATGAAAAACCAGTTTATTATGTGCAAATCTGCCTGGTGTGAAAATGCCCGACAAATCATTCATGTTAATATTTCACAACTAAATGCTAATCCGCTGCCAAAACCATCATGAATCTATCGGTATTTTTGACACCATTTAAGTTTTTTACCAGATATACCCATTAATGCTATAAAAGTTTCGATTATTGTTGTGTTTTAATTTACTGGTTATGTTTAGCGGTAGTTTTTTGATAGTACAACTTTTGCATCCGGTTTTCTGCAAGGCTGTATTTGCGATAAATCAAAACTGTTGCGATCTGTCAATGAAAATTCCAGCTACAGCATCCATTGTTACTCAACTGTAGAGAAAATTCACTAAAGAACTAGTGAATGGCGTTTTGTTGTTTTCCGTTATGGAAAGTTATTTATTACACATTGAGGTTAACGTATACGATGCAAATGACAAAGCGGTTAATGGTAAAATGCAACAGACAGTTTATAAGATGGCATATAGCCTTAGACAGGTCCACACAGTGGCGGCGTAGCAGGGTCAGCAAAATGTGGGGCCATTTTAAGCGAAGATGAATGTAACATTGGGATAGCCAAAACAGGTTGTTTTTTTTGTTACGCCGCAAAAACTATCGTTTATAGCACTGTCAGATGCTGATGTGTTCCATGATAACCAAACCTAAAGCGTTTTTATTATCATAGCGTACAGGAAAAGGCTTCGGTTAAATCTTAGTGCCCGGTTCGTTCAAATGATGGTAATCGTGTAGCCTTTATAAAAATATAATTAAAACCGGGTATTCAATTAATATCCATCTCTAAAAATAACAATAGCCCATGCCGGAAAAATCAGTTTTACAAATAGACTCCAGAGATAATGTGATGGTAGCATTAAAAGATTTTAAAAAGGACACAGTGATTTTAAAGAATGGTATTCAGGTAATGCTGCAAAATGATATAAATGCAAAGCATAAATTTTTTATAAATGATATGAGCCCTGGAGATGATGTTAAAATGTATGGTGTGTTGGTAGGCAAGGCCCAAACATTTATTCCTGCCGGTGGATTAATGACGACAGAAAACATTAAACATGCAGCCAATGGTTATGCTTACAACGGTATCAGGCAAAATTGGTTGCCGCCTGATGTATCAAAATATATTGGTAAAACCTTTAATGGCTATAAAAGATCAGATGGCCGATTTGGTACAGCTAATTACTGGTTGTTTATTCCCACCGTTTTTTGTGAAAATAGAAATATGGATGTGATTAAGGAAGCGTTGCACAATGAGCTTGGCTACGCAGTAACTGATAAATACAAGCAATATACCAAACTATTGATAGAAGCTTATGCCAATGGTACAGAATTGCCGGCTGATTCATTGACCGTTTCATCGTTGCACAATGCAGGGGCACAGCGGTTGTTTAAAAATGTTGATGGAATAAAATTCCTGAATCACCAGGGAGGTTGCGGAGGCACCCGGCAGGATGCAGCCCTGTTAAGTAAATTATTGGCAGCTTATGCAGATCATCCCAATGTTGCAGGCATAACGGTATTAAGCCTTGGTTGTCAAAATATGCAGGTGCAGGATTTTTTAAAAGATTTGAAAGAACGTACACCAGTTTTTGATAAGCCGATTTATATTTATGAGCAACAAGAATCAATAAGCGAAGAGCAATTAATTGCAGGTGCAATCAGAAGCACATTTGCCGGGCTGGTAGAAATTAATAAAATAGAACGGGAGCCTGCGCCTTTAAGTGAGTTGTGCATTGGTGTAAAATGTGGCGGCAGCGATGGGTTTAGTGGAATTTCAGGTAATCCTGCCATTGGTTATACCTCCGATTTGTTGATAGCGCTTGGTGGTAAAGTTTTACTGGCTGAGTTTCCGGAATTGTGCGGTGCAGAGCAGGGATTGATAGACCGCTGTGTAAGCGAAGCGATTGCCAATAAATTTATTCACCTGATGCGTACGTACGATGCACAGGCACATGCCGTAGGATCAGGTTTTCACATGAATCCATCGCCAGGCAACATCAAAGATGGGTTGATCACAGATGCCATCAAATCTGCGGGCGCTGCAAAAAAGGGCGGTACAGCTCCGGTTGCCGATGTATTGGATTATACAGAACGGGCAACAAAACCTGGGCTAAGCCTGGTGTGTACGCCTGGAAATGATGTAGAAGCCACCACAGGTAAGACGGCTTCTGGTGCTACGCTTATTTTGTTTACTACAGGCCTTGGAACGCCTACAGGAAACCCCGTTTGCCCAACCATAAAGATAGCAACCAACACAAAGTTGGCGCTTCGTATGGGAGATATTATTGATATCGATTCAGGAGCAATCATTACCGGTGAAAAAACGATTGAAGAAATGGGCGAAGAAATTTTGGACTACTGCATCAAAGCTGCAAGCGGTGAAGTTATCCCGAAAGCAGTGTTGCTTAATCAGGATGACTTTATTCCATGGAAAAGGGGGGTTAGTTTGTAAAATACAGATTAATTGCATCAAATTTTTGAAGTAAAAAAGGAGAGAAGTGATAATCAATAACGAAATAGTTTTAAAACCCAAAAGGTTGATCACAACCTATTTATTTTATTTGAAAAAATTGTTTAAAAATAAAGTTTCAATTTTGCAAGAGGGTTGTTGTGTTTCGGTAAAAGCGTTCAGTCATTGTTGGAACAATAGCTTGTCAACGTTGGAGTTTGGATTTGTTGTAAGCGTTAGCAAATCATTTAATGCTGCATTCAACACAAAAGCCGGTATTACAGTTTGATATAGAATATTTTGAACTGACATTTCGGAAAATAAAGCTTTTGTGGTGCCAGAAGATAATTTGGAAACTAATCCGGAAGTTGATTTGGATAGACTGTGTTTAATGAAAATCAAAAAAGAATAGAATTGTATGCAATCTTTAATTTTGATTGCGAAAAAGCAGCAGGTTCTTTATTCAATATGGTCTCTTTTGCTCCATTTGATATTTTCCTCAACAGCTTTAATTGTACAATGAATATAGCAACCATAGCAACGATGAATTTGACCGGCGCAAAAAATCATAGCTGGCAAAATATGAGGCAGTTCTGGTAACAGAATCTAACAATCCAATTGACGGTAAATTCAACAAAACGGATAGCTAAAATATTAGCCGGTATGCTCACATAACGTTTCTAAATTTGGGTTGTTGAGCTACAGGCCAAAGTAAAAATACCTGGTATTAGAAAGTCATCGAAAAAAATTAAATTATGAAGTTGATAAGATTTGGAAAACCAGGTGAAGAAAAACCAGGGATAATTATTGATGGCAAAATGTTTGATTTATCAGATTTTATACCAGATTATGATGATGTTTTTTTTGCCAACGATGTTTTTAATATAGCAGAAATTGTTGGAAACGACAAAGATCAGCTCCCGGAGGTGAATGCAGATGAACGGATAGGGTGCCCTGTTGCAAGGCCATCAAAAATTATTTGCATTGGTTTAAACTACGCAAAGCATGCGAAGGAAACCAATTCACCTATACCCTCAGAGCCAATTATTTTCCTAAAATCTACTACTGCAATAGTTGGTCCTTACGATGATATTACCATTCCCAAAAATTCCTTTAAAACTGATTGGGAAGTAGAACTGGCATTGGTAATTGGAAAAAAAGCCAGTTATGTAAGTGAGGAAAATGCCATGGAATATGTTGCCGGTTATTGCCTTCACAACGATGTGAGCGAAAGGTCATTCCAATTAGAGCGGGGCGGAACATGGGATAAAGGAAAAGGCTGCGATTCCTTTGCACCATTAGGCCCATGGTTAGCCACCCGGGATGAAATACCCGATCCTCATAATCTTCGTTTATGGCTATCAGTTAATGGTATAATGATGCAGGATGGTAATACCAATGATTTTATTTTTAATATTCCACAAATAGTATCCTATGTAAGCCAGTTTATGACATTGTTACCCGGTGATATAATTTCTACCGGCACTCCTCATGGCGTGGGGCTTGGTTTTAATCCCCCCATATTTTTAAAAGATGGCGATGTGATAGAATTAGGGATTGACGGATTGGGTACATCCAAACAAATGTGCAAAGCCTACTCAGCTTTGTAGTAAAGAATTTATGTTTATCAGTAATAACAATTTTATACCTTAACGATGTACCTGAATTTAGAAGAAAAGGTAATCCTGGTAACAGGTGGAGCCAAAGGCATTGGTGAAGCAATTTGTAAAGTATTGGCAGTGGAAGGTGCCATTCCGGTAATTGTTGGCCGTAATGAAGCAGACAATTTCAGGGTTTCATCTTCAATCGCTGGTGGTGACAGGGTTTTTTATGTAACTGCTGATTTATCTGATCCTTACAGTTGCGAAACTGTCATAAAAAAAGTTATTGAAAAATATGCTAAGATTGATGGCTTGGTTAACAATGCTGGTGTTAACGATGGCGTAAACCTTGAGCATGGAACTTATGAAGGCTTTATGGCTTCCCTTCATAAAAATTTGGTTCATTACTATTTGATGGCTCACCATGCCTTACCCTACCTAAAGCAGTCCAAAGGTGCCATTGTAAATATTGGATCTAAAACTGCCGATACCGGTCAGGGCGGCACTTCTGCCTATGCCGCAGCAAACGGAGGCCGTAATGCACTTACCCGGGAGTGGGCAGTTGAACTGCTACAATACAGCATTCGGGTTAATGCGGTAATAGTAGCAGAATGTTTAACGCCCATGTATGAAAACTGGCTGCAAACCTTATCTGACCCTGCTGAAAAATTAGCACAAATAACTGATCGGATTCCATTTGAAAAAAGAATGACTACCGCTGAGGAGATTGCTAATATGGTGGCTTTTTTACTGAGTGAAAAATCAAGCCACACCACTGGTCAGTTAATGTATATTGATGGGGGGTATACGCATTTGGATAGGGCGATTTAAAATTTAAAAAAATGAAATTTTTATTTTTATTTTTCTTTTTTATTAGTTGTTTGTATGTGCAGGCACAAAATGAAAATGTCCAGTTGCAATTTTTGTCTGTTTATCCACAACCAATCATTGGAATGGATACAAAAGGCGCAGAAGCAGTTCGTTTTGGATTTGAAGGCGGTACTTGTGTAAAGCAGGATAATCAATACTACATTTTTAGGACCGAAATTTACGATGAGTCTAAAACTGCAGCAGTAAGGCTTGCATTGTGGAAAAACAAAAATGGTATTTAATTCAATAGAATTTACCAATTGGCAGAAACCAACTTAAACTGGAACGACACCAGTACCAATTTAATGTCACCCTGGTCGCCTATGCTCACGTTTATATTTATGAAATCAATATTATACCACTTATAGGTAATTTTAAGACCTTTGGGTACACTTACAATAAAAGAATAAAAAATCAACATTAAGTCTAATTTAAACAAGAAATTTTTCAAATGAAATTATACAGAACATCATCACAAATTATTATCGGGCACAACAATCAGTTTTATAACTCATCTCATCAAAATTGGGATGAATGCATTAATAGAGACAACTTGTATACATTGTTGCGGGAAGAAATTGAAACGGCAATTTCAATTGATAAAGATGTAATTGCAGATGCCCTGGCACCCATTGTTTCGCAGGAAATATGGGCAGCCGGTGTTACTTATTTACGCAGCATGCATGCCAGGGTAGAGGAATCTAAAGATAGCGGGGGTGGCACATTCTACGACAAGGTATATGATGCGGAAAGACCCGAAATATTTTTTAAGGCCAATGCGCAAAGAACGGTTGGTCCAAATGGATTGGTTCGCATTCGCAAGGATTCTTCCTGGGATGTACCCGAGCCGGAACTTACGTTATTCATTACCAGTGCAGGCAATATTGTTGGCTATACCATCGGGAACGATATGAGTAGCAGAAGCATTGAAGGCGAAAATCCTTTGTATTTGCCACAGGCGAAAATGTATGAAGGATGCGCTGCTTTAGGACCATGCATTTACGTGCCTGAAAATCCCATTGATCCCGAAACAACGATTGAAATTACCATTACAAGACAGGATGTCGTAATGTACAATGACCGCATCACCATCAATCAAATGAAAAGAAAGCATACTGAATTGGCTGCTTTTTTATACCGGGAATGTTCCTTTCCTTTTGGCTGCTTTTTAATGACCGGCACAGGCATTGTACCTCCAAACAGTTTTACACTCACCAGTGGCGATATTGTATCAATAACTATTGAAAATATTGGCACACTTATTAATACAGTAGCATAATGAAATTACACGGAAAGAATTTAATCGGAAATGATTTATCGGCAAACGGTGCAACTACCTTCACAGGATATGATGTATTTACAGGTAGCCCCGGTACAACGCAGTTTGCTGAAGCAAGTGCTGAAGAAATAAACACAGCAGTGGCTAAAGCACAAAACGCTTTCAAAATATATAAGAATAAAACAGGGAAAGAAAAAGCAGCTTTTCTGGAATGCATTGCTATCGAAATTGAAGCAATAGGAGATCTGTTGATTACTACCGCAAGCAACGAAACTGGATTGCCGATAGCAAGGATAACAGGCGAGCGTGGCCGTACCAGCGGACAGTTGCGTTTGTTTGCTGCAATGATAGAAAAGGGCGATTGGGTAAATGCTATTATTGATAAAGCAATGCCCGACCGGAAACCCTTGCCCAGATCAGATATCAGGCAGATGCAAATAGCAATTGGTCCGGTAGCAGTATTTGGCGCCAGTAATTTCCCATTGGCTTTCTCTGTGGCAGGTGGCGATACGGTTAGTGCATTGGCTGCTGGTTGTCCGGTGGTTTTTAAAGCCCATCCGGCCCATCCGGCCACCTGCGAGTTGGTGGGCACAGCCATTATAAATGCTGCTATAAAATGCAATATGCCAGAAGGGGTTTTTAGTATGGTGCATGGCAAAAGCAACGAGGTAGGGCAGGCACTGGCTATCCATCCCGCTATAAAAGCAGTAGGTTTTACCGGGTCTTTCAAAGGTGGAAAAGCATTATACGATGCAGCCGTTAAACGCAATGAACCTATACCGGTTTATGCCGAAATGAGCAGCGTAAATCCGGTGATTTTTTTACCGGAAATTTTAGTCGAAAAATCAGCGGCTCTTGCTGAGAATTTTGCTGGTTCCATTGTATTGGGTGCCGGCCAGTTCTGTACAAATCCCGGCGTTTTTCTGTTGTTGAAAAATGAGGTTTCAGAAAATTTTATATCGTTGCTGAAAGCTGCTTTAGTTACCAAGCCTGGGGTAGCGATGTTAACAACGGGCATTCTTAATTCATATACTAAAGGAATTTCCGAACAGCTTGCTTTCGGCGGCACACAAGGTTTGACTCCTTTTGATGGAGTGAGCTCGGCTCCTCATCTTTTGCAAACAACAGTAGCAAACGTTTTAAATAATTCAGGTTTATTGGAAGAGGTATTTGGTCCATCATCAGTAGCAATATTGGCCAATGATATGGATGAATTAGTCGACTGTTGTAAACATTTGCAGGGACAATTAACTGCAACGATACACGGTACCGGAAATGATTTGGATAATGCCGGGTTATTGATAGATACATTGCAATCCAAAGCGGGCCGGTTATTGATAAATGGGTTTCCTACTGGAGTAGAAGTTTGTCATGCGATGGTACATGGTGGACCGTTTCCTGCTACCACAGACGTAAGAACAACGTCGGTTGGTACACAGGCCATCTATCGTTTTACGAGGCCGGTATGTTATCAGGATTTTCCGGAAAATTTAATGCCGCCAGCTTTACAAAATGAAAATCCATTGCAAATTGTAAGAATGGTAAATGGTTTGTTAGAGATGGTATAATTTCAGGCTGTCATCGTATTTACGTGGAATAGTTATCGTGATGTGTTGGCCAAAATCAATGCAACTTCTATCAGCTTGCTTTGGTAAAAAGCGCCTTGTGCCATGATATGTACATTGATAAAAATTAACCTTTCATTGGTAAGACTTTTTAAATTTTTTCCTGGAAAAAAAATTGCGTGGAAAATCTGAAAAAAATTGATTTGCCATTTTGTATGTTAACCAAACGATTAAAGCTAAATCTCAAACTCACCATGTTCTTTTACAAAAGCCTTTTTATATTGTAAAGGACTTTTACCATTGATGGATTTAAAATATCTATTAAAATTTGAGAAGCTATTAAATCCGCTTTCATAACAGATACTACTAATACTCTTTTTGTTCTCTATTAACAATTTACAAGCATTTCCTATTTTTATTTCCATTAAAAATTGTGAATAGGTTTTTTTTGTTTGTGTCTTAAAATATCGGCAAAAAGAATTCGGACTTATATGGGCAATGCTTGAAATTTCCTCAAGACTGATTTTTTTATCAAAATTACTCATGGTGTATTTATAGATATCATTTAATCGCTCCGTTTCAGATTCATTATAAGTATTTTGAAAACCCGATGTAGCCAGTGTTTTAATATCTTTTGACATTGAAATAATATGCAGCGCTTGAATGAGCAGCAGTATTCTTTCTACACTTTTTGCTACGGTCAGTTTCTCCAAAATTTCGGCAATCTTGCTATTAGTTCTTCCTGTTATTTTGATTCCGTTTTTTGCTTTTAAAAGTAATTCTTTAATGAGTGCATTTTCAGGCAAATCTAAAAACTGGTTGCCCCAGAAATCGGGAAGGAAATGGGTTACTCTTGCTTCAGCGTATAAATCTTGGATATTTTCAAAATAATTTTCATCACAACGCCAATAATGCGGTAGATTAGATCCAATTAATAAAACATCTCCCTGTGTGAATCTGCTAATATGATCTCCAATAAATTGGGTGCCATTTCCTTTTTCAATATATATTAGTTCAACTTCGGCATGGTAATGCCATTTGTTAAAAAAGTGAGGAACTTTGTCATGTCTTACACTAAACGACAACAAAGAATCTATCGACATTTTCAGTAACTGTGGTTTCATAATGTATTTACATTGGCATTAAGTAGTAAAAATATACAATATTCATGTTAATTCAGTACAAGTTTTAAGAATTTTGCAGTACATGTTGGCATTTTAAAATCAGTAGATAAAAGTGTTATTACAACAACTTTTTAAATTAAATGTTTTCGTTAATTACTTATCAATTATAAAAATGTTCTCTATAAACCTTGTAATCCATTAATCACTTTACAATTGATTTTTCTTTTCATGCAATTCAAATAATTGTGTTTGGGGGTTAGAGGGCAATGTCATTTAGTTAAGACTGAAGACCTGCCTCTTAGGGGCAATATGTGGGCAGCAGGAGTGTCTATCATTTTGAAGTTTCTTTCCGTTAGGAATGTTATGTGGATTGAGTTTGATAAAATATTGAGTTCCTATGGAACGCTTGTTCAATTGATCTGAATTTGCTACCCGCATATTGTTCCGATAGAACAAAAAATGCCTGGCTAAATGACATTGTGCTTGAGGGGAAGCTTGATGGTTTCTAAAACTAAAATTTATATTCTGCCTGGCCGATGATGATTAGAAAGAAAGTTGAGTTACTCATGCGAATGAAAAATTATGGATTGTACTATCTGTGGTTAAGGAGTTGTGGAAATATCATGGGCAAATGCGGATGATAAGATCATAACCTAAAATATTTACCGCAAAATACCTACCGATAAAGAACATCCAAAATTCGGTACTGCTAAAACCGGCTTTCAGCTTTTTATTGATTAAAAATGATCCTTTACAAACTAATTATCTACACAGTATCCATCACTACCAAAAATGGCGAAGGCAAAAAGAGCATAAAAAAGACTTTGGTTGTAAAAAAGTATAGCGGGTGTTTCTGGTAGCCACAGCTTTGCCCGGCGCTCTGCTAAATCCATTGACCGAAAAATCCAAAATAGTTTCAACGATTATCTTGAATAAGTGCGTAGTTTTTAAATAGCTATTTAACGATAGCGGGATTTGAAGAAAACAGAATTGTTGATGGCTAACAACTAAACAAGAAATTTCCGGATACTCGAATAATGGCCGGGTCAGGCGATTTCGTTTCATACTAACATATACCTATCCCTGCGCAAACCCGTTTTGCCGGCGGTGCTAAATTGTTTGGCGATAAAATTGCAATAGCCTGTCGGTAACGAAATTTAGGCTGGTTGATAAAAACCAACATTGCACTTGTGTAAATAGCATTCTTTAAAGTGGGTTGGTCATCGCTCTAACAGATGTAAAAGGTATGTTGCATGTGACGAGACTGCAACTTAATTCTCATTATCGAACTCTACCGATCTAAAAAAACATTGCTCATCATTCTTTAAGTCTCTTTAATATTCTTAACGAGTTTTGGCGTATATTGGTGAACTCTTTCAATAAATAATGAATCAAAATCCTGAGCAATTTAAACAAGATAAAACTTACGCTGGTTTTCACCAGTATTATTCAACTACACAAGCTAAAAATAACATCAATTATATTACAACCACCAATTTGGAAATCGGAGAATACCAAAATAAGATTAGGTCTTTAGTTGGTGTTTTAGTTTACGATAGCAAATTTGAATGGCTGGGTAAGTGCAGGAGTCATCGGGAACGCTTGGCTATTACTGAATTTTCAATTTCTGAAATTTTAGCTTCCCAAAAACAGCAACCAATAAAACCATGAAAATTCTTCATACAGCAGATTGGCATTTAGGACAGTTGTTTCATGAGTATGACCGTACCTACGAACAGCAGCAGTTTTTAAACTGGTTGGTAACAGCAATCAAAGAGCAGCAAATCGACGTATTGCTTATTAGTGGCGACGTATTCGACCTATCCAATCCGTCTGCAGCCTGTATAAAAATGTTTTACACCTTTCTTAACCGTGTTGTAAAAATTAATCCTGATTTACAAATCATAATTACCGCCGGCAACCACGATTCGGCATCACGGTTGGAATCACCAAAGCCTTTGTTAGAATCATCCAACATACACATCATTGGTATCATTGAAAAAGATGAGCATGGAAATGTTGCCTATGATAAATTAATGATTCCTTTGAAAGATAGTATTGGTGAAATTAAAGTCTGGTGCCTGGCGGTACCCTTTTTACGCCTGGGCGATTATCCCTCGATTGCTGACTGTGAAAATCCCTACGCAGAAGGCGTTACCGCATTTTACAAAGAAATTTATTTGAAAGCAATTGCTAAAAAGCAGGATGGTCAATCCATTATCTGCATGGGGCATTTGCATGCACAACTGGCAGAGCTATCGGATATGGATACTACTGAAAGATTAATTATGGGCGGAGTGGAATCTGTCTCCGCAGCAGCATTTCATCCCGACATTAAATATGTAGCATTGGGCCATATACACAAAGCCCAGCGCATTGGTGGCAACGAACATATCAGGTATTGTGGTAGTCCCATACCGATGTCTTTTTCAGAAATAAATTATAAACACCAGGTAGTTGTTTTTGATTTGGCAGAGGGAGCTGTAAGTAATCTGCAGCAGGTAGAAGTGCCGGTTACAGTGAAGTTGATAAGCATACCATCAAAGCACAGTAAGCTGTCGGAGGTGTTGTCTGCCTTGGAGCAGTTGCCTGCTAAGGCTGTCAATCCAGCAATAGCACCTTATTTGGAAGTACGTGTTTTACTAGATGGACCTGAGCCGGGACTGCGACATAAAATTGAAACAGTGTTAGCTGATAAACAGGTGCGTTTAGCAACCATCAAAACAAAGTATCCGGCTGCTGACAACAAAGAAAAAGCGGCTGAATTATTATCAGCGCAAAAACTACATGAATTGAAACCAGGTGAAGTGTTCTCCAAATTGTATCAATCAAAATTCAACAACCCCGTGCCAGAAAATATTCAACAATTGTTTAACCAGGTAGCCGATGAGGTATCGCAAATACAACCGGCATGAAGATACTGGCAATACGAATAAAAAACCTTGCATCTCTTGAGGACGAAACTGTGATTGATTTCGCTGCTGAACCTTTATGCTCGGCAGGTATTTTTGCCATAACCGGTCCAACGGGTGCAGGTAAATCCACGATCCTCGATGCGCTTTGCCTGGCATTGTATGCAAAAACGCCCAGATATTTGCAGGCTAAAGAAAGCGGCATTGATGTGCAGGATATTGGAGGAGGCACCATCAGCCAAAGTGATATCAGGGGCATATTGCGGGATGGCACTGCAGAAGGTTTTGCAGAAGTTGATTTTGTTGCAGTAGATGGGCAACACTATCGGGCAACCTGGACGATCAGGCGGGCAAGAAATAAAGCAGAAGGCAGTTTACAAAAGGATAGTTTATCATTAAAAAATATCAGTACAAACGTCGATATTCCCGGAAGAAAAACAGATTTGCTACCAGAAATAGAAAGGCTTGTAGGCTTGAATTTTGAACAGTTTACCCGTTCGGTGTTACTGGCACAAGGTGATTTTACGGCTTTTCTAAAAGCACCTAAGGATGAGAAATCGTCCCTGCTTGAAAAGCTGACAGGCACACAGATTTATTCAGAAATTTCGCAACGGATTTTTGAAAAACACCGGCTTGAAGCACAGGGTCTGCGTGACTTGAATCTTAAGCGGGAGGGAATTCTTACTTTAACCGTTGAAGAATTGGAAGCCTATACCCAACAAAAAGTAGCCATTGAAATAAGCATACAAGAACAGGAAAAACAGGTTGACTTATTGACCCGGGAAATAAGCTGGCATACACAGTTTTCCTTATTACAATCAAAGATGGAAGAAGCCGGCGATAAGCATAAGCTTGCCATCGAAGCAAAGACAAATGCCATTGCCCGGGAACAAAAACTAAAACAAGTAGAACGGGTGCAAACTGCCAGAAGCATTGCAGCGTCTAAAGAACAAACCGAAAAACAACTGACAGATAAACTTGTAGCATCAAAAGAAATAGAAGCAGCGTTTTCTCAATTGCAAAAGCAAAAATCGGAATTAGAAGTGGTGTTACTTACTGCCAGCAATGCTCTGATTGCAAAGATAAATGCAAGGGAAGATGCTAAACCAACATTAGAAGAAGCGAAGGTATTGGATGTTCAGATAAATGAAAGAACCGCACAGGTAACCGTTGCGTTGGATGAACGAAATAGCGCCTTAGAAAATAAACAACAACAGGATGGTCAATTGAAGCATAAGCAACTGGAAGCCGCTCAACTGCTTGCGGGAATTGATGCATTAAAAAAATGGAAAGAAGAAAATAGTGCAAGACAATCTGTTGCGGAAAATCAAAACCTGATTGTTTCAAAATTGGATGATGCACAAAAGCAGTTGGATGATTTGCATGAACTTACCACTAATATTAAAACCACTTCAACAAATATTAATCAACAAAAAAGTGTCGGAGAAAAACTTGCAGTCGCAGCAATTACCATCAACCAGGGATTGGAAACTGCACAGCCGGTTTATGATAAAATGCAGGCAGCTTTGTCCGGTGTTGATTTGCCATTATTAGAAAACGAAAAAGCCACTATTGACCAACAATTTCAAGATTTGATAGGAGCGGAAGCCCATTGGAAAATAGTGTTTAGCAAGCTCATCGATTTTAATACGCTAACACAAAAGTGTGTTGTAAATAAAGAAGATTTAAGCAAGAAGGAAGCATTGTTGAAAGAAGCTGCACAACAACTCAATGATAAGCAGATACAGCGGGACGCCTCTCTCCGGATGCTGGATAAAGCACGCCTGGCATCTGCTGAAAATGTGGAGTCGCTGCGCCAGCAATTGGTACCCGGCGATGCATGCCCGGTTTGTGGCAGCGAAGAACATCCTTACGCTCATCACAATCCACAGCTTGATTATGTAATGTCGGAACTACAGTCATCTCACAATTTAAACGAATCGGCTTTTAGAGAAAGCCTCAAAAAACATAGTGGACTGGAGGAGAATTGTACAACATTGAAACAGATAACTGCTGACCAGGAAACAGCCATTGCAACAGACGAGCCTGCATTAATGCTGCTGCTAGCTGACTGGAAAAACTTTGCTGTGTACAAAGATTGCAAAGACCTGTCCGATACAGAAAAAGCAAGCTGGCTGCAAGAACAGGTTACAGCAACAAGAGCGTTGCAGCAAAGTCGCAATGAAAAGCTACATACCTACCATGCCAATAAACAACTGCTGGATAAGCAGCAGCAACTCATCATAAAATTAGAAGTGCAACGAAATGAAAATGGCAATAAAATAAAAGATACAGATCGGGCGCTTCGCTCTTATACCGAACAGCTTGAGCAGCATAATGAAACACTCGCAAAATTGAATGGCGATTTGTTGGCTACGGAGAAAATGTTGACGCCGTATTTTACTGCGATTGATTGGTTCAACCAATGGAAAAAAGATCCAGCTCAATTTATTCAACAGGTGAGTGCATTTGCCATAAAATGGAAAACGGATATACAAAAGCTGGATGAGGAAACCGGGCGGTATAGTGTGTTGTTTGAGACACTAAAAGCCACGCAGGATCGATCAGAATTGCTGCAAACAGAATTGCTAAAAAAGGAAAACATTTTGGCGGGATTAAATGAGCAGCTCAGTGGGTTAAACAAGCAGCGAGCATTAATTTTTAGTGGGCAAGCTGTGATTAAAATAGAAGCTGAATTGCAAAAGGCAGTTGATACGGCACAACTCGTTTTGGATAAGCATTCGGTAAACAAGGAGACACTGCAAACATCCATCACAAGGCTTGCAACGCAAAAAGAACAAACCGGCATTGACATTGAAAAGTTACAGTTACAACTAAAAACAAATACTGAAAAAATACAGGCATGGCTGATTGCCCATAATACAAAAAGCGCTTCCACACTGGATGAAGTGGGGCTATTGCAATTATTGGAATTATCGCACGAATGGATGGAAACAGAACAGGCTTTTTTAAGGGCAATAGAGGATGCCATCACGCAATCCATATCTGTGTTGAATGAAAGAAAAACTTCGTTGGAGAATCATGAAAAACAACGCCTGTCTGAAAAGCTACCGGATGAACTTAATGAACTCTTTATCGGTACCAGGGAATTATTAAGAACGTCTACAGACAATAAAAACCTACTCCAGTTTAGACTGGAACAGGATGCAGCGAATAAGAAGACAATTGGCAGTCTCTTAACTGCTATAAACAGCCAGGCAGTGATTGTAGAAAACTGGGCCAAACTCAATGATATCATTGGCTCCGCCGATGGAAAAAAATTCAGACAAATTGCACAGGAATACACACTGGATGTGTTGCTTGGTTATGCCAACGTACATCTAGAATTGTTGAGTAAAAGATATTTGTTGCAACGCATACCCGACACACTCGGGCTACAGGTAATTGACCAGGATATGGGTAATGAGATCCGAACGGTATTCTCTCTTTCCGGCGGTGAATCCTTTTTGGTATCGCTGGCGCTCGCCCTGGGATTGGCTTCACTCTCCTCCAGCCGTATGCAGGTAGAATCTTTATTCATTGATGAAGGCTTTGGTTCTTTGGACCCGGCCACTTTGAACATTGCCATGGATGCCTTGGAACGCCTGCACAACCAGGGCCGTAAAGTGGGTGTGATATCCCATGTGCAGGAAATGACGGAGCGGATACCGGTGCAGATTAAAGTGAGTAAAGAGAATAGCGGGAGGAGTAGAGTAGAGGTGATGGGTTTGTGATGAACTATTTAGAGAATCAGTTATATATTCTACAGACGTAAAGTTAAAAAAATGATAACTAAAATCGACATTCCCAAATTTGGACTTTTTAGGGATTATTCCTGGAATACTGCAATAGGTAATACTGAAACTTTCAGACGATTAAATGTTATCTATGGAAGAAATTATTCCGGTAAAACTACATTGTCCAGAATATTTAAATGCATAGAAGATTTTAGTTTACATAAGAATTATACTGACTGTGTGTTTTCAATCACGCTTTCGGATGGCACAGTACTTACAAATCTTCAGATGCGAAGTAACTACAAAGTCCGCGTTTATAATACAGATTTTGTAAAGGAAAATCTGAATTGGTTACATAATGATGACGGTACAATAAGGCCTTTTACAATTCTTGGTTCGAAGAATATAGACTTGGATAAGCAGATCACACAGATAGAGCTAAAGTTGGGAAATGTTGATGAAAAAAAGGGATTATTTTATGAAAATTATCAAAACACCATTCTCTGTCAAACCCAATTGAAAGATTTAAACGGCAAACGTAATTCGTTAGAAGATAAATTAAGAAATAGGGCTAATGATAGAATAAAAGTTGACAGTAATCTATTTATTGTTACACCTTCAAAGAGAACGTACACTATCACAGATATAAAAAATGATATCTCAAGTGTAGAAAAAGACATTTCAGCATTTCTTTTGAATACAGAAGTGATTGACGAAAAGAGAAAATTATTGAAAGAAACTTCAAAGCCCAACATTATTTTACTACCGGAGACCGGCCCGAAATTTTCAAAATATTATACGCAGGCTAAAGAACTGCTCCGTAAGAAAATAAAGCCAGGTATACCAATTGTTGATCTCCTAAATGATCATTTACTTCAGGAATGGGTTAGGCAAGGGGTAGATAGGCATAAAGGAAAGAGGACTACATGTGGTTTTTGTGGAAATACACTACATGATGATTTATGGAATAAATTGGACGAACACTTTAGTAGAGCATCAGAAGAGCTAAGAAAACAAATAAAAAATCAGATTGACAGTTTAATACAAGCCAAGCAAAGATTATCTGAATTTCTTGTTATTAATAAAGACTTATTTTATGCGAGTCTTGCAAGAAAGTTTGAGGAAATTCATAAAGACTGGATTTCTGTAATTAAAATCTATGACAGTAGTCTGGATAAAATAATTTTTGAATTAAAAGAACGGGAAACAGACGTCTTTAAAGAACGTGAAATGCCAGAAATAGCTGACATTTCTGAATCAATCCAGGGTATCTTGAAAACCTTCAACATATTAATATCAATTCATAATGATAAAACAAATACCCTATCTACCGATCAGCAAATTGCGAGAACAGATCTTCGAAAAGCGGACATAGCTCAGTTTTTAACTGATATTGATTATCATAAAGAGACTTTGAAGATAACTGACGCCGAAGATGTTTATTACAAAACTAAAGATAATTTAAGTTCTATTATTGGGCAAATTGAGACATTGTCTGAAGACAAAAGAATGTTAGAAGCTCAAGCAAAAGACGAGGGCAAAGGAGCCGAACTTGTCAACCATCATCTAACTCATTTTTTTGGTCATAATGAATTGAAGCTTGTTGCGGAAGGTACAATGGGCAATATAAAGTTTAAAATACAAAGAGACAATCTGGATGCAAACAACTTAAGTGAAGGAGAATGTAGCCTGATTTCCTTTTGTTATTTCGTTGCCAGGATGGAGGATGAGTTGAAAGATGAGCGCAGTAGTAATAAACTGCTTATTTTTATAGACGACCCTATTTCAAGCTTAGATAGTAATCATATTTTTTTTATGTACAGTCTGATTGAAAGTATAATTGCAAAACCCAAAAAATATGGGCAATTATTTATTTCAACTCATAATCTGGATTTCTTAAAATATTTAAAAAAACTAACTATACCGAAATGGAAACCTCAACCGAACAGTGGTGATAAAGCGGATATAAAATACTTCATAATTGACAGAAAAAGTAAAGGATTTACTTTATTAAATTTAGCACCTGATTATTTGAAAAACTACATCACAGAATTCAATTATCTATTCAATGAGATTTATAAATCCTCTGTTTCAAACGCTGAAAAGCTATCTCATCATTATCAATATAATTTCGGAAATAACATGCGAAAATTTCTTGAAGCGTATTTATTTTATAAATACCCCAATCATAAATTATCAAACGATGACCGAATAAAAAAGTTTTTTAATAATGACAGCGTTTCAATAACTCTCGTTAACCGTGTTATTAATGAGTATTCGCACATCGGAGAACAGTTTGATAGAGGAATGCATCCTATCGATATTGATGAGATTGGAAAGATTTCAGGAATTGTTCTGTCTAAAATAAAGGAATTAGATGCTGATCAATATGAAGCATTAGTTGAAAGCATACAATAATTATAGTTTCTGATGGGCATCTTATTTTTTTCACCTAGATAGCAAAATTAAATCGGAAAATTATTATTTAATCATCCACCTCTTTCATGAATAATTTATCATCTCTTCTACAAGTCGACCTAATCTACACCCCCATCATTAATTTTGCGATGCAGCAAAATCATGTGCCGGTCATCCGTAAACTTACCATTAAAAATATTGGCCCCACTGATTTAACCAATATCAATATTGAAATAATTCCCGAACCGGAATTTGCTATTGTGTGGAATAAGCGGGTGGACACCCTACCGCAGGATGAACTGGTAGACCTGGGAGCGATCGATATTAAGTCCATCACAAAATACCTGGCTGAATTAACGGAGCGGATTGCCGGAAGTTTTCGATTGATCATCAAGGCTGAAAATGAAATTTTATTTGAAGATGTTTATTCCATTGATGTGCTGTCTTATGAGCAATGGAATGGTGTAACAGTTTTGCCGGAAATGCTGGCGGCTTTTATCACACCCAATCATCCGGAGATTGCAAGGGTTATTATACGGGCGTCTGAGATCTTACAAAAATGGACTGGCAAACCTTCCTTTGATGAATACCAGAGCCTGAATCCTGATAGGGTAAGAAAACAAATGGCCGCTATCTATGAAGCCATTGCGGAGCTCAATCTTGTTTACTGTAGTGTGCCCGCTAGTTTTGAAGAAGCCGGTCAGCGCATACGTATGTGCGACACCATCTTTTCTCAGAAGATGGCCAATTGTCTGGACATCGCTTTATTGTATGCCAGTTGCCTTGAAGCCATCGGGATACATTCGCTTATCATCGTGATAAAAGGTCATGCGTTTGTTGGTGGCTGGTTGATCAATGAGACCTTCCCGGATAGTGTAAACGATGATGTATCGTTGCTTACAAAACGAACCGTAGATGGTATCAACGAAATCGTATTGGTGGAAGCCACTTTCATGAATGCAGGCAATGCCGCAGGTTTTGATAAGGCGGTGGTAGATGCCAATTATAAGTTAATGAAGGAGGATGATTTTATTTTGTTCGTAGATATTAAGCGGGCAAGGTTTAGTGGTATTCGTCCGCTGCCACTCAGGATTCAAACCTTAAACGGGATAGAAATCGTAGCGCCTGCATCGCAAACCAGGAACAGCGGGATACCCGAAGAAATAGTGCCTACTTCAAAACTGGTGGACGTAGACAAGCTGGAAATATCTAAAAAGCAAATTTGGGAACGAAAGCTGCTTGACCTCACCTTACGCAACAACCTGCTCAATCTCAGAATTACCAGGAACACGGTACAACTTATTTTTACCCAATTGCCAAAATTGGAAGATGCGTTGGCAGCAGGTATCGAATTACAGATACTGGGTAAGCCAAACGACTGGGATAATCCACTACGAAATGCGGGTGTGTATCAATCAATCAATATTACGGACCCAATTGCGGACCTGATAAATCATGAATTTACCCAAAAGCGATTGCGATCTTACTTGCCGGAAAATGAGCTGGCTGTAAGTCTTACCCAATTGTACCGGGCCGCCCGTTTATCATTGGAAGAAAACGGAGCGAATACCTTGTACGTTTCGTTGGGCATGTTAAAGTGGTATGAAACTACGGAGAGTGAGCGGCCACGATTTGCACCGATACTGTTAATGCCGGTTGAGATCATTAAAAAGTCTGCACAAAGAGGCTTTATCATCCGTACCCGTGAGGAGGAAACGATGATGAATATTACCTTACTCGAAATGCTCCGTCAAGATTTTGGAATCAGTATTGGCGGGCTGGATAATTTACCCAAAGATGAAAGTGGGGTGGACGCAAGGGCAGTGTTCAACATCATCCGGCAGGCCATCATGACGAATAAAAGATGGGATGTAGAGGAACAAATATTCCTGGGGATTTTTTCTTTCAGCAAGTTTATTATGTGGAATGATATTCATCAAAATACAGAGCAACTTTCGAAAAATAAAATTGTGTCCAGTTTAATTTCAGGAAAGATCGAGTGGAATATTCCGGATAATGATAATAGCGGTGACTTCGATGACTTACACCATCCTGCGACTATTGTATTGCCCATCAGCGCCGATTCGTCGCAACTGGAAGCAATCACCGAATCGGTGAAAGATCAAAGTTTTGTTTTGCACGGACCACCCGGCACCGGTAAATCGCAAACGATTACCAACATCATTTCCAACGCTTTGTATAATGGGAAAAAAATACTTTTTGTGGCGGAAAAAATGGCGGCACTTTCGGTAGTAAGAGATCGGTTGGAGAAGATTGGTGTGGGGCCTTTTTGTCTGGAATTGCATTCCAATAAATCGAAGAAGTCTGCTGTATTGGAACAATTAAAAAGAACTTCGGAAGTGGTAAGAACGATTCCACCTGAAAATTACCGTTCGGAGGCCGCAAGGATTCATACGTTGCGGGCCGAATTAAATGGTTATGTAAAAGCATTGCATAAAATATATCCTTTTGGCTTTTCATTATTCGATTGTTTCTCTGTAGATGCACAACTGGAAGCAATACCCGATGAGATAAATTTTTCGGATGCATCGCTTGAAACACTTAGCAGAACCGATGTTACAGGCTGGAACGATATTGTAGAAGAGATACAGGTAGCAGGTTCATCCTTGCCAAATCCACACAACCATCCTTTACAAATTATAAGTACCAGAACATATAGCCAACAAGGTAAAAGCGAAGTGAAAGTACTACTGGGTCAATACCAGGAGGCAATAAAAGACTACCGTACCAATTGCGATTTACTTTGTGCTAAGCAACAGTTGGATACACAAGTGATGCACGACAAGCAATTTGAAGCACTCAATAGTATTACCCGCTTATTAGCATCATTGCCTGATATACCTGTATCAATATTCTTGACAGATAATGTAGAGCAGGTTTTAAAACAGGTTACAGAAATAAGTGAGCATGGAACTGAAAGAGATCGGTTGCGGAGTGAATTGTTGGCAATTTTTCAGGATTCAATTTTGCAATTGAACGGCGAAGAATTATTAACAAAGTGGAACCTTGCAACAACAAAATGGTTTCTGCCGAAATATTTGGAACAGGGTAGTATAAAAAAATTGCTAAATAAACTTTCACGCAACGGTAAGGCGGATAATGACAAAGTGGTATCAACGCTTGAAAAAATAATTGCTTATAAAAAAGAACAACAGGTCATAGAAAGCAACGCTGGTTTTTTAACTCCGCTGCTTGGTTTTCTCTGGAAAAATGGGGAGTGTAACTGGACTCAACTCGTGTTTATTGCCAATGCGGTGATTCACATAAACCGGGAAATTATTTTTGTTACTGGTGATACGATCAAAGCTAAATTATGGAGGAATTATATAGGCAATGCGCTTTCAGAAGGCACACGTAATTTCATGGTGATACACGGAAAGTCGTTGCAGAATTTTGCTGAATCACATTTAGTGGTAAGCATGATTCAAAGAAGATTAACTGAAATACTGGGTGTTGATTTTTCTCCCTATAAAACAGATTCCGTTAATTATCTCAAAATAGCAAGTCAGGCATTGGATAATGCCTCAGGGGCAATTGATCAATTAAAAGATTGGGTTAGCTGGCTTAATACAAAAGACACGGCACTACAGGCCGGACTGCTGCCGGTGATAGCAGCTTATGAAAATGGACGAATACAAAGCCCGCAGGTGATCAATGCTTTTAAGAAAGGCCTTTATCGTTCCTGTGCCAATTACATCATACAAAAAGAACCAGCCCTCTGCTTATTCAACGGTAAATTGTTTGAAGAAAAGATAAGACGCTTCAGGGAGATGAGCCGCTATTTTGAAAAGCTTACTAAAGAAGAATTGGTTGCAAAGCTGGCAGCTAAACTACCCGACTTTACCAAAGAAGCGGCGCAGTCTTCGGAGATAGGATTATTGCAACGAACCATCAGAAATAACGGCCGTGGAATGCCCATCCGTAAACTTTTTGATGCCATTCCCAATCTGTTACCAAGGATTGCACCTTGCATGTTGATGAGCCCGATTTCGGTTGCGCAATATTTTGATGCAGGTGCTGCAAAATTTGACCTCATTATTTTTGATGAAGCCTCTCAAATGCCCACTTGTGAGGCAGTAGGTGCTATCGCAAGGGCACACCATATGATCATTGTTGGCGATCCCAAACAAATGCCACCCACCAGTTTTTTCTCCTCCGCCAGTAATGTGGATGAAGAAAATATTGAGAAAGAAGATTTGGAAAGTATATTGGATGATTGCCTGGCTTTATCCATGCCATCCAAATATTTGTTATGGCATTACCGTAGCAAACATGAAAGCCTGATTGCCTTTAGCAATTCAAAATACTACGACAATAAGTTAATGACCTTTCCATCGCCGGACGATATTGCAAGCAAGGTTAAATTCATACCGGTGCAAGGCTATTATGACAGGGGCAAAACCAGGCAAAACAGTTTTGAAGCAAGGGCAGTGATGGATGAAATAAAACGCAGGTTGAGTGATCCGGTATTGTCTAAAAAAAGCATCGGGGTAGTAAGTTTTAGTTCGGTACAGCAATCGCTGATGCAAAATATGTTTGATGAATTGTTAAGAACAAATCCTGAACTGGAAGCCATTGCCAATGATGTGGCAGAGCCTATTTTTATAAAGAATCTTGAAAACGTACAGGGAGATGAAAGAGATGTAATTCTTTTCTCCATGGGATATGGGCCCGACAAAGAAGGTAAAGTAAGTTTGAATTTTGGACCATTAAACCGGGAAGGCGGTTGGCGGCGGCTGAATGTAGCCGTTAGTCGTGCAAGGTACGAGATGCAGGTATTTTCAACACTTCGTGCCGACCAGATTGATATTACCCGATCCGCTTCCGAAGGCGTAGCCAGCATAAAAGCATTTTTAGAATATGCAGAGAAAGGTAGATCTACTTTAGGTTTGCGTAAAATCGTTGCTGAGCATAAGGAAGGAGGTTTTGAAAAAATAGTAGCAGCAAAAATCCGTAAACATGGGTATGAAGTAAATACAAATATTGGTTGTTCCGGTTATCGCATTGATATTGGTATTGTGAATAGCAAGAAACCTTCGCAATATTTGCTGGGTATTTTATGCGATGGAGTAAATTATTATGCAGCCAAAACAGCGAAGGACAGGGAGATTATTCAGCAAGAGGTTTTAAAGTTACTGGGATGGACATTGCACAAAGTGTGGTCAACCGATTGGTGGGAAAATGCAGACCGGGTGATACAGGAAATTCTGGACGCCATAAAAAATGCAGAAGCCAATGATGGTAAAGAAATCATTGCGGTTATAACTGCAAACACGATTATTGAACCTCCTAAAATGGCTCCGCTTGTTTTGAATAATGATGCCCAATCCACAACGATCCCTGTTTCAATAGCTGCTATTGCAAATCGCATGTACGATGTTTGTAACCTTGATATGGTGCTGTCCAATTCAACCGAAAATTTTCTTCAGTTTAGCAATGCTGAAAAGATTAAAAGCCAAATCAACCAGGTATTGGAAATTGAAGCACCCATTACGAGGAACCTTTTGGCCAAGCGTGTGCTAACAGCCTGGGGCATTTCAAAATTAGGAGCACGTATTATTGCTCAATTTGAGAGATTACTTGCTGAATCGGAACTAACACAAACCGGTCAAAATAGCGACATCGTTTTTTGGAAAAACACACAGCATCCTGAGAATTTCAAAGACTTCAGAGTAATGACGATAGCTGGCCAAAAAAGAGATGCGGAAGATATACCACCGGAAGAAATTGCCAATTGTGTAAAGGAAGTATTGAGTCATCAAATTAGTTTACCAAAGGAAGATCTCGTGAGAGAGGCTTCCAAATTATTCGGCTTTGCCCGCTCTGGTACCAATGTTCAAATTGCAATGAAGAAGGGAATTGCTAAAGCTGTTGAAAGAGGTTTTGTGATGGAAAAGGATGGGAGGGTGGTTATCAAAGAACGATGAATAAAATCTAATTGTTCAGTGTTGTGTTGAGGCTGCGTGTTAATAGCGAGAACTGAAGGTGAAGCTATTTAGGCTGGTGTTGGTAACAATATCCATTGGCAATACTTGTCCTGTGCTTGCATTGATTGCTTGCCTTTGTATAACCAATACACTGAGCAGTACTGGTTTGTCCCTGTGCTTCATGAGGCGGCGGAGCACTACTATACATATTTTGAGGAGTACAAATTTTGCATGGCTCCAAACCCATCTTTTTTGCTTCCCCAATCGTTATTTCCTGTGATACATTTTTCACCATTCTGCAAGATGCTAAATGATATTTTTGGCCAGAGGGAGTTTTAAAAACAGTTTGTGCTTTTATAAAAACCGTAATGGTAATCGCAATTAATATAAAAATAATTCGTCTAATAAATTGCATATACTAAAGGTAGTCTTATTGCACTTGTATTGAATACCGTTAAAATATGAAAACCGCTGACAACTAATGACGACAAGTCGTGGCTTACCATAATGTGGTCATTGATAGAATAATTTAAATATCAATAATTCACAAATGTTACCTCCACGGAATTATCAGTTAACAACTCAACTCAATTAGCCAAACCGTTTTACTTTATCCTGGTAATAAGCAGTGTACTTTTGTTTAGCAACCGGGTTTAAAAATGAATTCTCTACCATATCGATCACTTCATTGTTATGGCTAATCAGATTGTTTATAATGCGTTTTGCTCTTTTTTAATTCAATCCGATTTTTTCTTCAAGTTCTTCAAAGTTCGGTCTTCCATAGTAACCGTATTGCTGGTAGAAATTAGTCTTGATACCTCCTTCATCTAAGTCAAAGGCTGTATCTTTCTCACCCGTTGTGTGCAGAATAGTACACATTAAATCGCATTCATTTTGCAAAGTGTAATCGCCAAACTCAAACTGTACCAATGAAAAATGCTTTAAGTGGGCATAGCCATTGGAAAACACATAATTGAAAAGAACCTGTTTAAAAAAGGATTCAGGCACCGGGGGATATGCTGCCACTTGTTGCTTTATTAAATGAACAATTCCCTCGTAAGTTCCGCTGTATTTATAATGGGCACCGTTACTTTTTTTGTTTTGCCACTGATCTGCGCATAGTCTTCCTGCAGGTGTGTGCTGCCATCTGGTTTTAGATAAAAGCGTTTGGTAGTGTACGCAGGAGCTTTGTCTTTAAAGTAGATCAATGCATTTTTTGCAACACGTGTATTGAATAGTTGGTCGGCAATTTGCATCGTCAGGTGTTCGTTTTCCGATGCCTGGTCCTGCATTAAAAGGGTACAATCTGTAAAATTTTACTGTCAGGTTCTATTTTTTGATTACCGGTTACAATTTGTTAATCGTCAACTTTTAGTGAATCATTTTATACCGTTTTGGTTTTTTAGCTTCTGGTGATGAGGACACTTAATTCCAATTTTCAACCCGGGAGGATGAAATCGCCGCCAAAAGTTTGAAGCAATCTTTGTTTACTAAAAGAAGGTAAATTTTTCCTGATTAAATAAATGCTGTTTTCTACTTCATGCTATTTTTTTATAAGTTGCTACACCCTCTTGCAAAAAGAATTAAACATAACTTAATATTGAATTTTAGGTTTTAAGCATGCTTATGCTTTCATTACATTCAAGTATAAAGCGTATGCAAAGAAAAATGATTTGGCTTATAATTTTATTGGTATCCTGTTCTGAAGGAAATAATACCATTAAAGTAAAAGGTTCCGACACAGAAGTAAATCTGGCCGTCCAACTTTCGGAAACATTTCATAAAATCAATCCTGCTTATTTTGTGTCTATTTCCGGCGGTGGTTCCGGCCTTGGTATTGCATCGCTCATTAATGGCACGGCGGATGTAGCCAATTCTTCCAGAAGCATAAATCAAAAAGAAAAGGAACTTTTTAGCAACAGGAAAACGGCGATAGACTCTTTTGTGTTTGCCCAGGATGCCATCGGTTTTGTAGTTGCCAACGATCTTCCGATAGATTCTATCAGTGCTGATAACCTGGGGAAATTACTAAACGGCACCTACAAAAACTGGTCTTCCATTATTCAATCAAGCCTGCCGGTAAATATTTATGGCCGGCAAAGCAATTCTGGTACCCACGACTTTGTAAAAGAAAGATTGAACATTAAATTTAGTGCGGCTGCGAAGGAAATGAACGGCAATGCACAAATACTGGAAGGCATAAAAAATGACCACTCGGGTATTGGGTATGTAGGCGCCGGTTACCTGATACATGGCGGTGCAAAGGGTTTGAAGGTGTTAAAGATAGCGGCCACAATAAATGAACAAGCCTATTCTGCACTTGACTCTGCAATCATTTTACAAGGGAAATATATTTTTCAACGGCCGCTTTTTCAATATTTCAAAAAGGCAGACTGGCAAAAGATAAAACAATTTATCGAATTTGAAAAAAGTCCGCAAGGTCAAAAAATAATCAGGGATGCGGGTTATTATCCGGTACAATAAATAATTTATGACCATAACGTTAAGAGAAAAAAAAGACTGGTTTTTTAAACAATTATTTAAGGCTACAGGCTTGTTGGTAATTGTGTTATTGGGTGGTATTTTATTTATGCTGCTCTATAATAGTGTCGCATTTTTTTTGAAAGTAAGTCCGTTAGATTTTTTTACCGGCTCGCAATGGAACCCCGGTGTCGGATCCAAGGGCTATAGTATCAGTCCTTTATTGGTAAGCACCGGCCTGGTGGCACTTGGTTCTATGATCATCGCCGTGCCGCTGGGAATATTAACAGCCGCTTATTTATCCGAATTTGCACCCAAACGGATCCAGCAAATATTAAAGCCGGTGATTGAAATGCTGGCATCGATACCTTCCGTAACCATTGGTTTTTTAGGAATTGTGTTGGTTGGACCCGGCATAGCCAAACTGTTTGGAATTCAAAATGGGTTAAATGCATTAAACGGGAGCGTTTTGCTCGCCGTTATGGCCTTGCCTACCATTATCACCATCAGTGAAGATGCCATACATGCCATTCCAAAAAGTTACCGGGAGGCATCACTTGCCCTCGGTGCCAACAAGTGGACCACCCTCTTCAAAGTTACACTACCAGCGGCTTTGCCGGGTTTGATTGTGGCCGTAATGTTGGGCCTGGGCCGTGCTTTAGGCGAAACCATGACGGTGTTAATGGCCACTGGCAATACCGCTATGATGCCAAAAGGTTTTTTAGATTCTATACGTACCATTACCGCAACCATTGCTATCGAAATGGGTGAAGTGCCTTACCAAACAACGCATTATTTTGCATTGTTTGCCATTGCAGCCGTATTGTTCTTTATCACTTTCAGTATCAACCTTGCCGGTGAATATTTTGCAAACCGGCTTAGAAAATTTCACGAATGATTGGTAAAATTAAAAGTTTCTTTAACTGGGTATTATTGATTGGTAGTACCGGGCTGGTCTGCCTCTTTTTGGCCATTATACTGTATGATATTTTTTCGAAAGGATTGCATGCGGTATCCTGGAATTTTATCAGCACTGTACCAACTGACGGGATGACAAAGGGTGGAGTTCTGCCGGCCATACTAGGAACACTGTTGCTGGTAGTGATTACCACCATTTTTGCTGTGCCATTTGGTATTGCCTGTGCAATTTACCTGAATGAATACGCAAAGCCTTCTGCCCTTACCAATATTATCCGGGCTGCTATTCGCAACCTGGCAGGTATACCCTCAATTATTTATGGCTTGTTTGGCCTCGCATTATTTGTTCAGGGGATGCACCTGGGTACCTCCGTTTTGTCAGCGGGTCTAACGCTGGGACTTTTATCATTACCCTACATTATCACCACAACAGAAGAAGCGTTAAAAAGAATACCAAACAGTTTGCGGGAAGCAACATTGGCATTGGGTGCTACCCAATTTGAAACCATTAAAGACGTCATTCTTCCATCGGCACTCCCCGGAATTTTAACGGGTATCATTTTATCAGTGTCAAGAGCAGCAGGAGAAACTGCACCGATATTGTTTACCGGCGTTGCCTTTTATATCAATGGTATCAGCGCCTCTGTTAACCAGGAATTTATGGCGCTGCCGTATCACCTCTATATGCTTTCTACCCAACACCAGTCGATAGAATTGGTGAGACCGCTGGCCTACGCTACCGCAGTGGTCTTAATAGTGTTGGTGTTTGTGTTAAACCTGGTGGCATTTTATATCCGCTTTAAATACAGAAAACTGGAATAATTATGAATGAAGTAAAATTGAAAGCGGAATCGCTGAACCTTTGGTTTGGAAAGAAGCAGGTTTTAAAGCAGGTAAATATTAGTTTCCCGGCAAATAAGGTAACGGCTTTAATCGGGCCTTCCGGATGCGGTAAATCAACTTTGTTGCGTTGCTTCAACCGCATGCACGATTTGGTGGATGATGTAAAGATTGAAGGTCGTATTACCATCGACGGAATCGATATTTATGATAAAAAAAATTCAGTGACCGAAATGCGAAAAAGAATCGGCATGGTTTTTCAGAAAGCCAATCCGTTACCGAAAAATATTTATGATAACCTGGCTTATGCGCTGAGTCTTCACAATACTCCGAAAGACCAAGTACCCAAATTGATTGAACAATCATTAAAGGAAAGTTACTTGTGGGAAGAAGTAAAAGATGAATTGAAAAAGCCAGCCGTTAAGTTATCCGGCGGACAGCAGCAACGGCTTTGCATTGCCAGAACTGTGGTGTTGCGACCCGAAGTAATTTTAATGGATGAACCTTGTTCTGCACTAGATCCCATCAGCACCAATAAAATTGAAGAGCTCATCAAGTTATTAAAGAAGGATTATACCATCGTGATTGTTACCCACAACATGCAGCAGGCCCAGCGGGTATCTGACTATGTTGCATTTATGTACCTCGGAGAGCTGATCGAATTTAATACAGCGGAGGAATTATTTAAATCGCCGAAACAAGAGTTAACAAAGAACTATATCAATGGTCATTTTGGATAAAGAAGGAACAATATTCTTTGAGGTGAGAATACGTAGTGTGCAGACATATCTTGCCAATTTGTGGATTCAATTCCTGTGTGATGCTAATTTGCAAAAGGCGGCTTATAAAAAAACTTTGGTAACAACCGATGCATTCAATAAAGGCTTATTCACGATAACAAAAGTGTGCAATTATTTATCGCGGTAACCTTTTAACCGATAAACATAAAATCTCCGGCATACTTTTCCATTTCGTTTTTGTTCTATAACGGAAGGTCCGGTTATTGTGGTAAACAACGGGTCGAAGGTTTCATTTACCTCAAAATAATTATTAGAAGGAACTATACAGTAAGCGTCATCCCCCTTTTGCAATAGTTTTCTTGTTGGATTGATCCAGGCATATTGATGGATATTACTGGTGTCACCCAGGCCAATCAAATCTCTTCTTAAAGGCATAGCCACATAAAAATCCAGGTGCGCTGCGGGAAACCATTTATTGCTAATGATCACTGCATTTTTTTTCATTGTTCCGGAATGTATATCGGTTTCAAAAATTTTTTCAATGGTAGGTTTTACATTATGCCATCCATACATGTCTAAAGTAAAGTCGCCTTCGCCCAACAATTTTTTATCTTTTTTGCCTAAAGTGCCGGGGTAATAATTGATGAGAACAATACCCGAAACAATGATTGAAAGCATAATGACAAAAGCAATTTCCACCGGTTTGTGTGCAATCCATTTTTGCGAACCTACGGTTGTTTTTTTTGTAGAAAAATAACACGCAGCCAGTAAGATTAAACTGGTATAGGCGGGTCCCGTCCAGTGTGGGAGTACATTTTTAAAAAAAGAAATAAGGGTTGCAATGCCAATCAATGGCAAGGCTGTAAGCAACAGTATCTTTTTTTGGGAAGATACCATTTGCAATTTATTTTTAAAAGCTGCAAATGTAGCAATCATCAGGTAAGGAAAAACAAACGGGTTTAGATAAAAAAACTGCCCACTAAAAAATGTCAAAAAAGAAACGATGTCTATTCCACTTCCTGAAACGTTTACTCTTTTACTATGGTAGCCATAGGTTACAAAATGATGATCGATATTCCATTTAATTACCGGGTAAAACATCAGCAAACTAATGGTTGCCGAAATATAGAGAACAGGTTGCCGCAACCATTGCCTGTTGTAGGCAACGACGTAAACTAAAAAACCAAACCATAAAAATGAACTATGTATTTTACACAACATACCAAGCCCTGCAATACAGCCAAACCATAAAACATCCTTTTTTTTTATCCGGTTAATCCTGGTATCTATGGTGATACCAATCAGCAAATAAATACAGCCCGCCCAGCAAACCATTTGTGGTGAATCGGGTAATATGAAAGTTCCGGCAATTATACTTCCATACAAGGTGGCGGTGTAAATGACTGCAGCTAAAAAGCCGGTGTAATCATTGCTTAATTTTTTACCACTCAAAAACAACAACCAGGTAGTTGCCGCTGCAGAAAGTATAGCGCCAAGGCGGATGAATAATTCATTGTCGAGTAGAAGATTCGCTGTTGTGATTCTTATTAGCCAGCCAACGATGGGCGGATGGTCAAAATAATTCCATTGCAACTGTTGGGCATACATTCGGTAATACACTTCATCATTTCCCAACTCGATGCTACACGCAATTACAAGGCGTAAGAGTGTTGCTCCAACAATAAGAATGATTGTTTTTTTACGGTTATTCAATTGCCATTAATTAAATGTAAAAATAGCATTGATAAAATAATTCCAGAAAAAAACCAAGCCGATTATGACTAACTTAAGGAAATAGAAATTTTGTTTCGATTTATTTACCAGCAGGTACAACAAAAGATTGTTGATAGCCAACCCTGTTACCGATACCAGCAGAAATTTAATTGCCTGGTTAGCAAAAGCATGATTGCTTTGTTCAAATGTCCAATATCTGTTTAATAAAAAATTACTAACAACTGCAATCGAAAAGCCCAGCGAGTTTGAAACGTATTTATTCCATCGTAATTTTTCTTTGCAGAACCAGGTGATGGAAAAATCTATGGCCATACCAACGATACCAGTAACTCCAAACTTTATTAATCGGGTATCAAAAACATGATTCATACCGGCTGTACTGAAGAGGGTGACGGGAATGAATCATTCCTTTTAATACGTTTTAGTTTGTGCAGGGAAAGTAGGATGTACTGTGCATTGGCATTTAAATATACAGCCAGTATACCGCAGCCAGTGCCGATTGCAGCTCCTATTATCACGTCTGATAAAAAATGTTGCGCCAGATATATACGGGAATATCCTACCAATGATGCAGCAAGTAAAAAGAGTAATTGCCAGTTCTTTCTCTTTGAAAAAAGCACCATTACAGTGGCAATTGCAAATGCAGTGGTAGTATGTCCCGATGGGAAACTGTGGTAATTCGTAAGTGTAACGCCATCAATAAAAAACAGATACTGACCACGTTCAAAGAACAAGTGTGGCCTCGGCGAATCTATCAGATTTTTTATTACCTGTACTGCAATGCCGGAAATCAAAAACGATAACAACAAGGTATATGCTTCCTGTTTTTTCTTAAAGTAGAAAAACATTACGCCAATTAAACAAACTGCAAATATTCCATCACCCACAAAAGTGTAGTTAATGAAAAATACATTCAATGCAATAGGATGGTAACCATTCAAGGCAATAAAACTGCCCGCTTTTCCTGAAACTAACAACAGGGTTGTACAGCAAAACAGCAGTATGGACAATCCATAAAAAAACCATTTGCAACTTCGTATTTGTTCGGAAATTTTCATGAATTGTAATGTGGTTTGAGATTGCAAGCTCGTTTTGTTACTTTACCAAAGCATTATCAAATTGTTAATCCAATGTTACTAAATGAATTAGTGTTTAGCCCTGTTGCCTGATATGAATTAAAATAAATATTCGCATAAAAAAGCAACTGACTTTTCAAAGATGGTCTCCCGTTTTTCATTTTTTGTTCCCTCTTTTCCAATTGGCGCACGACCTTCCTTTGTGTAAACAGACTAGTGAACTGAAAATTTTGTAGCAATTCGAATTGTAAAACAGTAGCAGTAAAGAACCACAAAATAGTAAACGATGCCGAAGGAATGAGGTAGCCTAATGTGTAAAGCTTTCCTTTGCGGGGCTGGCTCTTAATCAGTAGGGCCGGAGTTTGATTACATAAGGAGCCACCAGAAAAGTCTTCAAAGGCCTTGATAATTCGAATATTAAAAGCTTTTCTTTCACAATAGTTTCTTCGTCTCTCTTTCGTCTCTTCTTCGTATCGGCTTTTTCTCCGTTTGCGCAAATTACAAACGTGATAGGAAAGTGCCACGGGAAAAGCAGAAACAGGAACAAGGCGTTAGTAATAGGCCACACATAGGAAAGAGATGCTCTACGAAAAGCTGTTAGGCTCAGTGAATGCATTTACAGCAATCTGCGGAGGTTTCCATCATTCTCCAGGCAAAGAAGTCTGGCTCAGACAGGCGCAGCAATGAAGCGTAGTTTATGTGCGAAGGCTTCCTGTGCAGGGCAGTAATTACTATTTGGCAACCGCATAGGTAAGCAGGTGGAGAAATCTTGTGCAACAATCGGGGCATCCACAGCGAGCAGTTATACCTGGTACACCAGCGATGCCAGTGGTAATGTGATGTCGATGTATAACAGTACATGCGTAGACGCCAACATACCCGCTACTCTTAACTTGGACGAAAGAAATACACCCGGCAGTAGTAGACTAGGTGTTTTATCTTTAACTACGGATTCAAAATTACTTCCGGGAAATACCATCAGTTCAGGTTACAGCGTTAACCTTCAGCGAGGGTTTAAGTTCTTTGAGTTTAGCAATCATCAGGGAAATGTTTTGGCGACTGTGTTTGATAAAAAGTTAGGTCACACGATTGACGGTACCACGGTTGATTACTACAATGCTGATGTTATAACTGCCAATGACTATAATCCTGGCGGTATGCAAATGCCGGGGAGGAAGTATAGCCAGATCAAACTGAAAGTAAAGAACTGGAGAAATTGCTAATTGACAGATTAGGACAATATTATACACCAGACGTAAAAGTTTACGATACTGTTAAAATCGAAAATTTAAAATACATTTCTACAATATTGAAATTAAAAGAAAATTATATTGGAGACGACACTAGTTATAGTCAGCTAAATGAAGCAACGACAAATTTGATTTACTCAAAATTTTCAAAAGAAACTTTTACCGGACATGTAAAATACATTTACCAAGCATCAGGACAATTTCAAGGAAGAACAATACCAATTGGAACATATTTAAATCACAAGGACGAGAAGTAGGGCTACAAATAACTATCCATTTGCAAAATTTGGGCAAGACAAACAATTCATCGGCTGTAGTGCGAAGTAAAGGATAGCATAATAAAAGCAGTAAAGCCACCAGCTTTTATAACTGGTGGCTTTTTTATTTTACCAAAGCGGCGCTTTATAAGTGGAGTAAACGGCGATGATGGTAACTAATAGTTCATCTTCATTGATATGATAGTGTATCAGGTATGGAAATTTTTTAATGCCGGCACAGCGTATATCATCATAACGGACGGTGGCAAAGAAAGCGTTGCGTTTGATTGTATTAAGTGTTATTTGTAAGTGTGCGGCAAAGCGTTTACCTGGGCCAATTTGCTTTTCTTCATAATACTCAACAGCCTGTTCCAGATCATCAATAGCAACCGGGGAAAAGATAGCGGTAAAGCTTTTTATTTAGCCAGTTGCTTTATTTTTTTGGTGGCATCATTCCAGCTTACTGCTTTAGAAGGATTTTTCTGCAAGTCTTTAAGGCGTTTGCGGACTTCCTTTTTTTGCCATTCAGGAACAGGGGCTTCTTCTAAGAGTTCTACCGCATCTAATTTTTCCAGGTCTTTAATAATAGCGGCGGCATAATCTTTTTTGATACGCACATACAAAGTATCGGGCATAAGAAAATGTTTTTAAGTTACAAAGCAAAAGCCTTTTTAGCCTTTACGTTTTGAATAATATTATCAATTACAAAGTAGATTTTTTCTTTGGTATCGGTATCAAGTTTTTCAATATCCTGCAGGCGTTTAAGGTTTTTCTTATCGAAGGAAACATTAATGCCTTCTCCCACTAAATAGTCAAGGCTAACACAGCAAAAGCATCAGCACTTTTTTTAGCGGCATCAATAGACGGTGCAGCTTCTCCCCGTTCATATTTGCCGATCATTACCCTGGATACACCACTTTTGTCGGCCAGTTCAGACTGGTTCCAGCCCTTCTTATCCCTTAAGTCAACAATTATTTTACCTGTATTCATATCTAAAAGGGGATTTTATTCGCTAATAAAAATAGATTTTCATAAAAATATGCAACTATTGGGGAAAAAAGAAATCTGTTAATTGCCTTGCTGTTTGAGACCTATTCAATAAAGAGAAAGTATGAAAGAAATTATCATTGCTGGTATGCTGCACGGTACAGGAATTCGAAACAAATACAACGGGGGGTATTTACTTCCTCAAGATATTAACATGCCAAAAGCAATTATTTTAAAAATAAAAGAATGTTTACTTGAGTACGAAGAAGAGCATTATAATGGATTTTTAAATAGATAGAATATTAAAAGGCTCGATTTTAAGGGAATTGAAATTGCGCAATAAATACGAGCGAAAAGACTTCAAAGTTTTCTATTGGTCAAATGCAGATTTAAAAGAGTTAGATATATCCTAACCTGGACGAGCTTGGACCAAAAGAAAGATACCTCACTGGCGCACGACAACTTATATTAGGTGTCGGAATGATGTGTAGGTTATGCGTTGGATTTCCAGTTCAGCACAAGAAAAGCAACATGAATATAATAGTACTGACGGTAACAGCGTTTGGTTTTTTCTTCGCATAAAGATCTTTGACAATTACCTGCTGGCGGTATGCAAATGCCGGGGAGGAAATACCCTACAGGCGCAGGACAATCAATATTGGTACAGGCGCTGGATCCGATAGCTATCGGATTAGCCGTAGGTTTGTGAGTTGGGTTTCCAGTGCCGGGCGTTACTAAGGCCAGTGTATAAAGGGTTGATTGCATTAGGCAGGGTTTCCCAACATGGTGCCTAACGTCGCTAATGCAATGAGTTAAATCAATGAAACACTTTGTTATGCTGAAATAACAAAAAACAGGCGTACAAAATATACGTTCATTGATAAGCAACCAGCGGTTTAAGTTTTGGTTCGCAAGCAAAGCAACGGGAAGAATCATCCGGTATAGCTCAAAAGTGATGTATTGTACAATCAAAAGCGCAACTACCTGCATTTGCATCCTATAACAGCGGGATATGAAAATGAGCCATGGCAATGGAAGTACAGCAGTGCTGTTGATCATATGACAAATGATAAGGGCTCGCTTAACCTGTGTTTTTGGAGGGAATAATTATGCAAGCATTAGTGACGGCGGCGCAATAGGTTAGGAGAGTTGCGCCTGAGGGGATTAAAATCTAATTTTCCAGTTCGTTTTATCATCTTGTTTAAAAGCATGTACCGCATGTATTTTAATGATATCATTATCAACAGTATAATGGGCAGCAACCGGAAATTTTTTCACTACAGCAAAGCATCGTTATCGTAACAAAAAGAATTATACTGGGGATTGGTTTTTAGCAAAGCGATTGCATCAAGTAAATTTTGTTTAAAACTGTTTCCTAAACTGGCAATACCTGATTGTAATAGGATATAATTTTTTGTATTTCTTCTAAAGCTTAGGGAGCGTATTTAATGATAAACTTTGGCATTACATTTTATTTATCATTTTAAGTGCTTTAGCCTCATCAATTAATGACATTATCATAGTCCAATCTATTCATTCTTTGAATCTGCAACTAAGGTGTTGGTTTTGAGGCTAATTTTCGCAGCAGGTCATTGTGTTTTTCATTATGGTTGAAGGTACGTGTTACATCGCCACATTTTACAATGGCACTTTCTGTTTTAATTTCCTCCATCACACGAAGCGATGTATCGGCGGATGGCAACTAACGACCAGGGGATGAAAGACAACGTACCCCATCAGGCGCAAGAGTACATTATACGTTAAACAAACGCAAAGCTACTGCTATTAGACGCTGGAATAAGGCGTAAGATTGTGCGTTTCGTTTCCAGTGCCGGGCTTACCATTACAACTAAACCAGCCAACCCTCACATTCTAAAAACTTTTACCTTGAACCTCAGGGCGGAATGAATGTTTAATGTTTTTATAAATAGTTTAAACAAAAATAAACATCTGTTGTTTAATTAATAGTCAACTGTATAAAAAATCGAATTACATTAAACAAACACACATGAAAGCAATAGAAACTTTATCCAATATCCGCCTAAGCGGACACGAAACGAAAGAAACACTGGATATTCTGATAGATGAAATGGGCGACAACCACGTTAGTACATCTGTAGATACACCAATGAGAGCCGATGCTTTTGACCTGAGCGATACAGAGAAAATAAAGGCAATAGAACATCATTTTGAATCCATCATGAACATCATGGGACTCGACCTTACAGACGATAGCCTGAAAGGTACACCTCACCGTGTTGCCAAAATGTACATTAAGGAAATTTTCCAGGGGCTAAACCCTGCCAACAAACCCAGAATGGCCTTGTTTGAAAACAAGTATAAATACAACGAGATGCTGGTGGAAAAGAACATTTCTTTTTACAGTAATTGCGAACATCATTTTGTACCTATCATTGGTAAGGCGCATGTATCATACATCAGCAATGGGCAAGTGATAGGGTTGAGTAAACTAAACAGATTGGTGCAGTACTATGCCAAACGGCCGCAGGTACAAGAACGGCTGACGATGCAAATAGGCAAAGAACTACAACAGATATTGGGAACACAAGATGTTGCAGTAGTAATAGATGCTAAACACTTATGTGTATCCAGCCGCGGCGTAGAAGACGATACCTCCACCACAGTAACCGCTTTTTATGGCGGTGCATTCAAACACGAAGAAAGAAAGACCGAATTTTTGAGATACCTGGAATTGAAAACAAGTTTTTAGTTTGTTTTTTGTATTGCCGGAGTTTCGATGAATGGCAATATGCACTGTTTTAGCTCTGAGATGCCGGACCAAGTCCGGCATTTTTTTTACTAATTTTACCAGAGAGGCGCACACCTTCTTGTAGATGGCTAATGCGCACAGGCGCAGGATCCTGTGTCTTCCCTGTTACTACTGTTTTGAGTTGAATACTATTTCAGTTTTGTCAGTTTGTTACAACGTTATCTTGAAAACACGATGAGTACAAGGTATAAATTTATTGACAATGAAGCAGTGTATTTTACCACATCCTGTAGGCGCAAAACTGTAGGTAAAAACAAAGCGTTTCAATCAATGTTTAAGGTGTAATATCTTTCGAACAGGCGAAGGAATGAGTAGGTGTGCGACTGCTTCCTGTGCTCGGCAGTAATTACTATTTGGCTGTAGTGATCTGCATCTTTTTCATCAACCGCAACTCCTTCCTGAGTCTTCTTATTGATACCTTCAATCATTGTCAATACCCCCGTCCTGTGGAAGCATTTTAACTAAAATGTCCTATAAAAATAACCAGCTTTCTAATCTTTCCTAAATTCGTTTAATTTTGCATTTTATTAGTAAAAGAACCAACATTCAATGAACGAACGGCTGAAACAACTTTCCAAGGAATTAGAAGGCGAATTATATTTTGACAATACCATGCGGATCTTATATGCAACCGATGCATCCGCTTACCGTGAAATGCCGCTAGCAGTTGCCATTCCCGAATCGATTGAAGATCTCAAAAAATTAATACGGTTTGCCAGAGCCGAAAAAACTTCTCTGATTCCCCGTACTGCAGGTACATCGCTGGCAGGGCAGGTGGTTGGTAATGGGATTGTAGTGGATGTATCCAAAAACTTTACAAAAATTATAGAATTAAACGAGCAGCAGCATTGGGTTCGGGTGCAGCCAGGTGTAATCCGGGATGAACTGAATATGTTTTTAAAACAGCATGGGTTATTCTTTGGTCCGGAAACCTCCACGGCCAACCGGGCTATGATGGGCGGTATGGTAGGCAACAATTCCTGCGGATCCAATTCAGTTGTTTACAGAAGTGTGAGAGAGCATTTGATTGAAGTAAATGCTTTACTTAGTGATGGAACCGAAACGGTTTTCAAGGCATTAAACCTGGATGAATTTCATTCGAAATGCGAGGGTGATAATCTCGAGGCGAAAATTTACCAGTCTATCCGCTCCCAATTAAGCAACTACGATAACCAGCAGGAAATCCGGAAAGAATTTCCTAAGAAATCGGTGGAAAGGAGAAACACAGGTTATGCGGTAGATATCTTATTGGATTCTGCGCCCTTTACTGCGGGAGAAGAAGATTTTAATTTTTGTAAACTCATTGCAGGATCGGAAGGTACCCTTGCTTTTATTACTGAAATAAAGCTGAATGTAGATCCATTGCCACCGAAAGAAACAGGGTTGCTTTGTGTTCATTTTAATAGTATTGATGAATCATTGCGGGCCAACCTGATTGCCATGAAATACAGACCCAGCGCCAGTGAGCTCATTGATCATTATATTCTGGAATGTACCAAAGATAACATTGAACAAAACAAGAACCGCTTTTTTGTACAAGGCGATCCGGGTGCAATATTGGTAATAGAATTTGCCAGATCAAACAGGGAAGAGATTACTGAAATAGCAGCGCAGGTAGAAGCTGAAATGCGTGCTGCTGGTTTGGGATATCATTTCCCGCTATTGTTTGGAAGCGATAGCAAAAAAATATGGACACTCCGGAAAGCAGGTCTTGGATTGCTGGGTAATTTACCGGGTGATGAAAAGGCGGTTCCCGTAATTGAAGATACCGCAGTGGATGTGGAAGACCTGCCGGCATATATTGCTGAGTTCAATGAGATACTTACAAAATACAATTTGCATGCGGTGCATTACGCACATGCCGGATCTGGTGAAATACATCTGCGTCCCATCCTCAATCTAAAAACGGTAGAAGGGAATCAGTTATTTAGAACCATAGCAGAAGAAATTGCAACGCTGGTGAAAAAATACGATGGTTCATTGAGCGGTGAGCATGGTGATGGCAGATTGCGGGGCGAATTTATTAAGCAGATGGTAGGCCCCAAAAACTATGAATTGTTGAAAACCATCAAACGTACCTGGGATCCTGAAAACATTTTTAATCCAAATAAGATTGTGGATACACCTTCCATGAACACGATGTTGCGTTACACGCCAGGTCAAAAAACGCCGGAGTTTAAAACCGTTTTCCGGTACCACAACCAGGACGTGTTGCAACACGCCGAGCAATGCAACGGATCTGGCGATTGTCGCAAAACACATTTATCAGGAGGCACCATGTGTCCATCTTTTATGGCCACCAAAAATGAAAAAGATACCACAAGGGCCAGGGCAAATATATTGCGGGAGTTTCTAACCAATTCAGATAAAATGAATCGTTTTGATCATAAAGAAATTTATGATGTGATGGATTTATGTTTGAGTTGCAAAGGATGCAAATCAGAATGTCCGAGTAATGTGGATGTTGCCAAATTGAAGGCAGAGTTTCTACAACAATATTATGATGCGAATGGAGTGCCATTCCGATCAAAATTAATTGCCAATTTTAGCGCTTCTGCCAAGTTGGGTGCATTAATGCCGGGGGTTTATAATTTTATGATGACGACTCCCTTTATTAGTAATACCATCAAACGCATTGTTGGATTTGGGGTAAAGCGATCCATGCCAACCTTATACAAAACCACCTTGTTGAAGTGGTATAAAAAAAGAAAAAAATCAGACACTGCCAGCTACGTAAAAAAAGTGTATTTATTCTGTGATGAGTTTACCAATTTCAATGATACTACTATTGGTATAAAAGCAATTCTGCTGTTAGAAAAATTAGGATACGAAGTGGTTATCCCTAAACATGAAGAGAGTGGGAGGGCATGGTTGTCGAAAGGATTGTTACGGGATGCGCAAAAAATTGCCAATAAAAATATTTCATTGCTTAGTAAACTGATTACTACAGAAACACCGCTGGTTGGAATAGAACCTTCGGCGATCCTTACTTTCAGGGACGAATACATTGACCTGGCGACGGATGCCAATTTTGAAGCATCGAAGCAATTGGCAAAGAATGTATTTTTAATAGATGAATTTATTGCCAACGAAATGGATAAAGGAAATATTGACCAGACATTGTTTACTAAAGAAGAAAAATTGATCAAACTACATGGCCATTGTCAGCAAAAGTCCATTTCATCAGTTATTCCTTCGGTAAAGATGATGTCGTTTCCGCCCAATTATAAAGTAGAAACAATTCCTTCCGGCTGCTGTGGTATGGCCGGTTCATTTGGATACGAAAAGGAACATTACGATCTATCTATGAAGATAGGTGAACTCGTTTTGTTACCAATGGTACGAAGTCTGGCTACAAATGTAATTATTGCAGCACCAGGCACCAGTTGCCGTCATCAGATAAAAGACGGCACTGGAAAAAAAGCCCTTCATACTATTGAAGTATTGTATGAGGCACTGGCAAAATAGGGGTAAATTTTATAGTGCTTTAACCTGTTTTGTCTAGTTGCCAGCTACTATATCAATGCCTAAGGAAAAGAATTTGTTGCTTCGGCATTGATACTTTTATCAGACTATCTGGCCTGCTCAAAGCGTCTTTTGAGTGGCTCTCAATTGTCGAATTTATTTGTAGAGATCACCATTGCCCAATTCAGTTTCACAAAGTGGTACCAGGAAATCTCAGTTTTAAATTTATTTATAAAAGGATCAACTGAAATTATAATCAATGGCTTAGGTAGATTTATTGCATATTTTTAGCAATGAAAACTCTTGTAAATTTTTCAAGGGAAGTAATTTTAACATTCCCCTCGTTTTATTTATCCGAACTTTGCAATTCGAAATAATTTTTTAACAATATCTCCTAAAGAAAAATGACAAAAAAATTTCGCATCAAAAAAGCGTACCTATTCTTTTCTTCCCTTTGCATTTTTATTTTGCACATGCCCTTTGTTTTTGCAAAAAGTAATCCATTGGGTAAGCTATTTACCCATAAAAAAGTTCCTTTAACTGAATTGTCCGATTTCAGTTTGGTCAAAACAACGGCAAACCTTCAATTTAATTTATACGATAGTCTTCGGCTTGGTTCATTGGGATTAGGCCGCCAGGTTTTCAGCTATGCTATGAAGGGGTTCAATTACATGAAAGAAACCGGTGCACTAGCAAATGAGAAGATCATTACGATTGTAGACTTTAGTAAACCATCCTCCGAAAAGAGAATGTTTATCATTGATCTTGAACATTACAAAGTTCTCTTTAATACCTACGTAGCACATGGCATGCAGTCGGGCAAAGAATATGCAAACCAGTTTTCAAATGTTCTATCCAGCAACAAAAGTAGCCTTGGCTTTTATGAAACACTTGGTACCTATATGGGCGGCAATGGTTACTCATTAAAACTACAAGGCATGGAAAAGGGCATCAACGACAATGCGAACCGACGTGACATCGTAATTCATGGCGCAGATTATGTAGATGAACGTTTGATACATTCACAAGGCTATATTGGCAGAAGCTGGGGTTGCCCCGCAATACCAAGAAGTTTACATAAATCAATCATCAATAAAATTAAGAATGGTACCTGCCTTTTCATCTTTAGCCCTGAAAAGAGATATTTAGCAAGTTCCAAAATATTAAATTCTAGTTATAGTGCTCCTGAATACGCTTTAAATTAGGTACGTCATTCATTTCCTCAATAATTTATCTCCAATAAAAAGGCATGCACCCAAAATGTAGGCCTTTTTTGTTTGGTATCAACCAATTTTTTTTCTGTTGGTTGTATTTGTATTTTATTTCATTGTAATACAATTGTCGAAGGATGGTGTTTACAATTAGAAGTCAAATTAATTTATCTCTGGTAAACAATAGCATCATTTCCAGTAATAAAAAAAAGAGTGTCACCCCGGAAAAGTCTTTTACAATTGCGCCCGCCAACTCACCCATTAGGTATGCAACATAGAAACTTGAATATAGGACACAGCGTAAAAAGACCAAGCTCACAAATACTGCAGCAACCAAATACTAGGGTGCATTTAAAATTTTCGGAAGGGTTTCCAACCTTGTGCAGGTTCTTATCTGCTAAAAACACTTTAAAAAATGGTTGGCATCCCTCGATTGAGCTGCGACAATTTTAAATACGCCCAAATACGAAACTATTTTAGGGCATCTCAAAAAACTCATTTTTTTATATGAACTCAACTTTAACACCTCTACAAAAGAGAGTAAAAGGTAAGTTTTAAAATCCTCTTTAGATAGGTTTTCAGCAGCCAGCTTGGTCAATTCAATTTCAGTATTGATATAAGCTTTCAATTAAAAAGCCAATCCCACTGCTTCATTGAAAAGCTGCTGTAGCATTAGTTACTATTTAATCATATTTAGCACACTGGCCTTTTAAAACTTCCAATATTTTAGCATTCAACTTTTGTATTTTACTTCCATTTTTTCCTTCTATTTGTTTATTTTTTCTAACCAAGAGTTTACTTTATTTTATTAAAGATAGAACCTCGTTTTTATGGACATCTTTCTTCGGGTTGCTGCACCTTTATCCTAAGCAAATGGCAATTTCAGCAAATCACCCACCGCCATGTCCTACAGCAGGAGCCGTTAATCTTTTTTTGAATTTTTTATTGTTTTTCTTTTATTAATCATGATTTGAGAATACGAACCAGGTGCGTTCGAAAATGAATATTGGATAAGTGATTTGGCTGAACATTTTGCCAATTGATTCAATCATATCATTTACTAATGCCATCATTTCCATCAATCCACAACGCCTGTAAAAGAATGGTGCTGGGTAAAGGAACCTTTTTGTTTTATCGTTTGGATGCATAATTCTAACTTTGTAAAAAAAAGCATGAATTTAAGGGAGCAACTAAAAGGAACAGGTGTAGCGATTGTAACACCGTTTAAAAGTGATGAATCAGTGGACTTTGAAGCCTTGGGTAAACTGATTGACTTTATCATTAATAACGGAGTAGAATATATTGTAACACTGGGCACCACTGGTGAAACGCCAACTCTTAATAATCAGGAAAAGCTGGAAATTATAAATTTTACTTATGACAAGATAAACGGAAGGGTTCCCGTTGTAGTAGGTATAGGAGGGAATAATACAAAAGAAGTAGTAGCCAATGTGAAGAGCTACCCACTTGATAGAGCAGTTGCCGTATTGAGCGCTTGTCCATATTACAATAAGCCATCCCAGGAGGGTATCTTTCAGCATTATAAAGCAATTGCTGAAGCGTCACCAAAGCCAATCATACTCTACAATGTACCTGGACGAACAGGACGCAATATGGAAGCCGCCACTACGCTTCGGTTAGCTAATGAAGTTGCAAATATTGCTGGCATTAAAGAAGCAGGAAATAATATCAGCCAGTGTATCCAGATTCTGAAAGAAAGACCTTCGGGTTTTTTAGTAGTAAGTGGGGATGATGATCTTGTGTTACCGGAGTTGGCTTGCGGATTAGATGGTGTGATCAGTGTGGCAGCCAACTGTTTTCCAAAAGAGTTTTCAGATATGGTTAGGGCAGGTTCGAATCATGATTTCTCCACAGCTAAAAAGCTAAACGATCCTCTGCTTGAAGTTTATAATTTGTTGTTTACAGAAAATAACCCTGCGGGCGTAAAGGCATTTTTAACCGAGCTTGGGTTTATTCAAAATGTACTGCGTTTGCCAGTTACCCCATTGAGCGAGCCAATCTATCAAAAAGTGAAGGCTTATCTCAATAAATAAAATAATTTTATGCCAGCTTTTTTTTGTTGCAATTTTAAAGCAGTGATACTGTGTGGTATTTTCCTTTTTTGTTACCAGTTTGCCTTTTCCCAATATAAAGTCAGGTTTCTAATAAGTGAAGTGCCATCCAATCATTGGCCGGACAGTTTATTTATTTCCGGCAGTTTAAATAGTTGGAACCCTGCTGTAACCGGAGTACCTTTTTCAAAAATCAATGGTACTGATTTTATTGAGCTAGAAAATTTACAGGCTGGTAATTACGAATTTAAATTTACCAGGGGAAGCTGGCAATCCGTTGAATGCAATGTTATCGGTACGCCAATAAGCAACCGTCAAATAAATGTATTGTCAGATACCACCATTAAAGTTTCAATTGAAGCATGGCAGGATGATTTCCCAATTGTTAAGAAGCAACATACAGTTTCGCCCAATGTTCGTATTATGGATACGGCATTTCCAATGCCACAATTGGAAGCTACCCGTAAGATATGGCTTTACTTACCACCGGGCTATGCAAAAAGTAAAAAGCGTTACCCGGTGATGTATATGCACGATGGGCAAAATATTTTTGATGAATATACGAGTGGTTTTGGCGAGTGGGGAGTAGATGAATGTGCAGATTCATTGATCAGAAATGGTAAGCCTGCCTGTATCATAGTTGGTATTGAAAATGGGCCGAACAGAATGAATGAGTATAACCCTTACTATTTTAAAGATGTTGGGAAAGGAACGGGAGATCAATACCTTGAGTTTATTGTAAAAAACCTAAAGCCTTTTGTTGATAGACATTACCGTACACTTTCAACAGGTGAAAATACCATCATCGCAGGAAGCTCCATGGGTGGCCTAATTTCCTATTATGCAATGTTGAAGTATCCGGATGTTTTTGGAAAGGGTGGTGTCTTTTCTCCGGCTTTTTGGACAGCAGAGGAAATAAAACAACTCACAAATTTGTCAGGCTATAAGTTAAAGGGAACGTTGTTTTTTTATGTGGGCGCACTAGAAGGAGATCAGTACATCGCAGATATGAAAGACATCACAGATAAACTGGGTAAAAATTCTAAAGCCTTTATTTATACTGTAAGCGATCCCGCAGGCGCTCACAATGAAGCTGCATGGCGCAAATGGTTTCATGAATTTTACAAATGGGTATTGGCCAACGGCTTTAATAATATAGTTGATCTGGATGAAGATTAAATCAAGTAACAGGCTCCTTCCAATGCGAGCTCAGTGTTTTTAAAAACCTCCCGGGTCTCGGATAAAAAATCGTCAAGCAGCTCATATCTGGATGAAAAATGTCCGATGATCAACTTTTTTACCGCCGCCTTATGTGCAATTTTTCCGGCCTGCTCTGTTGTGCAATGGAAACGTTCCGCGGCTTTATCGGCTGCTTCATTCAGGTAAGTTGTTTCATGATATAATAAATCAACCCCTTGTACTTTTTCGGCAAGCGTTTCATCAAAAATGGTATCTGCACAATAGGCATAACTTTTTGCCGGACTATTGGCGATGGTTACTTCTTCATTCGGTATTATCGTGCCTTTTTTGGTAATATAATCTTCCCCTTTTTGCAATTTGTCGTAGAAGGAAGCTGGAACTTCATATGCTTTGATCCTGACAGGATCTATGCTTCTTGGTTTTTTTTTCTGTCTGAATAAAAAACCCCAGCATTCTACCCTATGCTTTACCGGAAAGGCATGCACGGTAAATTTATTGGCATCTAACAGCAATCCTTCGCCAGCTACTGCATGAAAGATTAGCTTATAGGATAACCTTGTTGCACCAACTTTTAATTGCAAATCAATGATTTCCTCTAAAGCTGCCGGAGCATGAAGATGTAAATCCTGCGTTCTGTTTAGTAGACTCATACTGGTGATTAATCCTATCAGACCAAAATAATGATCACCATGCAGATGTGAGATGAAAATATGATTGATTTTGCTTTTTTTGATTTTGTATTTTGCCAGTTGTAACTGGGTTCCTTCACCGCAATCAATTAAACAATATTCCTCCTGCATTTGCAATGCCTGAGCCGTCGGATATCTTCCAAAAGCAGGTATAGCCGAATTGTTGCCTAAAATGGTGAGTGCGATCAATGTAAGTTTTTAAATGGGTGAAAAGATTGAATTAGTTGATGATTGCAACGAAGCCGTTGTTAATTTTTTGTTAGCTGGTAAAAAAAAGTAGGGCATCTGCTTAGTCTTCTCCCTCCATTAACTCCCGTTCTATTTCCTCCATCTGAACGATATCCCACGCTTCACTTTCTGTTTGTGTTACATTTAATATTTCAAGCAATTCCAATTCGTCCAACTTTTTTTCTACAACAATTTTCAATGCACAAATAACAAAAGAGCAATCATTTTCATAAAATTCTTGTTGAATATTGGCCAGTATTTCGCAACCGCTCTCGTCCACATTATTAACCTCAGACAAGTTTAGTATAATATGCGGTATGTCTTTTTGTAGGTAAGTACGCAACATAACAGCAAGTTCTTCTGTCATAATAGCAGTAAGTTCTGTATTCAGGGGTGTAATTACTACAAATTTCTCTTTGGTATCTATTTTGACATTCATCGGGTAAAGTTATTAGTTTGGTGGCTGGTGTGAAACGGTTAAATTTTTTTAGTTACTAACCAAAAGTTAAAAATTTTATTCTTAATGGTGTTTTTGCTACATTGTAAAGTAAAGCAAATTTTTGCGTTTTAACGGTTTGGTCTAAAATAACAGCGGTTATTACAACAGTTAACCTTTAAAGAATAGTATGTTGATAAATTAGAAGTGCAATATTAAAGATAGATCACGGCCCAATCATCGTTCTTTCCATTTTTTTATTCTTTTCAACATTTCAACAATTCGGCTTAGCTCCAAACTTATTCTACCAAATAATCGTTATTATTGTACAAGTAAAATTCAATATATGGACAACAACTTTTCAGCTCAGGTAAAAGAAATAATTTCTTACAGTAGAGAAGAAGCTTTGCGTTTAGGAAATGACTTCATAGGAACAGAACATTTGGTATTGGGTTTAATAAGGGATGGTGAGAACACTGCCATCAAAATATTAAAATCACTCAATGTAGATCTCTATGAGTTACGCAAAGAAATAGAAGTAGCCGTTAAAGACAAAACGGGAAAAAACATTGCCAATATCAACTCACTTCCACTTACAAAGCAGGCAGAAAAGGTAATCAGAATTACAGTACTTGAAGCCAAGGCACATAAAAGTGTAATGGTAGAGAGCGAGCACCTGATGCTATCTATCCTCAAAAACAAAGAAAATATTGCTACTCAGATTTTAAACCAATTTGATGTAGATTATGATATTTTTAAAAATGAGTTGGGTTTTGTAACCAGTACTCCACCGGCTGCTGAGTTTTCAGATGAAAATGAAGATGATTTCGATGAAGAAAGAAAACAGTATGGTCAGCAACAAAAAGCGCAACGAGGTGGTACTACCAATCAGCCAAAAACAAAAACACCGGTATTAGACAACTTCGGAAGAGATATAACCAGGTTGGCCGAAAATGGCACATTAGATCCAATCGTGGGACGAGAAAACGAAATTGAACGGGTATCACAAATTCTATCCCGTAGAAAAAAGAACAATCCCATTTTAATAGGTGAACCAGGTGTGGGTAAAACCGCCATTGTAGAGGGCCTTGCGTTGCGTATTGTGCAGCGTAAAGTAAGCAGGGTTTTGTTTGACAAAAGAGTGGTGTCATTAGATCTTGCAGCATTGGTTGCGGGAACAAAATATCGTGGACAGTTTGAAGAACGCATGAAGGCAATCATGAATGAACTGGAAAAAAATAGGGATGTGATTTTATTTATCGACGAAATTCATACTATCGTAGGGGCCGGTGGTGCTAGTGGATCGTTGGACGCAAGCAACATCTTTAAGCCAGCCTTAGCAAGAGGAGAGCTGCAATGTATTGGGGCATCTACATTGGATGAATATAGAATGCATATTGAAAAAGACGGTGCGCTAGATCGTCGTTTTCAAAAAGTAATTGTTGAGCAACCGTCTGTAGAGGAAACCATACAGATTCTTTCAAACATCAAAAGCAAATACGAAGATTATCACAACGTGATTTATAGCGATACCGCAATTGATGCTTGTGTGAAATTAAGCGAAAGGTATATGACGGATCGTTTGCTACCAGATAAGGCGATTGATGTAATGGATGAAGTGGGTGCAAGAAAACACATCAAGAATATCAATGTACCTCAGGAAGTAATTGATCTGGAAAAGAAAATTGAAGACATTAAGCTGGAGAAAAACAAAGTAGTAAAAAGTCAGCGTTTTGAAGAAGCTGCTTCATTGAGGGATTCTGAAAAAAGACTACAGGAAGATTTGGAAAAAGCGAAAAGTGAATGGGAAGAAGAAAGTAAAAATAAACGTTTCCCGATTGAAGAAGAAGATATTGCCGAAGTAATCAGTATGATGACGGGTATTCCGGTGAAACGGATGGTGCAGGCTGAAACTGAAAAATTGAAGCGTATGGGTGATGATTTAAAAGATGTAGTAGTTGGACAAGAGGAAGCGATTTCAAAAGTAGTAAAAGCCATTCAACGAAACAGGGTTGGTTTAAAAGATCCTAAAAAGCCAATAGGTACATTTATTTTTCTCGGACCAACGGGAGTTGGTAAAACAGAATTGGCCAGGTCGCTCGCACGCTACATGTTCGATAATGATGATTCGCTGATTCGCATCGACATGAGTGAGTATATGGAGAAGTTTACTGTTAGCCGTTTAATTGGCGCACCTCCGGGATATGTTGGATATGAGGAAGGTGGTCAGTTGACAGAACGTGTAAGGCGCAAACCATACAGTGTTATATTATTGGATGAAATTGAAAAAGCACATCCGGATATTTATAATATCTTGTTGCAGGTGTTGGATGATGGGCAGTTAACAGATGGAATGGGAAGAAAAATTGATTTTAAGAATACTGTCATCATCATGACTTCTAATATAGGAGCCCGCCAGTTAAAAGATTTTGGCGAAGGTGTTGGTTTTGCAACCGCCTCAAGAATTCAAAATGCTGACGAGAACAATAAAGCTGTTATTGAAAAAGCGTTGAAGAGGACCTTTAGTCCTGAGTTCCTAAACAGAATTGATGATGTGATTATATTCAATTCTCTTACTAAGGAAAATATTTTTGAAATCATTGATATCCTGATGAAGGGTGTTATGAAAAGGTTGGTAAATCTTGGATTTGCAATGGAATTAACTGGACAGGCTAAAGACTTTATTGCCGAAAAGGGATATGATTCCCAATTTGGCGCAAGGCCTTTACACAGAGCCATCCAAAAATATCTGGAAGATCCATTAGCTGAAGAAATTCTAAATATGAATGTGAAGGAAGGTGATACATTGATTGCTGATCTTGATGAAAAGAAAGAGAAGATTGAATTTATCTTAAAGCCTGCCGAGGAAAAGAAACAGGAGGAAGAAGAAGAAGCCCCTAAAACTTAGCAAAATGACTCAAGTGTTTTTATTGAAGCCATCCAAATCGGATGGCTTTTTTTCTGTTAATCTTCAACAGATTAAGACTGGGGAATTTTTTCAGGCGTTTTGCTTTGATGGATGACTTTTTTAAAAGACTTTTGCTTGAATGAAGAAAAAAATTGTTACAATTGATGGTTGGTCCGCATGCGGCAAAAGTACGCTTGCCAGACAGCTAGCTAAGCAACTTGGATATGTTTATATTGACAGTGGTGCAATGTATCGGGCTATTACGTTATATTTTTTGAGAAATCACATAGACTGGACAGATAGCAATAAAGTTGAATATGCTTTAAGGAATATTCACATTGATTTTCATTTCAACGAAAAATCGCAGCAATCTGAAATTTTTTTAAATGATGAAAATATAGAATACCTGATAAGGGATCTGGTGATAGCAGATAAAGTAAGTGATGTGGCTGCCATCAAGGCAGTGCGAACTTTTGCGGTAGCCCAGCAGCAAAAGATGGGTAAGAAAAAAGGAATCGTTATGGATGGAAGGGATATCGGTACAACCGTTTTTCCAGCCGCCGAGATCAAGTTTTTTATGAATGCCGATAGTACAGTAAGAGTGGAAAGACGATTTAAAGATCTTTACGAAAAAAATCCCAACATTAGTATAGAAGAAGTAAAAGCCAATCTTGAAATGCGTGACTATATTGATTCTAACCGGGAGGTGAGCCCTTTGCGCAAAGCTGACGATGCTATCATATTGGATAACACCAACTTGTCCATGGACGAACAACTGGAGTTTGCGCTTGGGCATATTAGGTGTATTTTGTAGGCGCAACAACCTTTCATATAAAGCAACTTTTTAGCTAAATTTTTCAATGATTTTTTCAATTGTGATAGTTGGTTCGTAACACGAAACCAGTTTTGCAATCACACCTTCAACCATCGCATCCGGACAACTAGCACCGCTGGTTAATAAAATTTTAACCGGACTTTCAACTGGCAAAAAGGCTTCTGTTCTGATTTCCTCTTTCGTGTGAAAATTAAAATGATCAATAGAGTCTCCGGAGATTTTGTCGGCTGAATTAATAAAATAAGTCGGCAATTTTTCTTCGCATAGTTCTACAAGGTGGGTGGTATTGCTGCTGTTGTAACCACCAACTACAATCGCAAGGTCGGCTTCAGTTTGTAGTAATCCATAAACCGCGGTTTGATTGTCGTTGGTTGCATAACAAAGTGTATCCCTGGTTTCTGCAAATCTTTGTTCAATGTTTGCTTCAGTCAGGCCATAAGTTTCAATCATTACCTGCTTAAGATAATCAGCAATATTTTGTGTATCACTGGCCAGCATGGTTGTTTGATTTACCACACCAAATCTTTGCAGATCTCTTTCCACCTTAAAACCTTCGGAGTACCGCCCATTAAATTCGCTGTAAAATTCCTCAGGCAATTTTTCCCCGGTTATATATTTACTTAAGCGAATCGTATCCTCCATATCATTCACTACTACTGTAGGTGTATTGCTGGCAGCATGCGAAAAGGTAGCCCTGGTTTCTTCATGCATCGGTTTACCATGCACAATCACGCTGTACGATTTCTTTGCAATTTGCTCACTTCTATTCCAAACTTTTTCAACAAATGGGCAGGTAGTGTTGTATTTTTCAGTTACTATCCCAATTGCATTTAATTTTTCTTCAATTGCTAGTGTCGTACCAAATGCAGGAATAATAACTACATCATCTTTACTGAGGGTTTCAAAAGGTACAATTTGTTCACCCTTAGTGTTCTGCAAAAACTGAACGCCTTTTAATTGCAGGTCTGCGTTTACCTGCGGATTGTGAATCATTTCACTTAAGAGAAAAATTCGTTTGCCCTCGTTTTCTTCGATAGTACGAAAAGCGATATCAATAGCATTTTCAACACCATAACAAAAACCAAAATGGCGTGCCAGGTAAATTTGAATAGCCCCAAAATCCAGTAGGGTAGGGCTAAAATCTTTTTTCATCTTATCATCCAATTTGCGCCTGTTTTTAATTGCTGCAATTAAAGGACTTCGGTAATTTCCAGGGACATTAAATTTCTTCATGATAATATTATAACAAGCATAAAGATACAATGTTGATTTTTATTAAAACCGGCTACAATCCTCTATCCCTGATACTTTTTTAAATATAGGCTTAAAAATATCAGAGCAGGACTATCCCGTCCATAACAAAAGCGCCCCGGAAAACCAGGGCGCTTTGAACCTAAAACAAAAAACTACTTAAATTTTATTCTAATGTTATCGGGTAATCGTACAAACCATCATAACCTGGATAAAATCCGCTGATGGTTATTGTGCGGGAATTTCCCAATATTTTAGCCAGTTCATCTAAACTTTTAATTTCAGTATCATTTGCCTTTACGATGATAAACCCATCTCTCATTCTGGTTTGATCGCTTAATGCACCACTGCCAATTTTTTTAACCAGTACACCGCCGGGTATGCCATACTCTTTTGACTTTTTAGAATCCAATGTAGCAAACTCGGCACCCAATTTTGAAATGGCCGAATTATCAACCTTTACAAGATCAAAATTGCCAGCCTTATTTTTTAAAACGGCAGTCACCGTTTTATCGGCATTATTTCGTGAAAACACAACTGAAATTTTATCACTTGGCTTATACCTTGTAACCAGCTCTTGTAATTCAGAGGGGAGTGTAACTGGTATTCCGTTTACACTTTTAATGATATCTCCCTTTTTTAAACCTGCATCAGACGCTCCACTGTTGGGGGAAACCTCCGTAATTACCAGACCATCGCCATTGTAATTTAAAGCCATCTTTGTCTTTGCTTCTTCCGGAATATCATTTGTATTAGCTGTTGCTACTCCTAAATAACCTCTTTGAACATTACCATACTTAATAAGATCATCTACTACCTTCTTAACAATATTTACCGGGATAGCATATGAATATCCAGAATAATAGCCTGTGGGTGAAGCGATCGCCGAATTAATACCAATCAAAACACCATTCGTATTGATTAAGGCACCGCCGCTGTTACCTTGGTTCACTGCTGCATCCGTTTGAATAAATGATTCAACAGGTGTGCTTGTTTTTGTAGCCTTGTTTAATCCAAGACTTCTGGCTTTTGCACTTACTATACCTGCGGTAACAGTTGTCTCAAGATTTAGAGGATAACCCAATGCCAATACCCATTGTCCAATCTTTACATCATCTGAATTACCATACAATAAAAAAGGCATTCCGCTTGCTTCAATTTTAATTACCGCCAAATCATAAGAAGGATCTGTTCCAATTACCTTTGCCTTATACGTTTTTTTGTTGCTCAGGGTTACATCCAGCTCATCCGCATTTTCAACTACGTGGTTGTTGGTAACAATGTAACCATCAGCGCTAATCACCACACCAGATCCCGAGGCTCTTTGCTCTGGAACATATCCTCCTTTTCGGTTACCAAAAAACTCCTCAAGCATATCATCTCCGAAGAAATCACTAAAAGGATTTTTAGGGCGTTGATTTTTAGGTAAATTATTGCTCACCTGTTTTGCATTGGTTTTCGTTTTAATGTGAACCACTGTAGGTAAAGCCGCTGCAGCCGGTACGGTAAAATCTATTGCTCCGGGCGGTGTAGGTGTATTATCCCCTGGCAAACCCGCAAATTTGTAATTGGCTGGAATAACCCCAATTTCCTGTCCACCGTAAGTATTGGTAGTTTTTACATAGGTGCTGTACCCCCACATTACTCCAAATGCAGTAACAGCACTGATTACAATAGTGGAAAACAACTGTTTGAATTTCATATTTGTTTTAGATTTATAATGCTTGAATAATTTTATCAGCAGTTCAATTTTTATGCCTGACAGAACAAAGTAACGAAGGCCTGACAAAATGAGAATTACCTTTTGGCACCTTTAACATTATATTAGTAGGCGTTTCGTACTTGTGTTATAAAGTTAACAAAAATTGCACAGTATCTACTCCATCCGCATATTCCATTAATCCAGGTTTTTGCGATAAACCAAACGCATTGTCAATTCCGGCAACACATTGTATTACTTGATTGCCCATTAATCCAGTAATTACTTCTTCTTTCTTGCTATAAAAGCTATAGTTTAATTGACTAATAGGAGAAAATACAGATTCATTTTCAACCAGCAGGGTGCTTTCGTTCGTCATATAAAACCTGTTATTCATTATTTGTATTGACAAATTATAATCGTAATTGTTCTTGTATTTGTGGTGATCTGCAAAATATTTATATTGATGAAAGGATTGAAGGAGCGGCACAAAGTCATATGCTACAGGTACAAAAATTTTGGTGACATTTCTACAGCCCAAACCAAAATAAATATGGATATCATCTGCCAGTTTTTCAAGTTCTTCTTTCGATTCATTACCAGTTAAGATGGCAACAGATGTTCTGTTTTTGCGAATGATACTTGGATATTTTGAAAAATAGAATTCAAAATATCGGGAGCTGTTGTTACTTCCGGTCGCAATGTAGGCGTCACAACATTTTAACATTGGAGCGATGGTAACATACTTTTGCATGGACGACTCCCAGCCAATCATTTTTTGTACAAGGTGTTTCAAAAGTACATCATCTTTAGTGGAGAGTTTGATGGTTTGGTAATGTCCGCTGACAAACACGGATAAAAAGTCATGAAAGCCAACCAAGGGAATATTTCCCGCCATTACAATACCCACATTTTTTGGTGAAATATTATCATCAAGGTGGTAATGCTGTATCCATTCGTTTAATTGATCGTCTTGCAAAAAAAAGTCGGTGATGTTGTTTACTGCTACGTTGATGAAGTCTGGAGTAAACCAGCCATTATGGATAGATGCCGAGTGTTTTACAGCCTGCCACTCTTCATTATTTGCTGATAAATAACCTCTTAGTCGCAATAATATTTCAATTCTCTTTTGTAATTTCATTAGTATAGACTTAATTTTGTGAAGTCAAATTTCGCATTTACTAAACTCTAAATCAAAAAGAAAATGGCAATTAAAATAACAGACGAATGTATCAATTGTGGTGCATGTGAACCCGAATGTCCAAATAACGCAATTTATGAAGGTGGAGTCGAGTGGGCTATATCAGACGGAACAACTGTAAAAGGTTCGTACATACTGCTGGATGGCACTGTGGTGGAAGCCGATCAAAGAAATGCACCAGTGAGTGTGGACACATATTACATTACACCAAATAAATGCACTGAGTGCCAGGGATTTCATGAAGAGCCTCAGTGTGCGGCTGTTTGCCCCGTCGATTGCTGCGTGCCTGATGAAATGTACATAGAAACGGTGGATGTGTTAATGGAGAAGAAAGCAAAATTACATATCTAAACTAAGTAGACCATAAACAACTTTTTGTTGGGAGTTGTCAGTTGCGTGTAGATTTTTTACTCCAGATTGCGAAGGTATTGAAAGGTACTTTCGCTTTTTTATATGAATTATCTTATTTTTAAGTAATGAACAGGCTAAACAACAACATGTTACTTATTTACATATTTCCCCTTGTTTTGTTTTCGTGCGCTTCTAAGGAAAAGGGAGAAGAAATATTTGTTGATTATAAACCTGCAATGATTCAAGCAGATAGAGATTTTTCAAAACTTAGTGAGCAAAAAGGAATGAGATATGCCATGATGCATTTTATTGATGGAAAGGGGATTTTATTAAGGCCCAACACGTTGCCAATAGTTGGTGGCGATGCCATCAATTTTATTAGCCAGGGAAATGATTCTTCTTATACCATGACTTGGGAGCCCAATGGTGGTAGTATTGCAAAATCCGGCGAGTTGGGTTATACTTATGGAGTATATTCTTTTAAACCAAACAACAAAGACACTGTCTTTTATGGAACATATGTAACTATCTGGAAACGACAGCCAGATGGAACCTGGAAATTTTCGCTGGAAACTGGAAATGTCGGTATAGAGTAGCATGTTCAAGAAAAATAAAATAATGAGACAGCTTTTTTATTTTATTCATCAATTCAAAATACCTGACAAATAACTATTTCAAATTTCGTTTCTTTGTCTTTTAAGCCTTAATATTCATGAAGAAAACAATTGCTTTGGTTACCGGTGGATTTTCAGGAGAATCTGTTATATCGTATAAAACCGCCGTCACTATAAAAAACAACCTTGATCCTGAAAAATGGATTTGCTACACCATCGACATAAATCCTGAAGGCTGGTTTTACAATGCGCCAACCGGCGAAAAAATGCTCGTTGATAAGAACGATTTTTCGATCATGGCAACTGGTAAAAAGATCGTTTTTGATGCGGTACTTGTTGGTTTGCATGGAACGCCGGGCGAGGATGGTAAATTACAAGGCTACTTCGACTGCCTTAAAATACCGTATACGTCCTGCAATGCAGCAACTTCGGCCATTACATTCAATAAAAGATATACAGTTGCGGTTGCTGCTTTCGGAGGATTAAAAGTTGCCAGGTCAATGCATCTTTTTAAAAACATTCCCGTAGCAGTGCCTGATATCTTAACGGCATTAAAATTGCCGGTATTTGTAAAGCCAAACAATGGCGGAAGTAGTATCGGCATGAGTAAGGTAAACGAGCCTTGCGATTTGCAGCATGCTTTAGATAAAGCATTCAGGGAAGATGACCAGGTGCTGGTAGAGGAGTTTATTAACGGGCGGGAATTTACGATAGGGGTGTTTAAAACAAAAGGTATGGTAATTGCCTTACCTATTACAGAGATCATTTCAAAGAAAGAGTTTTTTGACTATGAGGCAAAATACGCTGGTGCAAGTGAAGAAATAACCCCGGCTAAAGTAGAGGAGACGGTTGCTGAAAAAGTAAGAGAAGCTGCGAAGAAAGCCTATGCTATATTTAATTGCAATGGGATTGTAAGGATCGATTTTATCTACGATGATACCAGTAATCAGCCATACATGTTAGAAATCAATACGGTTCCCGGGCAAAGTGAAGCCAGCATTGTACCTCAGCAGGTGAAAGCAATGGGATGGAGTTTAAAAGAATTTTATTCTGCTTTGATTGAAGAATGTTTTGCAGTATAAACACCATTAGTTAGTTGCTGATTCGTTAATTATACTTATAAAAATTATAAACCCATTTACGTGTTTAAATTCATTACAAACAAGCCATTTTGGGTAAATTTATTAGCTGCCGCAGCACTGGGCTTTCTTTTAATTTTCTTTGTACTTCAATTACTTGGTTGGATAACAAAGCATGGTGAATACCTTACGGTTCCTGCTGTAAAGGGTAAAGATACACAGCAGGCGATAAAATTATTGGAAAGCAAAGGATTTGATGTAGTTATTCAGGATTCTATTTTTAACGATTTGCTTCCCCCCGGTTCTGTTATTAAACAATTACCCGACTCTAATGCAACCGTTAAAATTAATCGTACGGTTTTCCTCACAGTGAATCGGTACATTCCACCCATGATACCCATGCCACAGTTGGTAGGTAAAAGTTTGAATTTCGCATTGGATATTTTAGCAAAAAACCATCTGCAATTGGGCGATACCAGTTACAAGCCGGATTTCATGAAAGGGTCTGTTTTGGAACAACAATTCAACGGCGTAAGTATTGCTCCGGGTGCCAAGCTGCGCTGGGGTAGTCGTGTTTCGTTGGTGATTGCAGGTGGACTCAACGAAGAAAGAATGAAAGTGCCTGATTTGTATGGACTTACTTTTGGCGAGGCGAAAGTCCAGTTGGAAGCCATTGGAATAAATATTGCTGGTATCATTGCAGATGGTGAAATAAAAGACACGACTGCCGCTTTTATTTATAGACAAAATCCCGAAACATTTGACGAGGAAAAACGGCCTCAGTATATTCGACCTGGTCAGTTGATGGATCTGTATATTTCTTCGGCAATGCCCGCTCCGAAAGATTCTGTTCAAATACAATTTTAAAAATTACACAATGACAACAATTACAGCAGAAGAAGTAAAAGCCAGGATTGAAAGCGGCGAGCAATTTAATATCCTGGATGTAAGGGAACCGCATGAAAATATGGAATTTAATATTGGTGGCACGCTGGTTCCACTGGGTAAAATACAAACCATGCAATTGGATGAGATTGAGGACTGGAAAAATGAGGAAGTGATCGTCTATTGTAGAAGCGGCAACCGTAGTGGACAGGCCTGCCTGATTTTAGAAATGGCTGGCTTTACAAATGTAAAAAACCTCTCCGGCGGAATGCTTGAATGGAGAGATAAATTTAAAGTATAACCAACAATGGTATAAAGTTGAAAGTCTGCAGCAGTGTTCGAAACTGTTGCAGACTTTTTTATTTTAATCTTTTACTTGGAATAGCCAGATGCTCCCTGATGTTATTTTTTACCCAGCTTATCTGCTTAAAAGCAAAAATAATAGAGCACAACTATTTCGAATGATTTTTTAGAACCTAACATTTAATCCGACCATACAATTTAAAGGGGCCATTGGGAAATAATAATTCTCAGTCGTTAATCCGCCCGATATATAACTAAAAGTATAACCGTTTGCTTCATATTTTTTATTAAAGATGTTATTAAGTTGTACAATCAGGTTGGCTTCTTTTAGAATTTTACCGAATAGCGTATAGCTCATTCTAACATCCTGTATAAAGTAAGCATTCAGGCTCCTGCTTTTTTGTGAGGTATTATCAAGGAATTGCCTTCCCACATATTTGCTTAAAAAACTTATTTCGGCATTTTTTACCGGCACAAAATTAATTGCGCTACCTGCTATTACGGCCGGGGAAAATGCAATGTTTGTTTTACGATAATAAAATGCCTTTGTACCGCCATTGTCGTAATCATCTACCAACTCGGTATAATTTTTAATTTTATTTTCACTAAAAGAAATATTTGCTGCAAGATTTATCCGGCTTGTTATAATAGTTTTACCCTGCAATTCAATTCCTGTGCGGTAACTATTCGGGATATTGGTTCTCGTATAAGCACCTACGTCATTAATATTGCCCACCAATACTAATTGGTCTTTATACTTCATGAAGAATATATTTGCTGCCAGTGAATAGTTAGCCGATCTTCTTTCAACGCCCAGTTCAAAGTCATCCAGCTTTTCTGCTTTCGGCTGTATGGTATTGCCTGCTTCAAAATCATCACGGTTCGGTTCTTTAGCTGCACGTGCATACGATAGAAATGCTTGCCAGTTGCTGATGGAATAAGTAAGGCCAACCTTTGGATTTAGAAAACTATAGTTGTTGTTTGTTTTTAAAGTAGGGTTGTTTCTAAACCCGTTGATATCATATTGTACGTTTCTAAATTGCACATCAACAAAACTCTGCCAGCGATCGGATAATTGTTCGGTCCATTTCGAATACAGATTAAGATCCTGCTTTTTTGCTTTCAAATCATACCAACGATGATTTAGAGGAACGGCCGCTTGTGTTTGTGCCCAAACAACTTTACCATAATGTTTGCCATCGTATTGGTTTAATCCTCCACCAATGGTTATTTGGGTATTATTTTTTTTGTGTTGAATCGAGAATATGGTTCCATAAAAATTGTTATCCAACCATAACTGGCGAATAAGATCAGTCGCTCTAGTGGTGTCGCTGCCAACAATATATTCCCGCAAACCATAATCTGACAACGCTTCACTGGCCCTGTATTGTTCAAAATACCCGGCACCCTTTGTTAAAAATACTGCCAAGTTTGCTTTCCAGTATGAATTGAACTCATGATTGTAAAAAAGCTGGTAATGGGTTTGAGTATAGTTATCGGTCTCGTTATCATAGGGGCTACCGGGCCTGTCCTGACCTGCAGAATTAAATGTTCTGTTTGTTTTTAAATAACGCTCTGGTATACCATTCCATGCCTGATAAGTTTTTTCTTTCCCGGAGAATATGTTCAATCGCAGTGAATTCTTTTTATCTAACCACGCAGTACTTACATAAAATGATTTCAGATTGGATGAGGCCCTGTCAACATAACCTTCACTGGAAATTCTGCTAAGCCTGCCGTCTATGGTAAAATGTTTTCCAATAATACCTGATCCAAAACGAAAAGTGTTTTTTATTGTATTAAAAGACCCAAAACTGTTGTTCAGTTCAACGTAACTTGAATCAGAGACTTCATTGGTAGATAAATTAATGGATGCCCCAAACGCACCTGCACCATTGCTACTTGTACCTACACCACGTTGCACTTGTATACTATTAACCGAAGAGGTGATATCGGGAAGATTTACAAAAAAAGTTCCCTGGCTTTCTGCATCGTTGTATGGAATACCGTTGAGTGTTACGTTGATTCTTGTAGCGTCGCTACCCCGGATGCGTATGCCGGTATAACCTACACCATTGCCGGCATCAGAATTTACAACGGCAGAGGGAATCTGATTGAGCAGTATCGGCAAATCCTGGCCAAGATTATTTTTACGAATCTCTTTTTGAGAAATATTTGTTTTTGCAAATGGGGCCTTTTCTCCGGCCCTAATTGCGGTTACCTCGATCGGAGGCAAGTAACTGGTGTCATTGAATTTTCTCTCTTTTTGTCCAAAACATAACAATCCTGAGGCACAAAAAATGGCGCAAATAACTAATTTCATTTCGATAAAAGTTTAAGCTGAAATCCGGTGGAAAGTACGATCGTGCCAGCTTCCTCAACAGTAATATATTGGAGGAATGTGCATTTCTCCCTTCGCAGGTATTATCCTGAGCAGGTTGTACGGGTGTTATCTCAGCCTCTCTAAAAGAAGCACCCCGGAAATTCAGACGATGAATAAGAACATTGTTGAAGTGTGAAGGTAGGTAGTTTCGAAAGAAAAAAATTTTTTTTGTAACAAATCATTTTTGAAAAGCGTATTACCTTAAACTTAAAATCATGAAAAAATTATTTTTATTAGTATTTATTGTTTCCGGTTTTGTTTGCCTTGCGCAAAAAGAACCAGTGGTAAATGACCTGAATGCAGAAAAACGAACATTGGATGAGAGTTTCTCCTCTATCTCCGTATCAGATGGCATTACATTATACTTATCTAAAGGCGATGAAGAGTCGATAGCAGTGAGTGCTGCTGATTCGAAATACCTGGAACGCTACATAACAGAAGTTGATAACGGCGTACTAAAAATTTATTATGATAACAAAGGGCTCAACTGGACCGGAGGCGATAAAAGAAAATTAAAGGCTTATGTATCTTTTAAAAACATCAAAAAAATACATGCTTCTGGAGGAGCGGCTGTTTCTATGAAGAATGTGCTGAAAGAAAATGAAATGGAACTAGTATTTACCAGTGGATCAAGCTTTAGAGGCGAGGTTGAAATCAATGAATTGATTGCTGCTGTAAATAGCGGTGCAGAAATTGAAATAACTGGTAAAGCGGAAAAAGCAACGCTGGAAGCTAGCAGCGGGGCAATTTTCAAAGGTTATGAACTGTTGACCGATTTTTGCGAAGCAAAAGCAACCAGCGGTGGTGGCGTTCGGATCAACGTAAATAAAGAACTTAGTGTAAAAGCAAGCAGTGGCGGCGGAATTCGTTACAAAGGCACAGGGGTAGTTAAGGATATGAATGTTAGCAGCGGTGGTGTTGTAAAAAAGGGATAGTTTTATTTATATAAAAACGATTAGTATGAAAAAGTGTTTGTTATCTATTGTGTCATTCGTCTTTTTTATCGGGGCTTTTGCTCAGAAAACATTTGTGAACGATGCCAATGCGGAAGTAAGAAAGCTTTCTGGCAGTTTTAATAATATTAAGGTGTCTGGTGGAATTGATTTGTATCTTTCTCAGTATGATCAAGAAGCTGTAGCTGTAAGTGCATCCTCAGAGGAATACACCCGGAATATAAAAACTATTGTAGAGAATAATACTTTACGGATATTTTTTGAGGGTGGAAGAACCTGGAATTCAGGAAATAAAAAGTTGAAAGTATATGTGTCCTTTAAACAATTAGAAAAGTTGGTTGCTTCCGGTGCATGTGATGTTCAGGTTGCAGGAACGATTCAAATGCCTTCCTTAAAATTGGATTTAAATGGTGCCAGTAGTTTTAAAGGTACCATAAAAGTTGATGATCTTTCAATGGAATTAAGTGGCGCTTCCGACGTAAAGATGCAGGGCTTTGCGGCTGCTGTTTATATTCAGTCAAGCGGTGCCAGTGATGTAAAAGGTTATGAATTGGTAGCCGATGTTTGCACTGCAAAAGCCTCTGGTGCCTCCGATATTAATATCACCGTCAATAAAGAGTTGAACGCCACAGCAAGTGGCGCCAGCGATATCTATTACAAGGGCCAAGCCATAGTTAAAAAAATGAATAGCAGCGGGGCCAGTTCTATTGTAAATAAAGAATAGTCTATCTCCAGAATCTATAACTTAAGCGGACAAGTTTAACGACTTTCTAACCAAATTGACTTTCTGTTTTTAGCGTTAAAAAATTATTTAAAAGCCCAAATCAAAAACTCGGGAAAAACTCTTTGCCAATAAGCAAATTCATGTTTGCCCTCTGCTGATTCTCTATAAACGATATCAGATGGAGGACAAACTTTTTTGTTTTTAATGATTTCAATGAGATCCCTTGTATCATCCACCACATCAATTATTCCATCTTTATCCCTGTCTGCATTTTCTTCAGCAGCACCTGCGTAAAACCAATATTGTAGCTTCGGTCTTTTTCTTGATGAACGAATTTTACTCAGCATGATACGATTCTCTTCATCAGAGTAGTGTTTATCGGAGGCTTCCTTATCTCTCCACCAAAAGGAACCAGAGAAAACACCCACTTTATCAAACTTATCTGCGTTATCCCATGCTATATCAAAAGCGGATAAGCCACCCTGTGAGCAACCTGCTATTGCCACAGTCTTGAATTTTCTTACACCCGCTTTCTTTTTTATGAAAGCATATAATTCGTTGGAAATAAAAGCAGCATACTTATCTGCCTTGCTTCCGTTATTTTTAGAATTGGGCAAACCACTCACTCCATAGTCCTGCAAACGGTTATCGGCATGAATAGCAACAACAATTAAAGGCTTAATTGATTTTTCATTATACAGGCTGTCCAAGATATTTTTTAGATCCATTTTTTCTCCATCCTGTCCATCATTCAACAGCAATAAATTCAGTTCGCTTTTTTCATTTGGTAATGGCGTGCTAAAGATGGTAAGCTTGACATGTGCCTGAAGATGCCTACTGTAAATTGTATCTTCCTGTTGTTTGATTTTTTTATTGCAACCACCTACCATTATACAAATGAAAAATAGCACGAAAAGGCGGTTAAAAAAATGCTTCATAAAAATTTATTTTGATAAACGAATATATAATATTTGGCCGCAATAATGAAAAGCACTAGTTTTGCAACGCGAAGTAGAGCAGCGGTAGCTCGTCGGGCTCATAACCCGAAGGTCAGAGGTTCGATCCCTCTCTTCGCAACTAACTTATGGCTCCTCGGAGCCTTTTTTATTCTTAGCAGGTTAAGCTAATGAATTTGATCACCTCCTCCATTCTTAATAAGCGTATGCGGTAGTCAAAGTCTTACCCAGCCTTGCTTTTTTACAACAACATACATGAAATCTGGATTCGTAAATATATTTGGGAAACCCAATGCAGGTAAGAGTACACTACTCAATGCACTAATGGGAGAGAAGCTCGCAATTGTATCTCATAAGGTACAAACAACCCGTCATCGCATCAAGGCGATCTTAACTGACCCTGATTATCAAATTGTTTTTTCTGATACACCCGGCATCATTGAACCTAAATACAAACTGCATGAAAAAATGATGCAAGCTGTAAAAGGGAGTTTGGAAGATGCTGATGTCGCACTCCTGATTACCGATGCCCGTGAAAATCCTGAAGAGAGCAATGAAATATTTACATGCTTAAATTTAAAGGCACCTGCACTCGTCATTTTGAATAAGGTTGATGCAGTGACCGAGGACGATATTAAAAAATCTACTGATTTTTTCAAGACCCAAAAATATTGCAAGGAGGTAATTGTAATATCTGCGCTAAAGAAAAAGGGAATTAATGAATTACTGGCTGCTATTCTTAATTTGCTTCCTGAAGGACCGGCCTTTTATGAAGGAGATGATATCAGTGACTTGCCAACCAAGTTTTTTGTAAGTGAAATAATTCGGGAAAAGATTTTTTTATTATACGGGGAAGAGATCCCATATCATGCGACTGTATTAGTGCAGGAGTTTAAAGAAAAAACAACCTTAATAAAAATAGGAGCGGATATTATTGTGCAAAGGGAAACACAAAAGGGAATAATACTTGGGGAAGGTGGTAAAATGATTAAACAACTGGGAACACTTGCCAGAAAAGACATTGAAGAATTTCTGGGCAGCAAAGTTTTTCTGGAGTTGTTTGTAAAAGTAAGACCAAAATGGAGAGACAATGAAATGCAGTTGAAAGAATATGGGTATTAATAAATAACCAACAGGTCACAATCAATAAAATAGTACAATTGGTGGTTTAATCAATTACTATTTAATTATCAATTATCAATTATCAATCAAGATGAGTTTTACAGTAGCAATAGTCGGAAGGCCAAATGTTGGCAAAAGCACATTTTTTAATAGAATGTTGGAGCAAAGGAAAGCCATTGTGGATGACGTAAGTGGCGTTACCCGTGACCGGCAGTATGGGGTTGCGGAATGGAACGGTAAATTTTTCAATGTGGTAGACACTGGTGGGTTTGTTCCCAAAAGTGAGGATATATTCGAGAAAGAAATACGCAAACAGGTTTTAATAGCGTTGGAAGAAGCAGACGCTATAGTATTTATGGTGGATGTTGCAACGGGAATTACTGATCTGGATGAATCAATGACACAGTTATTGCGCAAAACTTCCAAACCTGTTTTTCTGGTTGTAAATAAAGTAGATAACCATGACCGATTGCTGGAAGCATCCGAATTTTATAGCCTTGGTTTTGAAAAAATACATTTCTTATCCTCTATTAGTGGAACTGGAACCGGCGATTTGTTAGATGATATTACGCATTTAATTATAGACAAAACGGAAGAAACGGACGACGACCAGTTACCAAAGTTTGCCATCATTGGACAGCCTAACGTTGGTAAATCTTCTTTACTGAATGCGTTAACAGGGCAGGAGCGCACAATCGTAAGCGATATTGCCGGCACTACCAGAGATACAATTCACACGCACTACAATCTTTTCAACAAAGAATTTATTTTAATTGACACTGCAGGTATTCGTCGCAAGGCAAAGGTGAACGAGGATCTTGAATTTTATTCAGTAATCCGTGCCATTAAAGCGGTGGATGAAGCAGATGTTTGTATGCTATTATTAGACGCAGAAAAAGGAATTGCAGCACAGGATCTTTCTATTTTCGCTATGGCAGTAAAGAAGGGAAAAGGTATTGTAGTGCTGGTAAATAAGTGGGATGTAATGCCTAAAGAAACCAATACAGCCCGTGATTATGAGATTGAATTGAAAAAGCGATTTGCTCCATTCACAGATCTGCCAATCATCTTTATTTCTGCACTGGAAAAAACAAGGATTTTTAAAGCGATGGAATTGGCTTTGGAAGTTTACGATAATCGCAAACAAAAAATACCTACCTCAAAATTAAATGACATTATGTTGAAGGCGGTGGAAGCCTACCATCCACCGGTTGTTAGAGGAAACCAGGTGAAAATTAAATATGTTACACAATTACCAGTGGTAGTGCCATCATTTGCATTTTTCTGTAATTATCCAGATGATGTAAAGACACCATATAAGAATTATCTGGAGAATCAGCTAAGGGCTAAATTTAAACTTACCGGTGTTCCGGTTAGGGTGTTTTTTAGAAAAAAATAGTGCTTAATAATTTGACAAGTCAATTGTTATTTTAGGACGTATTTTTCTCAAGGCTTTATTGCTCTTTTTAATAAAAAGGTAGTAGTATTGCATAAAAATTACAACAATTAAAAATCTAATCATGAAAAAATTATTTGCAATATTTGCTATTGCTGCTGTTATCACATCTTGCAACGATACTACCGAAGGCGCTGATGCTACGGCTGATTCAGTAAGGGCTGCTGCAACAGCAGATTCGCTTGCGGCTATCAAATCCCTGTCAGATACTGCTCAAACTCCGGTAGTTGATTCGACAAATACAATGAATGCTGACACTTCAATAAAAAAATAGCAATAAAGTGGGTTGATTGCTGAGCAGATATTAGCAACTGTTGATCATTCACTTAGAAATTAAAGGCACCACAATAGTGGTGCTTTTTTTATATTTAAATTTCTTCAGAATAAACATAGTTATTTTGATGGGTTATTTTAGCAACAGGTATTGCTTTTAAGAATTTTTCAACATGAGATTCAATTTAAATACCGGATAATTGAATGAAAAATTGTCTGCCATTAAATTAAATGTTTTATACCGGGTGAGTCAGAAATATGTTCACAAGGCTTTCTTTCTTGTTAAATTACACGATCGAGTAGAGACATTTATTTATTTTATCCAGAATGTCGCTAACAATCTAAACCTGCGCAGCATTTAAACTCCGTATCAATTCAATTGCCTCGCTTGCTTCCTTTACATCATGGACTCTTAATATCGCAGCGCCATTTAACAATGCGATCGTATTTAAAACAGTGGTGCCGTTCAATGCCTCATCTGCAGAAATACCGAGGGTTTTATAGATGGTACTTTTTCTGGAAACCCCTACCAATAGAGGCTTTTCCAATATTTTAAAAATTTCTAAATGTTTCAGCAGTTGAAAGTTATGTGTAATTTTTTTTCCAAATCCAAATCCCGGATCTACAATTATATCGTTGATACCAGCAGCTTTACATTCCGCAATTTTAAGAATAAAATAGTCCAATACCTCGCTCAAAACATTTGTGTAATGGATATCTTTCTGCATCGTTTCGGGAGATCCTTTCATGTGCATGCAGATATAGGGCACACGTAGCGAAGCAACCATGCCAATCATTTCGTTGTCCATTTCGCCGCCACTCACGTCGTTTACAATCGAAGCACCGGCTTTTACAGCCATTTCAGCTACCCGGCTATGGTAGGTGTCGATTGAGATAATGGTATCGGAATACTTTAATTGAATTGCTTCAATCACCGGCAGCACTCTTTCTATTTCCTGAGCTGCGGGTATTCGTTCACTCCCTGGACGGGTACTTTGCCCACCGATATCTAAAATAGTAGCGCCACCATCAATCATTTTACCGGCCAGCGAAATAATTCCATCCAAATCTGGTGCTGAATGAACTTTAAAAAATGAATCCGGCGTAGCATTGATGATACCCATAACAATGGGTTGATCAATCGCCAATAATTTTCCTTTGCAGTTAAGTGTGTACATCAGTAAGAAACGGTATTTTTGGGAGCCACAAAATTATACACTTATAACAAACAATGAACACAGATCAACAATACGATAAAGCGATCCAAAGCTGCAGGAATATTTTTTTAAATAAAACCAAGGACTACGGTACATCATGGCGTGTTTACAGAACCATCTCTGTTGTAGACCAGATTTACATAAAGGCTAAACGTATACGCACTATCCAGGAAAAAGGAGAACAACGGATAGGGGATGATATCGTCAGTGAATTTAAAGGCATATTAAATTATGGTATCATTGGGTTGATACAATTAGACCTTCTGTCAGATAAAACAGAAGAGTTGGCCGTTGAAAAAGTAGAAAGCCTATACAATGAGAAAGTAAACATTGCCAAAAAATTAATGGAAGACAAAAACCATGATTATGGCGAAGCATGGCGGCAAATGAGTCAGGAAAGTTTTGCGGACCTGATTTTGGCAAAACTTCTTCGAATTAAACAAATTTTAAAAAACCAAGGGCAAACAATTATTAGTGAAGGGATTGATGCCAATTATTACGATATTATCAATTACGCAGTTTTTGGATTGATACTGATAGATGAAAAAGTGCATGGATCTTAGCAAGTGATTTGCTATTGATTAAAGATTGATTGTATGATGGTTGATTTAAATCAAACCATATCAAAATAATTATCAGTGATCCATCAACAAGTATCGAAACATTATTCATATCTTATTTATAAATTATGAAAATAGTAGTAAATATTGCCCGGTTATTAGTGGGAGGCTTATTTATATTTTCCGGTCTGGTAAAAGCAATTGATCCATTGGGGTTGGGATATAAAATGCAAGAGTTTTTTGAGGTATGGGCGTCTGATGGATATTTCCCCGCAATGATGAATTATTTTCATGGACAGTCCTTGCTTTTTTCTATCATGATGATTGCCCTGGAAATTGTATTGGGGGTGGCCTTGCTGATTGGATGGAGAAAAAACCTCGTGCTTACTTTGTTATTTTTACTCACTTTATTCTTCACATTCCTAACAAGCTTTGTGTTATTCTCTGGTAAGATAAAGGCCTGCGGTTGTTTTGGAGATTGTATTCCATTAACACCAATACAGACGTTTACAAAAGATATCATTCTTACGTTACTTATAGTATTATTGATCATTTATCGAAAACATATCCAGCCACTGTTTAAAGGAATGCTGGGTGGATTGATTGTATTGGTTAGTTTATTTGGCGCCACTTTTTTACAATTTTATGTGCTCAAGCATTTACCCTTAAAAGACTGTCTTCCTTATAAAAAGGGCAATGATTTACTTGAGTTAAGAAAAATGCCTGCCGGTGCCATCCAGGATGTGTACGAATATGTTTTTGTATATGAAAAGGACGGAGTAAAGAAAGATTATACTACTACCAATTTGCCGGACAGTAGTTGGAAATTTGTAGACAGAAAACAAAACTTGGTAACCAAGGGAGAGAATAATATTCCGGCTATCAATGATTTTTCATTAACTGATTCTGCCGGTGTTAATATGACAGAAGAGATTCTGGGACAACCCGGCGAATATTATTTATTCTTCTTACAAAATATGAATGAAGGTGTCAGCGGTTGGTCTGCCGCATTCAGTGAGCTTTCAATAAAGGCCAAACAGCAAAACCGTCAGATATATGTCATTACATCCGAAAAGGAAAAAGTGAATACATTTTTTAATCTGCGCAACACTTACAACTTACCGGTTTTAACCTGCGATGCAACAGCAATAAAAACGGCAGCAAGGGCCAATCCAACTTTGTTTGTGATGAAGGGGCCGGTAGTAATGGCGAAGTATAGCTGGGCAGATATTGGGAAGGCGATCAAATAAGGATGGAAGATTAAGGATCTTTCGAGTATATCAGAAAATGAAGACTAATGTTGAGGAAGGGTATTGTTAGCGGTCATGCCAGATCAAATCGAACGTAACCAAACTAAGTAGGAATATTAAATAAATTTCAATGGCTAAATATGAAGTTTTAACATTTGATGAAGCAATAAAATATAAAAAGAAAATAGACATTGATAGCCCATTATTGAATATTGAATTTAACAGGGCTAGGGTTTATGACGTATCAAAGGGTAAATTTCTGGTTATGCCAAATGGTATTTTTTCAAATCATTTGTTATTGAATGATCTAACGTTAATCGCTGATTTTTCTGCACAGAAATTTTTTCCTGATGGAGATGAAGTTGAAAAATTATGGTATCCTTCAAAGGATGCAGATACAACTATTCCTTTTCAGGTATATAATGAAAGACTGTCTGGTGAGTTGGCGAAAGTTGTAGATAGTACCGTTTTTCAAAATCCTGATTTATTGTATGAAATATTAAAAAAGAAAAGGAAGCATAAAGTTTTCTCCAAACATTTTTTATTTGTATTAGGAAACTATCTAATTAAGGAAGTTAAAAACGACAAATTAAAACTTGCATTGGTTCAAAGGTATACTTATTTAAATCCAATTTATTCAATGGTATTATTAGATACAAGCAACCATTCCTTCTGCGATTATGAAAATGATGTTTATGGTAAATGGGGATATGTTGGCACTGAATATATTTTAAAAAGTATTAAGCGATTTAGATTTCATGTTCTTGAAAGGTGGAACCTTAAGCTCGTTCATATTTACGACTAATTACTTCGATTTATTAGTCTATTTTCTCAGAAAAAGCAGGAACTGCTAAAAGTGCATTTGCAAAACGTTTTAACTACCCGTTGGCTATACATTGACAATTCACCATTACCATTCTCAAAAATAAAATCTAAACTAAAAAAAAACATTGTCCCACTTACTAAAAAAATCAGGCTATTCCTTACTGGTGCTGCTGGGCGTGGTAGTACTGGTGTTCATTATGTTCCAGGGTTTTGGAGATCCTGCCAGAATGATTGTTGGACAAACGGGTGATAAAAAAACAATGGAGAATATCCGCAGGGATCTTTACCTTGATCAGCCTAAATGGAAACAGTTTGTATTGTATTTAAATGATGTATCGCCAATTTGTGTTCATAGTAAAGAAGATATTTCCAAGAAAGAATTGAATGGATTTTTTGTTGGTAACAATACCAAACTTGGATTA
>JBGSMI010000191.1:0-9344 GCA_041740215.1 Ferruginibacter sp.
ACCCTAATATTAGGTGTTATAGTATTCCATTACATTCAGACACTACTCAATCAGACAGAGCAACTTCAGTTACTCAATGGTGGCAGGCAATTGAGCAACAATCAATAGAGTTAGCACTAAAATATGAGTATGTCCTTCATACTGATATTTCAGACTGTTATGGTTCAATTTATACTCACTCCGTTCCTTGGGCTATTCACACTAAGCCTATTGCAAAAGCGAATAGAAGGGATTTAACTTTGGTTGGAAATGCGATTGACAAACACTTACAGGATATGTCCTATGGACAAACAAACGGAATACCGCAAGGAAGTGTTTTAATGGATTTTATTGCAGAAATGGTTCTAGGATTTGCAGACTTAGAACTTTCTACAAAAATTCAACAAGAGAATATTCAAGATTATGAAATCATTCGATATCGTGATGATTATAGAATATTTTCTAACAACCCCCAAACTGCGGAACATATAACAAAACTGCTTACCGAAATTCTTATTGAGTTGGGAATGCGGCTGAGTGCACAAAAAACAATAGTTTCAAACAATGTTGTAAAAAGTTCGCTGAAATCCGACAAACTTTATTGGATGTCTGCAAAGAAAGGGGCAAAAAGCATTCAAGAACATTTATTTTTAATACATAAACTTTCAGAAGAATATCCAAATTCAGGTAGTCTTTCCAAAGCACTAAATAAGTTTTATAAAAGAATAAAACCAATCACTGAGACAAATCAAAATATAACCATGTTGACAAGTATACTTGTTGATATTATGTACAAGAACCCAAGGACATATCCGATAGCTTCGGCTATACTTAGTAAGTTATTATCTCTTCTTATTGACGCTAACAAACGAGATGAACTTTTAAACCTCATATCTCAAAGGTTTGACAAAATACCAAATACAGGTCATATCAAAATATGGTTACAGCGATTAACTATCAAACTTGACAGACAAAGAGTTTATGCACAAAACCTTTGTAGAAAAGTTAATGACTCGACAATTCAAATCTGGAATTCTGACTGGATTGAAAATAATTTAAAAACGTTAATTGAAAACACTGCAATAATCGATGAGGCTGTAATTGCGGACATTGATGTTGTAATTGACAATAGTGAAGTTGAAATATTTAAGAGCAACTATGACGATGCAGAACCTGCAGCATAGAAAGCTAGCCAAAAGCCAAAAGGTTGTAGTCAGGGCATTGAAACATCAATAGGATGTTGTCTCGTCCTGATATAGGTTTACCACGGTCACGATTTTATCAACCAATTCTTCTTCCTTCCGGATCATCAAAAAGCAATATCGGTTTTTTTCGATGTTTCTTTAACACAAGTGCCACTTGTTAACCTACGAGCCAGGAAGCTTAGCCAACAGGTGTATGAAGCGAAAGAACGACACGGAGTGAACGAATGAAGTGGTGAACGTAGTGGAAGTGATTGAGCGAAATACTGCTGTTTGTGTGGTGAGTTTTATAAGCTTGCCGGAAAAGCGAATTGAAATGAACGAGCTGAGTGAAGCGCAATGGAGTTGTATGCAGCGAAGCGGAATACAGCGTAATGGAGCGGAAGGAAGTGAGTGAATGAAATTTGCTTTTTTCCGAAGGAACTGGATCGTTTTGTTTTTTCCTGGTGAATTTTTTTAGATTTTTTTAAAAATGTAGAAGAATTGATTGTGCTAAAGGTAACCAACACATAGGACGTTAAGCACGTGCTTTACAAACAAGTTTTTTTTAGGCAGTAATATCTAATATCATATATTTACGTATTAGTGGAAATTTTTGGACAGACCCTTAATAATTCAAACATATGACTACAAAATTAGAAAGATTTAAAGTTCACAATTTTCGTTCAATAGAAGAAAGTGATTGGATTGACGTTGCAGACAATTCTTGCTTAGTTGGCACAAACGAAGCAGGTAAGACTAATTTATTAATTGCTCTTTGGAAATTAAATCCTGCAAACAAAGAACCAATAGTGCCTCTTGACGATTTTCCAAGACATCTGTACAGTAACTATAAAGCAGGCAAACATGCCACTGATGTTTTTATTTCGGCTGACTTTATATTAGAAGATACAATACAAAATGAAATTTCTGCCGCTTTAAAATGTGATATTGAGCAGGTAAAAAGAGTGTTCGTAAGGAGAATGTATAGCGGTAATTATTACATAACATTCCCTTATTCTAAAATTGAAAGTTTCCCTTCGCTTAGGATAATTTCATTAATTAATAAATTCAAAGTTGAATTAGAAAATAACGATAATTTCATCAAAGAAACTGATGAACTAAAAGCTACTATTTCTAATTACTTTGAGGAATTAAAATTGGAAACTCAAAAAGAAAATGTAACCAAAGTAGAAATTGGAAAGTTAATAACAAAAACAAACAACTTAATTGAGAGCCAGTTTGGCAAAAAAAAGAACTTACCAGAATTTTTCAACACTAATTTCATTTCAAAACTTGAATTCTTTATAAACGCATTTGACGGCAAAGAAATCGAACCATCAAAGGAAATTCGTCAAAAGGTTTTAACTGTAATACCCAAATTTGTCTATTATTCAGACTACGGGAATTTAGATAGTGAAATCTTTTTACCAAGAGTAATTGAAGATTTTAAAAGAGAAGACCTTTCTGAATCAGCAAGAGCAAAAGCTAGAACCCTTGATGTGCTTTTTAAATACGTTACACTTTCGCCTACCGAAATCTTTGAATTAGGTAATGACCGAAAAATAATAATAAAGACTTTCGACGCTTATAATAGGGAGGTTAGTTCGGTTGAACAAGAATTAACGGAAGAAGAAATTACGGAATGGGCAGATAAGAAAAGAGAAAGAGGTATATTACTTCGTTCTGCCGCAACCCAATTAACGCAAAGCTTTAGAAAATGGTGGTTACAAGGGAATTATTTATTCGACTTTGAAGCTGATGGAAATCATTTTAGAATAAATGTATCTGATACACTACGACCAGAGCCTATTGAATTAGAAGGTAGAAGCAGAGGCTTACAATGGTTTTTTAGTTTCTTTTTAGTATTTCTTGTTGAAACAAAAGAAGGACATTCAAATACTGTTTTATTACTTGATGAGCCAGGATTGTCATTACATCCAATTGCTCAATACGATTTAGCAAAATTTTTCAAAAAACTCTCTGAGGACAATCAGCTTTTATATACTTCTCATTCACCTTTTTTAGTCGATATGGACAACCTTGCTAATGTAAAGGCTGTTTATGTTGACAGTATAACAGGTAGAACAAAAGTATCTTCAAATCTGCGATACAACGAAACAGACGCAGAAAAGTCTATATATCCAATCCATGCTGCATTAGGGCTGACAGTTTCAGATACACTTTTGTTAGGCTGCTTACCAGTTTTGGTAGAGGGGGTTAGCGATCAAGTTTATTTAAGTCTGATTAAAAGATATTTGACAGGTAAAGGCAAACTTCAGTACTCAAAAGAAATAGTGTTTATTCCAACAGGTGGTGTAAGAGGAATGGGACCAGTTTCAAAACTTGTTTCATCAAGAGAGAATAAACTACCTTTTGTATTACTTGACTCTGATAAAGCAGGAAAAGATTACTTCAAACAATTGATAAATGGAAAATATAGAGACGAAAAAAACAAAGTGCTTGAAGTTGCACAATTTTTACGGGAAGGAGAATATGAGATTGAAGATTTAATTCCGTCAAAAAGTATTATTCAACTTATTGACAGAATGTTTAGAGCAGAACAGTATTTTGACGATTACTATCAGAAAGATTTACCAATTGTTAATCAAATAGAAAGTTGGGCAATGAAAAATAGTATAGTCCTTAAAGACGGTTGGAAAGTAGAACTTTCAAGAAGCTTACAAAATAGATTTGACAAAGAGTTTGACAAGGTTGCAGAAGAGACAGAAAATATTTGGTCTAAACTTTTTGAAAAACTGCTTGCTGACAAGTAAAACGGCCAACATCAAAAGTTTTGCAGCATGTGTGACTGGACTGTTTCGTCCTTAAATACGTTGACCACAGGTCACCATTTTATCGATCAATTTTTCTTCCTCCGGATCATTAAAAAGCAATACCGGTTTCATTAGAATGTTTCGTTACTATCATTGCCATTTGATGAGGTACTAGCCAGCAAGTTTAGCCAACAGGGGTATGAAGTGATGAAGCGAAATACTGCTGTGTGCCTAGTGAGTTTTATACGTTTGCCCGAAAAGCGAGTTGAAATGAGCGAGCTGAGTGAAGTGCAACGGAGTTGTATGCAGCGTAGCGAAATACAGCGGAATGGAGCGGAAGGAAGTGAGTGAATGAAATTTGCTTTTCTTACGTGGTGGGTTAAGCGATTTGTTTTTTTACTGGTGATTTTTTTTTGAATTCTTTTAGAAATATAAAATGGTGGATTGTGCTAACGGTAACGCAAAAGTTAGAGCTTTAATCACTTGATTTACAAACACGGATTTTTTTAGGTAGTAATGTCTAATATCATATATTTATGTGTTGGCTGCAAGGCTAAACAAAATTCCGTTTTCTCATTCAACTAAAATAAACAAAGCTGTTATGAACGCAACAATCCGAGAAGGTATTTCAACTGGAAGTACCCCCCTGTTTAATTGGGACGGTAAATGTATGAGGCAAGGAAACTTAACTGGTAGTACTCCAATGTACAATTATGATGGTAAAAATGTAAGACAAGGAAACCTAACAGGGAGTACTCCTTTATTTAATTGGGATGGCAAAAATTTGAGACAAGGTAACTCAACAGGAAGTTCTTCATTATATAATTTCGATGGTAAAAATATAAGGCAAGGAAACTTAACAGGAAGTACTCCTTTATTTAATTGGGATGGCAAATGTATGCGGCAAGGAAATCTTACAGGAAGCACGCCATTATTTAATGTCACAGGCATTATTCCTATTCCGCTATTGATAATCATTTCATCAGGTATCATTTAAAAAGCAACTTACATGCATAACAAAAAAGCCTTAACAGGAATCGCAGGAGAATATTTCATATGTTCCCAGATTTTATTACAAAACAAAAATTGTTTCATTACGTTGGGTAATGCAAAATCTGTTGATCTCATTCTTATTGACGACAATAAAAAAGCACATTTCATTGACGTTAAATCAACAAGTACTTTAATGAAAAATTCCCATCATCATACAGACTACGAAGAATCACATGGATTGATTGGACGGTGGCAATTACCAATGGCCATGTTTTGGCAGACACACAAAAACAATGAAAATAAATCAGATTATGATTATGCGGACTACTATATTTTTCATAATACTTGCGACCCTTACAAAAATATTATTGTAATCTCCTCGGAGCTTGTGACTATTATGCACAGAAGAATTGATGACTATCTAGTTAAAGAACAGAAAAAAGAATTAGAACCTAAGAATCTTGTCGCATGGGACGTTTGTGATTATTGTTTTCATGAATTTAGAGAGTATAACAATTGGGCAAAATTGCCATAACTTAATAAGCCCTGACAGCCAACATTTGGTTTGCTGCAAGGCTGGCTGGACATTGGAGCAATGGTCATTTTATTGTCTCGTCCTGGAATAGGTTGACCACCAGTTATCATTTTATCGACCAATTTTTCTTGCTACAGGATCATCAAAAAGCAATATCTGTTGATTCAAATGTTTCTTTAAAACACCGATGGCGATGAGCATAAAATGAACAATTTTTTCTTCGCTTTTAAAATCGTTGAAATCAAAATCCATTACTTTTTTTGCGGTGGCAATTCTAAAAATATCGCCATGGATATAGCAATGAAATAAACTGGCGTCTTTTTGCTTTGCAAGCATGGTTACCTGGTATTTAAATACTTTTAGGCTCTTTACTGTTGTCATAAAAAATAGCTTTTTCAAAATTCAATGTTTAGATTTTGGCTGTAATTGCCTTTGGTGAACGGCTGGTTTATTTGCTTTCCCTGCGGCGTTTCTACTTTGATTGTATAGGTACCGCTTGCTACCTGGAGGGGTAAAATATGGATGTACTGGCAATCGTATTTGGTTGATAAATATTGGCTGCCATCCATTTGAAAGAGTTTCACAGAACAGTTGCACTCACTGGTAACGGTTAATAAAACTTCATCAGACATTTGTTGTTTTTCTTTGGTGCAACTGAATAATAATAGTAAGGTGATTAATTTTTTCATTTGGGGAATGTTTAATTATTTGATTGTAAAAAATTCCATGAACCCGGAAACGGTTTGTTGTTTGTAAATGTGTTCTTTCGATTTTAAAAAGTTCAGTTTCTCCTGAGCTATCTTTAATGTGTTAGTGGGATTATAGGTGTGGTTTTGAAATTGAGCCAGGTGACTTTTTGCAGACTGCAGGTCATTTATGGCTTTCTCTTTTGTAGCTAAGTCTATGCTTTGTAATGATTGGTGAATGGAATCATAATTTCGCTGGGACTCCCTTTTTTGTGTTTGAAACATTTTCTCCACCTGCAGTTGTTCTGCAATTTTCGATTGTAGAATATTCATTTGCTCTTCTGCAACCAGGATATCTTTTTGGATATTGATATCAACGCTATCTACTGAATTGCCTTTTAATATTGGATTGTAAACGTTTTGTAAATCTACACTAAGACTGCTTTGCGGCCGGTTATCTTTTGCAAATTCTATTGGCAGATTTGAACGGATTGAAAGTTGTGTGATGGGTTTGTCTTTAATTATCTGCATTAAACTATCCAGGGTAATTTCTGAAAAGTATATTTCATGGAAGGCTATTTTGGTTAGCGTTCTTACCGGTGTAAGCTTATTGATTTTATTATCAGATTGAATTAAAATAAAGCCTTTATCAAACAACAACGCTTTCTCTAAATTGGCATTTATCAAAGCGCCGGTGCCAGTATAACTTATTCCTTTCTCTTCGTAATCATAATTTACATTGATCACCTTGTCGTAAATAATTTTCTCAGTGTGCAAAGCTTTTAACGAATTCCATTTCCGGTTATAGGTGTTCCAAAAACCGTTGGCAAACAGATCTTGTAAAGAGAAGGCAAGAAGTATGAAAAATCCAAACATCATTGCTTCTGTTTTAAAATCACTTGCATGAAAACGATACTTTGGATTGCCTGGAATAACACAAGGATTTTTTTTAAATGGATACAGTAACGGAATACCTTTTATCGTAAGCATATCTAAAATAAGATGCGAAGCATACGCCCAGATAAAAATGTTTGTTATTGCATTTCCACCGGTAATGATCAGTTCGAATATTTTTACAATTACGATTAGGGCTACGTAACAAATTAAAGAATGCGTAATGGTGCGGTGCCCGAATTTTAAATCCAGGTATCTCGATATTGGATAGAACGGTTTTCCGAGTATGCTGCTGGTGTGATCGATATCTGGCAGTAAAGAAAAAAAGGCAGTAAAAAATAAAAAGGATGCAGATGAAAAAATATTCACATCCGCCATGCTTAAATAAATGCCGGTGAATACTACGCCGCCGGCAACGTGATTGACCCCGCTCATTTGAAAAGTTTTAAAGTGTAAACTTCCTGTTTTAGTTCCTCGCCTGCAGGTGGCCGGGGAATAGCCCTGGCGATTTTATCAACCCGGTATTCCAGTGCTTTTGCCTTAGTTAGCTGGGGTTTCATTTTACACCTGAAAAATTCATCCTGTGCCAATCTCATTTCCCTAACTAAGCTGGCAAATTGCTCCAATGTGATTTGTGTTGACATGGTAATTTGGTTTTAAAAATTAAAAATTTATTATGTCGACTTCTACCTTTTTGTCTATTAATTTTACGATTTGTTTGCATCTAAATTGGTACAGATAAGGATTTCAGGGCGTGGCATTGTAATAACTGAGGTAGCATTGTGTGGCCGGAATGTTATGAATTCTTTGGCGGCAAACGCTGCGATATAACCAATATCAAATGGTTGTATTTCATCAAACACAACAATTTCTGTGTCCTGACTAATGTGTTTTTGGTGGCGCCCATGATGGTAATCTTTGAATAGCCAGACGGAATTTTTTTGTTTAGTTAGTTCAAGGGCCTGTGTTGTTTTGCCTGAGTTTTGCGGTCCTGAGAAGATGGTTACCTTGTTCATGATTGCTAATTTTTTTGGTGAGTAAATATTTAAAAAGTGTTTGGCTGGATGCTTCACTGTTTACAGCGTTTTTCTTTTCAGTCTTGCTAAAAAATATCTTGACATCATTAATAACACCAGTGCGATGCCTCCAATAAATCTGTAAGATGCGCCACCTACTTCACGGGATGTATACCGCATCACTGCCACGCCTGCCAGGATAAATACTATTATGAAACTCATGTCTATTTCCGGGATTCCGCCAATGTGGCGAACGCTTCTAACCAGATCATTTGATACAAACATTTCTTTTCTGTACCGGTCGCATAGTTCAAATATTACTCTTGGGTTTCCTGCTGATTGCTCATAAATGTGATTTCTAAACACTTCCATATTTTCAATTTCAATATCATAACTGAGGCGGTAAATGAGTTGTAATGCTTCATGCCTGGGAAGTGGCTGCAGGTCTATGATTTCGAAATTCCAGAGGAATGATGTTTTGTTGATGGATACTTCCCGGGCAGTGGTAACGATTGTAAAATGATCTTTCAATAGTTCAATACACTTCATTCCCTTTGCTGTGATGCCATCGACACTTTCAATCATTAAAATATATTCGTTGGGGCTGGTTACTTTTTTTATCTCTTCTATTAAATTATAGACTGAATCTTTCTGCAGCTTTTGGGTGATCTGTGTTTTATCGAAACCTGCAAACAACATGTCTTTAATATGCTCTTTGTCATTGTCGAATAAATACAACAGCATATTTACAAACGTCAGTTTCAAATTAGTGAACTCATCAATTTTCAAGATCTTCTTTTCAGGCAGTTCAATTTGTTTTAGGATATGTGTTTTGCCAACTCCGATTTTTCCGGTAATAATGATGTTGATGTTTTTATTGATAGCTTCTACAACCTTTATTATTTCGGTTTCTCTGCCTACTAAAAAGTTCTGTGGGTTTGGTGTAAAATTGATTATGGAGGTTTGTTTTTTTGGGAAGAAATATCTTATTGCTTTCTGGTACCATGTTAGTTTTTCACCGGTAGCATCATCAATGTGTTGACGTAATAATTCAATGGGTGTATGGTTATAAATTAAAGTGGTGTTGTAATTGTTGTGGCCCATTAATTTTGAAACATCATGGAGCGGCGTGCCTGTGCTGAGCATTTTTGTTGCAAATGTGTGGCGCAACGCATGGGGATGAAGGTGACCTATGGATGGATTTTTTCTTTGTAATCTTGAACACACTTTATTTAATGCCCGCCTGTTCATTGGCAATGCTTCATTACCAGGTTTTGGAAACA
>JBGSMI010000253.1:0-2712 GCA_041740215.1 Ferruginibacter sp.
ATCATTGCCAAAGAAGAAGCACTGATCAGGCAAAGCCAAACCAATCATTTTTGGTCAACAGTTACCGAAGATACATTTGACCAGTTAATTGTAAAGATTGCGCCTTTAATGCGCTTTCGGGAAGCCATCGTTCCGCTTGGCCCAGCTAAGTTTAATTTTAAAGATTTGGTGATCGAAAGAGAATATGTAGAGTTTGGTCCGCAACACGAAGCATTGAGCATTGCGAAGTATAGAGAATTGCTGGAGCAAAAAGTAAATGAACTGGTGCTGAGTAATCCGCTTTTGCAAAAGCTAAAAGAAGGTAAAGAAATCACCGCAACAGAAGCCGAACAGTTAGCAGAAGAATTACACAACGAACATCCGCATATCACGATAGACTTGCTGCGCAGGGTGTACAATCATCGCAAAGCTCAGTTTGTACAATTTATCAAACATATTTTAGGCATTGAAATATTGGCATCTTTTCCGGAAATCGTTTCAAAAGCCTTTGATGATTTTATTGCCAAGCACAGTTACTTAAGCAGCCGCCAATTGCAGTTCATGGATTTGCTGCGTAATTTTATTGTAGAAAAAGGCGAACTGCAAAAACGAAATTTAATAGAATCGCCCTTTACGTTGATTCATCCGCAAGGCATCAGAGGTGTATTTAGCCCAGGGGAGATTGAAGAGATATTGGTGTTTACTGAAAAATTAGTAGCCGCATAATGAAAAATTCTAAACCTCTCGAATTCGAGGGGTTTAAAGGGGGCGAATTCGACTCCTTTGCAATAGGCAAGTGGTATTTTTAATTACACCGATTTCGGGATAATTAAAAGCATCGAATTCGATGCTTTTAAAATCAATAATATGACAAAGAGTAAAACAATAAATGTAAAAGGAACGGAGGTTACCATCTTTCAAAAAGGCAAAGATGATTTCATATCCCTTACTGATATGGTAAAAGGTTTTGGTGACGACACTATGATTTATAGTTGGATGCGAAACCGAAACACATTGGAATTCATAGGAATTTGGGAGGAATTGAATAACCCTGATTTTAAAGGTAACGAATTCGTAACCTTTAAAACCCAGGCTGGTTTAAACAGTTTTAACCTTACGCCTCGTAAATGGGTGGAAGCTACAAATGCAATCGGTATTGTATCAAAAGCAGGCAGGTATGGCGGCGGCACGTTTGCCCATAAAGACATTGCCTTTGAATTCGGAAGTTGGTTAAGCCCGGAATTCAAACTTTATCTCATCAAAGAATTTCAACGGCTTAAAGAAGATGAAAACGACCGGCTTAAATTAGACTGGAACCTGCAACGCACTTTAGCCAAAGTAAACTACCGCATACATACCGATGCCATTAAAGAAAACCTCATTCCGGCATCACTTTCAAAAGAGAAAGTGAATTTTGTGTATGCTGATGAAGCTGATATGTTGAATATGGCTTTGTTTGGGATGACGGCAAAACAATGGAGAGATGCCAACCCAAAAGCAGAAGGCAATATTCGTGACCAGGCCAGTATTGAACAATTTGTAGTGCTCTCCAATATGGAAAGCATCAATGCCGTTTTATTACACAACGGTTTAGGCCAGTCCGAACGATTGATACAATTGAATAAAATGGCCATCACACAAATGAAATCATTATTAGGAAAACAGCACCATTAAGAAATTAAAATAAGCAATGCAACCGCCTACCGCCGTGGTACGTGTCCCCACGTACCACTCTTCGGAGGCCATTACACAAATGAAATCATTATTACAAAACAGCACCATTAAGCAATTAAAATAAACAATGCTCCAAAACAACACACAATTAAAATCATTCATCGACAAACTTTGGAACAACTTCTGGAGCTACCGCCGTGGTACGTGTCCTCACGTACCACTCCTCGGAGGCCATTACAAAAACGAAATCATTACTAACAGTATCATTAAGCAATTAAAATAAACAATGCTCCAAAACAACACACAATTAAAATCACTCATCGACAAACTTTGGAACAACTTCTGGAGCGGTGGCATCAGCAACCCACTTACTGCCATTGAGCAAATTACCTACCTCATATTTATGAAACGCCTGGATGAAATGGATGCAAAGCGGCAAAGCGATGCAACGTTTACCGGCGATAAATATACCTCCCGCTTTGCCGGACAATTTACCCTACCCGGCAGTCAGCAAACCATTGCTAAAGAAGAATTGCGTTGGAGCGTATTTAAACACCTGCCTGCAGATGAAATGTTGTTTCATGTACAAACCAGGGTGTTTCCTTTTATAAAAGAATTCAATCGTCTGAACCATGATGCATCTGATTCAATGATTGATGTAATGAAAGACAAGCATCAACAGCCGGTTAAAAAGGAAGGAGCCGAAAAAGAAAATCAGGGCAATCCTATAAATCCTACAAATCCTATAAATCATAGTTCGGACAGCTTTACCCAGCACATGGCCAATGCCGTGTTTATAATGCCCAAAGCCAGTTTGCTGGTAGAAGCCATCAATATGATTGAGCAACTGTTTACCGAAATTGAAAAAGATGCCAGCGAGGGCGGTCATGCTTTTCAGGATATACAAGGCGATGTGTACGAAATGCTGCTGAGCGAAATTGCCAGCGCAGGAAAAAACGGGCAGTTTAGAACGCCCCGGCATATTATTAAATTAATGGCCGAACTGGTGCAGCCTCAACTGGGCCAGCGCATGGCCGACCCAAGCAGCGGAACCGGTGG
>JBGSMI010000267.1:0-57772 GCA_041740215.1 Ferruginibacter sp.
TTTTCGGCCTGTCGATGTAACGGATTTTTGGCATAACAATCCATACCGGGCAAATTGCCAGAAGTTGTACTAATATTTTTTAAAGCAGGTAAACCGTCTATTGCGAAACCTCCGCTGGCAATAATTTCTATGTCTTTTTAAGTTTAAGCTTTGTTACATCTACGCCTCTTATTGTTTGCATCCAATTAAGTTGTAAATGTTGTTGCCTGTGAGGTTCTGAATATTTTTTGTGATTTGCTCAATCTCCCAGTTCCACCATTTTAGTTCTAAAAGCTGTTTGATTGTATCTTCCGAAAATCGTTTTTTAATTTCTCCGGCAGGATTTCCGCCAACAATTGAGTAAGGCTCAACATCTTTTATTACGGTTGAATTTGTCGCAATGATTGCACCATCGCCAATAGTAACTCCCGCCATAATTGTAGCATTGTAGCCAATCCAAACGTCGTTCCCAATATTTATGTCTCCCTTTCCCGGATATGTTTTTCCTTCCATTGCGTTTTCCCAGCCGTTCCCAAAAATGGCAAAAGGATAAGTTGTCAATGCGTTTGTCAAATGATTTGCTCCGTTCATAATAAAAGTTACATTTGAAGCAATCATACAGAATTTCCCAATGATTAATTTGTCGCCAACAAAATCAAAATGATATTTCACATTCTTTTCAAAATTCTCAACATTCTCAAAGTCATCATAATAAGTGTAGTCCCCAACAACAATGTTTGGATTTTTGACAACGTTTTTTAAAAAACAAAGTCTGTCATAATTGTCAAGCGGAAATATTTTGTCTTTGTTTGGTCCTGTCATTGCTATTAATTAAATTTTTAAAAGCTAATTGAGTTAATAAATCAGCACACGTTTTTCCGTCGTCCGAAATGGAATATTTTAACGACTTAAATTGATACAAACCCAAATGCCAAAGCTTGCACAAATATTTCTACGAACTACGTAAGCCTTCATGTTGCTAAACCGGTTTTGGTGGCTGACTTGTTATTTTTGTTGTTTGATTTTTACAACAGGTTTAGCGTTCATATTTTGTTCCCAAATAAGTTTCCCCTGATTGTCGAAAAACTTTACCCCGGCGAATGCTTTGGTATTTTGAAACAACTCACTTTCTTTTTTTGCCATTCCAATTCTTAACGAACCATTCTCACCACCAATAATAATTCCCTTGCTGCCATCTTCTAAGCATATCATATGCAGCGCCTCACCGGAATCGTCGTCAAGCCCTATCGTAGGTCTGGATTTTCCATCTTCTGTAGTGTTTACACCTGCACCACCACGCTCCCATCCTGTTTGTGAATTCCAGGTAATGCCACTGGCTTTAAACAATCTCTTTCCAACGTTGGCATCAGCCAAATTGTCCCCAACCTGAACAACATCGAATCCTTTTTCATTCATAAAAACAATCCCATCTGTAGTATTTTTATACTTGCTATACCATTCCATATATTGATTAGGATTTTTAAATGTTGAAGCCCAGTATTTCCTTACCAAAGCAGTATCTGTCCTTACCCTGTCTTTGGAATAAGGAATAGGTGAGCCAATTAAAATTCTTTCTCTACCACTTTCGTCTTCAATTATTATCCCCTTTGCCCGTATGATGTCGAATTTTTCAATTTGCGTAAAAGCAAAACCAAAAAATGAAATAAAACAAACAACACTAAAACCGATAAATTTAATTTTTAGTTTTTTATACTTTTTTTCTACTTGTTCAATTCGTTCTAAAATTTCTTTTTCCATTTTAAAAATCTTTTAATTGATGTACGATTCAAATATCAATTTGTTACAGCCATTCAATTAAAATTTGTCAACGATAGTTATCAACCTGGCGATACATTGTCAGGCTAACTTTAATGGTTTTACACAATTGCGAAACGAGTATATTCAGCTTACTTTTCTTGACATACTCAAACCCAAAAAAACAGCATTGATTTGCAAAAGTGTGGATTATACTTCTGTAAAGCCCAACTTTCCTGAAATACAATGTTACCGGTTCGTTGTATATATTTCTACTTTCGTTTCTTTGATGATGTCGCAATTTTGTTATAATCAAGACACACTTTTATAAAATATTCAAAGCTTTTCTTGTCTTTGAATCCGTCTGGATTTACATAACAATAACCTTTGTATTCTTTACCTTTCATCAACATCGTTTCGTAACCATTTTTCTCTGAGAGTTCCTCTTGTAACTTGGGATCAAAACGTAACATGAGATTTTCACCACTTACACAAATACAAGTCTTTCCGTTTACCATAAAATTTAGAAGATTGAACATTTCCTTTTCTTCAATTTCTATGTCCGGTATTTCAGCAAGAAATTCTCTAACCCTGTTTACAAGATTCTCATTGTAAGTCATAGTTCAATTTAATTATGGATTGTTATAATCAATGAGCTAAAATATAACGCAGACAACAGCAATAGAAAGTTCTGTCACTGTTGCTTTGCTTTACATCTAATTATTTTCTTGAATGAAGCCCAATGGTATTGCCTTCGGTGTCAATAAATATTGAAACAAAACCAAAATCGCCAATTGACATTTTCGGTTGTACAATCTTACCACCTGCCTCGTCAATTCTTTTTTCTTCCGTTACACAATCTTCAGATTCAAAATACACAACAGTATTGTTGCCATTAGGTTTCATACCTACTTTCTCTACCAAAGCACCCGAAATATTTGGACCTTCGTGGTCAAAAGGGAAAAGTGATTGTTTGCCCCATTCTATTGGTAAGTCAAAAAGTTTTGTGCTAAATACCGTTTCATAAAACTTTTTTGCCCGCTCTACATTTGATACGTTAATATCAAACCAACCAACTGGATTTGAATTTGTCATTTCGTTAATGATTAATAATTATTTGCAAAATTGCATGGCAAACCTACAACAAGCCAAAAAGACAAAATTGTAAAAATGGGACAATGCTAAACTTTACCATCAAAAATTAATGACATTTTTAAATCTTCCCCATAAAACTCTTTCGGGGTAAGCCCCGTAAACTCCTTGAATTCTTTAATAAAATGTGCTTGATCAAAATATTCGTTTTCATAAGCCAAATTTGTAAGGCTTGTAACTTCTTTCGTTAACAAAGTTTTTAGTGTTGTTTGAATTCTTATGGTTTTTAAAAGTTGTTTCGGACTTAAACCAATAGCTAATGAAAATTTACGAACCAGTTGTCTTCGGTTGATATTGTTTAGTCTGGAAAGTTCATTTACAGAAAGTTTTCTTTTTGCAGTCAAAATAGTTTCCACTGCTGATTCTACAATATCATTATGGGTTTCTACATTATTCAATTGATTGAATAGAAATGTTTCAATAAGGCTGATTCTTTCCGCAGTTGAGTTCGCATTCAACATTTCCTGTGCTATTTCTTGTCCACTTTTTTCAAATATTTTTTCAAATGGAACGGCTGTATTTTCCATCTCCTTTATTGGATAGGTTGCAAAAGGCCAAAATCCGTTTGGGTGAAAGCAAACAAAGAAAGTACCTGTTTCACCTGTCGGTTCTACTTCATAGGGTTTTGTCAGTTGTCCAATTAAAAAGCACCTCGGCAACAATATGGAATATCCGTTGTCCGTGTAATGTTTGTATTGTTTACCGTAATGAAAAATCAATTTCATACAACCATCCGGAATAATTATATTCCTCTTAGGTGTGTGCTCTTTTGGGCTTTCCAATGTCCAATAACATTTTACAAGTGTCGCTAAATCTTTATGCGGTTCAAATATTTGGTGTATCATTGGATTGTATCTTTTTACGGTGTCGCTTTACATGGTGTAACAACAGGTAGATTATCATCGGTATAAAAAACAGTATGATTTAATCTGCGAATTTCCAACTGCAAAACATTGCTTAAGTCTTTTTGCCAAACCTACATTTTTTGCGCCACTTCGAAAGCTATTCAATTAAAAAAAAACTATTTAATTCACTCTTGTCAATAGTTCGTTTTCAATTTTGTGTTGTTTCAATGTTGAATTGTACATTCTAAAACTGAGTATAAAGACGAAATATGTAGTTTCCATTTAACTTCCTCTAAGTTATCTGGTTTGAGTATAATGCAGAAAAATTATCTGCTAAAATATGCGTAAGATTTTTATCGTTTATTTTTATACAAAGCAAAACGCTAAAGCTTGCACAAATTATTCGTGATAGGTCAGCCTTGATTTAGCAAAACTAATAAGTAGTATTTTCTATTTTCTAAATATTATTTTGATTATTCCATTTCCATGCATTCCAAACAATCATCAGTAAAAGCGACACTTCAATGCTTGCAATAATGATATAGTGCGGAGTTAAACTACCTCCCCCAATAACATATAGCATGGTCACCAAAGCTGCCAGGATATTGGATATACGATTTGCTTTATAAGGCAATGCTCTTGACAGGTAAATCATTAATATCGGTATGTTGGTAACAATGGCTGCTATAGTCATGGTCATGGTAACATCAGCACCAATAATATCAAGCGTATTTTTATTTACAAGTTCTATCATTATAGAAAGAATGTCAGCAAAAATGATGTTCAACATTATGACGATCCACAATGTTGAAAATTTGATTTTTATATCCATTGTTTGTTGAATTAGAAATTAAACCCGAAATGAAGCCCCGGCTTACCGAAGAAGAATTTTGATTATTTGTCGTCAAGTTGTTTGAAAAAAGCAGGCATTTTAGTATAATAAGGACGGTAAGCAATATCAACTAATGGTTCTATAAAAAACTATCCTTAAAGCGTTTAAAGTGATAGCCAACTCGATGAGTGTTCAATATCAGAAAAACATTAACCATTTTATTACCGCTTTCATTCACAAATATTTGTCGGGCAGCATTATGTGTAGTGCTGAGTAAAGCCCATTGCATAAAAAACGTTGATAAGCAATATCAAAAACGAACGCTTGTATGTAATTTAATTTGAGATCTTAATTTCGTCAACTATTTTTGGTGGCTAATAACCTAAACCAATGCAGGGTCTGTATTAATGCCGAAGGTGTGAGAAATTGCACCCACCAAAGCCTTAACTCCAATAATTAGGAAATTTATCCACGCATACTTTTTATACAATTTTCCTTTGTGGTTTTTTTATGTTTCAATACGAGGCCATTTCCAAGCATAACGGATAATCAGACAAAGAAGAACGACTTCTATTACAGCGCCAAATACCATGTGCAACCAAGCCTCTCCTACCAAATTAAACAATATACAGGGGATATTCACCGCAGCAATAATGATATTGGCCCAGCGATTTACTTTAGCCGGCAGGGCTACAGAAAGGAAAATCATGAGTGCCGGAATTGTCACTAAGGCGAGTGCTGCTAAAAGAAATCCATGCGTAATATCAAATACAAAAACTTTTCCTATAAGAATATCTTTTAGTGAACCCGGCATATATAAGTGGAAATAATCAAGATAGATGATGAGAAACATTAAACTCGCCCATAGCGTAGCAAGCTTTAGTTTCAAACTGACCTTGATTTCTTCCAGTGTATTTTGTATGTTCATAAATTATCAACTAAAAATTATATCCGAAATGCAGCCCTGGTTCTCCGAAAACAAATTTCGACCACTTATCGTCTAACTGTTTAAATCTATCCGGCATTTTTGTGTGATAAGCACGGTGGGTAATTGCAATGGATGGTTGAATAAAAAATCTGTCCTTAAAAAGTTTGATGTGATAACCAACACGGTATGTATTGAAAATCTGAAAACCATTGTCAATCTTTTTACCGTCGTCATTCACAAAAGTTTGCCAGGTAGGCATTACATTAAGTTCGGCATATAAACCTTTCGCCAAAAATCGTTGGTAAGCAAATGCAAAGCCATATTCACGAATATAACCGGGAAATTCTTCTTCCGCCTTTCCGTATGATTTATTAAAAAATGGGTGAATCCCATTCGGCCAGGCATATTTCCATGTTCTTAGTTCTAATGTAATTACATCTTTTCCTGTAATCCGATAGCCAAAATTGAGTTGAGCGAAGTTGGGGGGATTTGTTGTAGCCAAATTACCCAATAAAAATATAGTGCTACCAATGAAGTACCGTTTGTAAGTACTGTCTGTTTTATTGTATTGTGCCTTCACCTGTAAACTGCTTGCCAACAATAAGGCAATTCCAATCCATAAAAATTTCTTTTGCATTTCTTTTTATGTTAAACGATGCTGCAAAAGTAGATTGGCGAGTTACAATAACTCGTTCACTTAAGTTAAGAAATATATTTTAGCTCTTTTTTTCCAAAATTCTTGCTCTTAATCTACTCAGTGATTGTGGTTTTATACCTAAAAAACTTGCTAATTGATGTTGTGGCACACGTTGAATAAGGTCTGGTCGTGATTGCAATAAATTCAAATATCGTTGTTCAGGTGATGAAGTCTTAAACTCGTCAAAATTGATTTGTTGTTTAGCTAAAAGTTCTTCTGACAATATTCCACACATTACTTGAAATTTAGGAAATTTAGTATTTACTTCAACTCCCATACCTGGGTTTGTAACCGTTAGTATGGTGTCCTCAACACAACTGATAAAATATTCAGATGGAGCATTATTTATTACACAATGGGGTACTAAACCTTCCATTTCTGTAAAAAAGGCGGTAGTTTTTTCTTCACCATTTATGATGTAATATTTCCGTATGCATCCTTTTAGAACAAAATATTCATCCTGCGACTTCTGTCCTTCTTTGAGTAAAATAGTCCCCTTCTTAACAGAGCGGAATAAGTCCAAGGAAAGTATTGCGTTCTTCTCATCTTCTGTGAGAGAAATGTATTTTGATATAAATTCAAATAGTAAATTTTTCATTGTATATGTTGTTGTTACTTTTTCTGATATACTTGCCACCAAAACATTTTCGGGTTTTGCACAGGTGGCGATTTTTAGCACAATACTTACTACGAAGTCGGAACATCAAATTTACGAAAAACTGTCATACGATGCACTGAACGGCCACTTTTGCAAAACCCGTGTTGGTGGCCGGTGTTATTGTGATTGGCTTATTTTCAGCACAGCATTTTCTTTTTTTCTGCCTCTGTCAACATACCTATGTGCATCTACTAATTTGTCCATTGGAAACGCTTTGTCCATCGTACCTTTAAATTCACCATTCTCGAACAACTCTTTTAAAAGCTGTAGTTGTTGTATGGTTTCGGAAAAGTATACTGAACTGACACTTTTGTAAACACCTTTTTCATTCAAAAGGTTTTTACATTGATTGCTATTGGATTTAGAAACGTAACCTGTAAATCAATAGCGTTAAATCCGGTAGTGGCTGTTTGCTGACCAGTTTACGGATACTAGCTTTGTAATGGAAGAGATGGATGATGGCGTTTTTTATAAAAGAAGTAAAATGCATATGAGTAATAACAAACATGACAGGCAATACCTTTAGTGAAGCGAAAGCCCTTATGGCTTAAAACTCTTTGCTGCAATTATATGCCATTTGTAATTAAGGGTTTGATGCTAAGTTTCGAAAATTAGAAAAGGTAAATGTGTAGCAACCGGTAACTTATCCTTCATAGTAATAATTGTTTTAAAACTGATTTTTCATGAATGCAATTATGCCGTCTTTACCGGTGAGTACGTTTTCTTTTGATAGATACATCCGATAATATAGAATAGCAGGATAAATAAAAAATAGCGGGTTACTTTAATAAATTCATTTTTTTTTGAGGTCCAAAAGCGCACAATAAAAATATTCAGAATCAAACACAGCCATTCGCCTAATACTCAAGCGGTCTCGTTTATTAAACCCTCCTGATTGCAAAGGCCAGCTAATTTCATCAAGTAATACTGCCAGGAACAATGGTATAAAGTTATTGCCTCATCTGTTGGTGTTTAATAGGTTTAAAGTTTACCACGGCATTGTTTACCATAATTGTATTTGAAATCCATAAAAAGAATATCGAAATAAACCTTCAAACGTAAGTAAGATAACCGATTACAAAAAATAAGGTAACAGAATCATATTAAATGTGTACAAGCCTGTAGCATTTAAATTATCTATTGCACTGTAATATTATAGGTAACAAAGCTATTATCAGGTTGAGAAAATTTAAGTACATAATCACCAGGAGTACTTTTGATAAACTTATATGGAACTACCAAAGTAATTAAAGCCTGGGTACAAGCACATCCCTGATATTTAGCAGTGGTAATAATTTCGGTTGTATTACCAACAGTTGTTTCAGAATAATTATCAAATCCGGCACAACCGTTGAGTCCTTCAATTGAAATATTCAATGTGAGTTCTGTATTAATACGCATAGATTTTGGTCCTTCAACCTTTAACACTTTTGCAATTTTAGTGTCAGCGCACGTTAAGTCTTCTTCTGCTTTACTACAACTGGCAAAGCCGGTTGCAGAAGCCAGAATGATTATTGAGAAAATTACTTTTTTCATAATTATATTTTTTTGTATAAACATACTGACAACATCATTTTAACAATGGTTGCAAAGAATATAAATAATTTATAGAATTAAATTTTTTAGACCTTATAAATTAGTGACGTACAAATCTTTAGATTAACATTTACTGATCGCTGGATTTAATTATACCTTAATCTTCAAATAATCGGGTAAAATTAGTCACAAGGATGTCTGCAAATTTTGACCTAGGTCAAAATTCTCCTTTTACTGATACGGCTTAACGTTCCAATTAAATTAACAGGTGAGAAACAATAAAAGTGGATGAAATCTATTTTACTCCTTCTGGCAAAAGTTTAAGCAGCTTAGTACTATTCTATGGAATTAAAATCACGTTGGCATTTCATTTCTACTGAGTAGTCTTTGCCAATGCGCAGGTATTGTAAACATCCACCAGCATCCCAACGACGAAAAACAATTCCTTTGTACCACAGTGTAGCAGAGCATTTGAAGAACATTTATCAAACAAATTTCCCGACCTCACTTTAGGGTTGTGTATTATCTGAAAGCTTTGCTCCTATTGCGTTACAGCTATAAAAATTTAATTAATGGGTGCGAATAATACCCATACTATGCAAATCGTTAACCTAAATAGCTATCACAATTGCATAACATTATTCCTGTTAATTTAGTTATGCTACCGCTCATCTTTTGTCCCGGTTACTCCATTCCAGACTTCCACAGGGCAAATTGTAAATGCTTGCAACAACAGTCAATTATTTGCCTTTTTATTTTAAGGATATTTCGCTGCATGAAAAATAAAATGTTACCGAATTCTACATCTTAATTTTTTTTATAAAAAAATAATGATCCGATTGCAACCGAAAAGCAATTGGAGTTGTCAGTGTTATGACTTCTTTTTAACAGCGCTGTTTTGATGAAGCATATTTATTCATGATGTAAAATTTAAAAAATGAAAATCAAAAAATATGGCTTAGCCATAACCTTATCCGTATTAACCATTATAATTGCTGTAAGCAGTTGTAAAAAGGACAAAGATAAATTGAGACAAAAAGACTACTCCCTCGCAGCAGTGGGAACATTGGGCGCTGCCGGCACAATAACCGTAAGTGAAAACACTGACAAAAGCTTTAACCTTAAAGTAAGTATCAATAAATCAATTAAAGACACGGTACATTTGGTAAAAGTGTTCAGCGGCTCATTAACAACACCCGGTGCATTGGCCTTAACGCTGGGTAACATTACGGGTTCAGGAAATGCAGTAAGCGGAGAAACCCGTAACATAAAACAAATCAGGTTGGCAGACAACTCTATGAAGAATGTAACTTATGACAGTATTATTAATTATAAAGCTTTCATCAGAATTTATCACAGCACTTTCCGCGGAGACTCACTAATATCTAGAGGTAATATCGGTAATAACTAATACAGCCTTTATCCTGACCCATGTGATATGCAAAGAAGGGTTGCAATTATCTATTGCAACCCTTCCTTATCATTTATTAGACGCATACCAAATAATGCATACTCATACCGTACACGGCTGGAAACACGCATAACAGGCAAGCATCCTTTAGTATCAGGAATAAGAATACCGCTTTACTACTTCAACAAAAAACCAGAAGAGTTGACAAAGAATTGCTTTTAGATTATGACGATATGCAAGAACTGGCTAAAATTACCCATGATCTATTTTGTTTCGCCACTTCTATTATATCATAACCCACTTTTGAAATTAGACCTTCATCAATCAGACGTTGAACCTTCTCCTTGTTAACCTTTGACCAAACGCTTTTTTCTTTTCGCTTGCCGAAAAACTACATAAATTTTATTTCATCCGGGGATTTTGCTTTGCTGTCGATCTAACCAAAACAAAGTGCTTCTTCTACAGCTTCATTGTAGGGTATGGTTGCAAGTTTTGACTTCCTTTTTTAGTAAATAAGCCATACGGAGGTTTTTGTATAATGGTTTCGTAACAACCACGCCCGCCATTCTTGCCGATTTTTTGGGTAAAAAGTTTCGGTCGCTTTTTTCATTACACGCTTTTTATCTGATAATATTTTTTTGTAAATATAAAATATTAAATATTGATCAGTAATGGGACTACTATTTCAAAATACTTACTGAGTATCTACAGTAGATAAGAATAAAAAAAGTCTCCGAAATAAATATACAGCGGTGGATTTAAGAACGTTGATCATAATTTCATATTCATATTTTATATTTTTCCTAATTATAACTACAATGACAAAAATGCAAAATCTACCTGTTATACTATTTTATCAGGGTGTAGTGATTAGATAACTCCCCTTTTTATTTTAAACAGACTTAAAATTTCCTACCTGCTTCGGTTCGCTGTTCTTTATCAAAAATCAAATACAACGCCTGTATAAATCTTGCCATTTAAGCGTTTACTTTTTGCAAGCTTTACCTCATTTATCATACCGTTGTTGTCGTTGATGTAGGCTATTTTAAAATGCTTCCATCTTAACGAAGCAGAAAAACTTTGTTGTTTGAAGGCATAACCTGCTGCCAGCAAAACATCATTTGCCGGAACATAATTTATTCCAAGGGAGGCATCATATAAACCTTCGTCAGTAAACAATGCATCCACACCTGCATTTAACCGTTCTCTCTTATAAGTTAAACCAATACCATATCCACGCTGGTTTATAAAGGACTGATTGGAAGAATCTTTTATAAACATCTCTCCATATAATCTACTACCTGTAACATTCATTACAGAAACACCAGCCTGTAGAAAGCTGTTTATTTTATAGCTGAAAGAGGCGTCCACATCGAAGTGCTGTTTCTTTATAGTATCATCTATAAAAAAGTTATAGATTTTATCTACCCCATTGTTGTTATACGTTTGCAAGTCTACAAGGAAAGGATTATTAAAATGCTGCCAAACAGATTTGATAGATATACCCACGCTAGCGTTGTTGTTAATTTTATACACTGGCGCTAAAAATGCAGCAAATTCTTCCAGTTTTTCGGTATGTATTACTGGTAATGATTCTAATAATCTTTTAAATTGTACGTTCCTAAACTGATCTTGCTTGCTGTAAATACCACCTACTCCCAGGTAAAACTGCTTACTTATTTGTTGATAGGCTGAAAATTTAATATTATTCTTAAAATTGGCGAGTATGTTTATACTGTTTGGTTTGCTGCTGTTTGTAATGGCGGCTGCATTCCAAAATACAGCTTCAGAGAGGTTGCGGGAGGGAGAAAAATTGAAACCGGTATTGTCGGTATTGGTAAGGGCAGAGGCCTGCAGGAAACTACCGAACTTAATTTTTCCGGGCAGAATAATAGCAGCTTTAAAAACACCTCTATTTACACCGGTAGCCGCGGCAGTTACCAGTTTTTCAAATAAATTGATAAATGAAACTGTAGCCATTGCACCGCTTCCCGGAGCTTTTCCATCCAGGCTCAATGCAGGCAGGCGCTGTGCAGAGTCCAGTAGTTTTTCAGACATCAGATCCGGTAATTCTGTATCCTTACAATTATCCAGCATCTTCCAGTTTTTTATGGTTACATACATTTTAGTGGGGTCTGTATTTCGTTTATCAAGGTCTTCCGAAATAAATACCCGTTCTACTTTTTTGCAACTGCTGCATTTGGTCAAAATATACAAGGATACATTTTTGTCCCTTAAATCTTTTGCATTCCAACCTGTTTTAATTTCAAAATATCCCTTTGGTGTAGTGGTGGTTGCCACTGCGGAAATAGGGTTAAAAGATGGAATGATGATAATATTGGTAGCACCCCTGGTAGACATTACTCCATTGTTTGTGCAACGCAATGTGCCTTTAATAATTACCTGTTGTGCAATGCCAGCATTGAAAATGCACGTAAATAAAGTGGTGAGAAAGAGTGTTGTTTTCATTTTCCTTTATGTTTTAAAATTATTTAACCGGAAGGGGATTTAGTACAAACTCAATATTGTCAATTTGGCCCGACTCAATCTTGAATACTTTTTGTTTATCCTCATAGGCGGGGTGAGCGGTTATTAAAGTTATCCTGTCACCAAAATGATAATCGGGTAAGGGTATTTGAAAGCTGCCATCATTGATGGTTTTTGTGGCATAGGGCGTACCATCCACCATCACATCCACATCTCTAATGGGTCGGTCTGCAGCATCTTTTACTGTACCCTCCAGCCGGATGATTTTTGCCTGCATCAACTTAATATAAACAGGCTCAAAATTGGCCAGCAGGGTATCTATTGTGATGGAAGCATAACCATCGCTTACTACGTTTATGGTGATACTATTTCGTAACTGGTCAAAAGGTATTTCCGGAAATACGACCATACCTTTCTCATTTACTGAAGCCTCCCGTTGGTAATGCGGAAAGGTTAGGGTAACCCGGCCTTTTGCCACCGCATTTTTATCCTGGTCAGCAATCCGGATGGTCAGCATCTGGTTGCTGGAACCTTTTGGTATCATAAAACCGCCCAGTACGGTAAGTACTACGCCTACGATTGGTCCTGTCAATTTATACGTGATATCGGCTTGTATACCTTTAACCGTAGCATAAGAATTCATGATACCGAATATCAGGGCACTTGCCGCCATACCAAAAAGTACCAGCACAAGGTAAAAAATACGGTCATCCATTTTTTCGGAGCCGCCCTTTTTCATGTAATTTAGATAGTAGTAACCAATGCCTGCAGCGGCAATGAGGCTAACGGCTGATACCAGCATGTACGTGGTTACAGAAACTGTTTTTTGAGCTTGGGGATATTTTGTATTCATTTCACCTGATTATAAATGTTATATTTTATAGTCAATAAAAGGATACCGGATTTTTTGGGTCCGCTGTGTAACAAGACAGAACAACAACAAAAAAAGGATTTTTTACAAAAAGGATAATTGGACTATTGAAGAAAACTAATATAAAATAACTCAACTTGCAATTTATGCAGCCACTCATTTTGTGAACCATTCATAATACCATCAATTGCTACAATTTGCGGTGAACAGATGGGTTTGCTATTTCAATTCAATACCCGATGGCTTTTAAAAAAAATGCTTTCTTTCTTTTAGAGACATCTAACGTGGTGCCAATGCTCATTACCACTTGTCCGCCTTCGCCCCTGATGTAGCGCTCCACAAAATTTTTATTGATAAGATAGGAGTTGTGGATGCGTAAAAATAAATCCTCCGGCAGCATGTCTTCAAAATCTTTCAGCGTTCGTGATACCAATATTTTTTTTCCATTGCCGAGGTAAAAATGCGTATAATTAATGCTGGCTTCCAGGTAAACAATGTCTGTTATGGATATAAACTGCAAGCCTTCTGTGGTAGGGATGGCAATGCGTGTTATGGCATTTTTTTGCGGACGCAATTGCTCCAGCAAAAGCTCCAGTTGTGGGTTTGGAATAGTTTTGTTTCTTTTTTCGCCTGCCTTATTTACTGCATATATTAAATCTTCTACTTCGATGGGTTTTAATAAATAATCCAATGCGCTAAAGCGGATGGCCTTTATTGCATAGTGATCGTAGGCAGTTGTAAAAATAAGTTCAAAACTTTTATAAGTAAGTTGCTGCAACATTACAAAGCCATTCATCAGTGGCATTTCAATATCAAGAAAAACAAGATCGGGTTGTAAAGCATCAATGGATTCAATTCCCTTGATTGCAGAATCGCAAGATGCTGCTACTTGCACCTGCGGACAGTTCTTTTTCAACTTTTCCTGCAGTGAACTTAGGTTGCTTTCATCATCATCTACTAATACAGCTTTTAGCATGGCATTGGATTTAATCTTTAATTTTTACATAGATGGTTACTTTTGTTCCCGGTGTTTCATCTCCAATACTAAGGTCGGATATTGCAATGTCATCCTTTTCGCCTTTGTTATAAAGCGCTATGCGCTCTTTGGAAATCGCAATACCATAAGAAGTATATTCCGGTTTATTCAATTTCTTTATTTCCGCCGCTTTTTTACGGCCAATCCCATTATCGGTTACTACATAATTAATAAAATTTTCTTTAATAACAATGTTCACCTGTAGCATGCGATCTGTACTCTGTTTATTCAGCAAACCATGGTGGATAGCATTTTCAATAAAGGGCTGAATTAGTAATGGCGGCACTCTGTAATCTCCGTTTAGCAAATCAGGCGTTGCGGTAAGGGTATAATTAAATTTATTATTGCACCTGAATTTTTCCAGCTCCAGATATAGCCCAAGGGTTTCAAAATCCTGCTGAAATGGCATTACATTATTTTTTGAACTGTCCAGTACGAGGCGAATCAGTTTTGCAAAACGGGCAAGATAGGTAGTTGCTTTATCCGGCTGGTTGGTTTGTATGAGGTTATCAATTGAATTGAGGCAGTTGAAAATAAAGTGTGGATTCAACTGGCTTTGTAGTGCTTCCAGTTTGGCAGCAGACAGTTTTTCGTTGATGCCTAGCATTTCGATTTTCGTTTGCTGTAATGATTGCTCAGATTCGATGGATTTGATTTTATTGGCAGTTAAAGTGGCAATGGTACTCAATACCTGCGTATGTTGTTGCGTAAAAAAATATTTTTTACTATGCTCACTATCAATCACCCCAATCAACTCATCGTTATAAATAATGGGTACCGTTATTTCACTAAGCCGCTGCATTTCATCTACCCGGTAGCGGTTGTCTTTGGAGGTATCGGGTATCATTACCGTTTCATTGGTTTGCATTACATACCCCACTACACCCTGTCCGGGAAGTACATCAAAGATATTTTTTTCAATTTCTTCAATCGAACCTTTTGGGCCGTAGCCAGCCCTTTGCACCATTTTTGCTTTATCAGCATTCCATAAGTAAATCATACAGTCTTCAAAACCAAGTCTGCCGATCAGGTTCTTTGCAACATCCCACAGCACGGCATCCACGGTGTTTTTATCAATCATAGAAGAAGAAAAATAATTGATGATCTGCTCCAGCTCAAGTTTGTTTTTGTATTGCTCTGCATTCAATTGCTGCACCTTTAGTTTTTCTGTTGCCACTGCCTTTATGCTTTTTAAACGCCCTTTTATAAAAAGGTATACAAGCAGCAGTGTGGTCAATACCAACAAAGCTATAAACCACCACGTATTCCAAAAAGGGGCTACAATAATTATCGTAAATGATGTTGTTTCAATGTTATCATTTCCATCGTCGGCTTTTACCGAAAACGTATACTCCCCGGGTTGAAGTTTTGTATAGCTGGCAAAACTTTTTGTGCCGGCATTTACCCAGTCTTTGTCAATACCTGTAAGCTGGTAATAATAATTGGTTTGCTGGTTATTGGAAAAATGGAGCGCTGAAAATTCAACGGTTAAAAAATTTTGTAAGTAAGAAAGTTTCACCGGGCTACCTGCATCCAATAGCCTATCAATAGAGCTATATTTATCAAATATTTTAAAACCAGTGATAGCTATTTTTTTATTATTAATTCCACTAAAATTACCTTTTGTATTAAAACCGATCAATTCTGCATTGGTGGCTGCAAGCCAGCGACCATCCTGCAGGGAGTAAAACGCAGGCTTTCCAAAAGAACCATTCAATTTATCATTTCCAATAGTAAGCCGTATAAATTTTTTATTCGTGGAGTTAAATCTGACTAAATCGAAATCCGTTGCAAACCAGAAAGCACCATCTATATCTTTTTTAATGGCATGGATGCTATTAGCAGGCAATCCATCTTTTGTAGTTAGGTGCGTAAAGGTTTTACTATTGGTATTAAAAAAGTTTAAGCCTCCACCCAAAGTTCCAATCAACATAGTACTGTCATTCAATTCGGCCATGCCCTGACTCGTAAAGGCTGAAATAGAATTGGGATTATTTTCATTTGGGAGATAGGTTGCTGAATATATTTTACTTTCTGTGTCAAACTGTTTGAAGGCGGTTTCTGTGGTAACCCAGCAACGTTGTTTTGTATCAAAAAAGATATTTTTTACGGCCGGTAAGTTTTTTGAAGCATCAACTTCACTATCTCCATATCCTAAAAAAATATTTTTTTGTTTGTCCCATTTAGCAATTTTTCCATCGTGCAAACCCAACCAGATATTCCCTTTTTTATCCTTTGTCATTGTCCGGATGGTAAAGTTATGCAATGCCACCGGATGAATGGTTCGGAGAGTTTCACTAAATGGATTGTAAATATGGATGTATCCATGCTGGCAGCCAATCCAAACAGTACCATCGTCATTTTGTACAAAACTCCAAATCAGGTTATACTCGTACGGTGTGGGGAAGGAAATGGTTTTTTTAAAATTCCAGCTACTATCATATATTGTAATTCCACCGCCCCAGGTACCTATCAACATATCCCCATTGGCAGTCTGTATAAAATCCATGATTTCATTTTTGGGCAGGGAAGCAGAATTGTTTTTTATGTTTCGGATAATTTGATAAGACTGTTGGTAAGGGTTAAAGATATTGATACCCTTGTCGGTTGACAGCCAGATATTTTCTTCATCATCCTGAAAAATATTTTCAATTCTAAAATTATAATGCAGGCCTTCAAAATTGTTTTCATCACTTAACGTGTACAAAAAAGTGTCAGTCGATTTGTTGTATTGAAGTAAACCGGCATTCTCTGTGCCGATCCAGATATTGCGGTGGTTGTCTTCAAAAAAACATTTTACCATCATTGTTACGGCTGTACTTTGATTGCCTGTTATCTTTTTTGTAATCGCAGACAGTGCATACGTTGATAACTTTTTTAAAGCTGGATTGTATTTGTAAAAAAACTGTTCATTGGTACTGAACCAAAAGTTATTGTTGCTATCCCTAAAAATTCCCGTTAGTCTTTTTTTATCCATTGCCTGCAGCATTGCATGTTGATGTGGGTTGTTTGAATGGGTGTAAACATTACTTGTTTTTCTGTCCAGTAAAAAAAGACCCCGCCAGTCAACAACCCAATATTCTCCATTTTGTTTGTCAGATAGAAAAACGTTGCTTCTATTTGGTGATAGATCGGGTGCAGAAAAAAAATGTTTTGATGAATTTTTAAGGCTGGGATCATTGCTAACAAACCCAACTTCACCGGCACGCCATGTTATGTCAGGTTGTTCTGTATACTGTTTGAAGTGACAATCTGGTTGCGTCAATATTGAGCTGGTATCATACGTTATAAAACTATTTTCCTGAAGGTTAAATTTTTGCATTTGCTGATTGGTGATCCAAAGGCAATTGTTTTTTTTATCTGCAAACAGATCGCTGGTGCCTGCATCTTTAATGCCTGTTTTGCTATTTACTTCATAAGGAAAATTTACAAACCTTTCGCCATCATACCGTTGCAGGCCGTTAGACGTTAAGAGCCATATAAAACCTTTACCATCCTGCACGACGGCCCGTACGTTTTTTGCAAGCAAACCATCAGCCTGTGTAATGTGGCTAAAGGTATATTCTCCTTTTTGCTGAGCCGGTAGCATGCAGGGAACCAGGCATACAAAAATTATAATCCAAAAGTTATATTGGAAGCCGGCTGAAGCAGTACTGGTTTTAAATTTATAATGCATCGTAGGTTTTAAAGCAGCAGAAACGCTTTGGTATAAATTTACGTTTTTACATTATTACAGTTAAAAAAATTACATTGTGTGGCATCATTAAATTGATTGTTTATGATGATTTTTATTCGAATTTCGACTTTGAGCTTTATTTACCTAACTACCATAAATAATCCATTATTGTTTTCTTATTTCCCGAATTAGTTCGCTGGTAGAATTTAAGCCGCTCTGGCCTTTTATTCTTGTACGATCTTTTGTAAAAACACCATACATCTTTGAATCAGCAAGCGTTATCGCAATTCCTGCCCCCCCATGATTTTTTAACTCCCACTTCTTAATAAATTAAAAGAACCCGATCCCTTTACAGTACAAAATAAAACCGGGTAGTTTTTACATTCAATTAGCAGGTTATTATAGCCGGTAATTGTGCCTTGCCAGTTCGTATTTGTCAATGATTCTGCAATTGCGACAGTGGAGCGATTGAGGCTGATAATCTGAAATGCATTCGTACCCTCGATCTCAGTGAAATTAGTTATGCGTTCACTCGAAATTGTTCCTCCTAATGCGTTTCTGTTGGCGAATGTTATGATAATTTTACCAGAACTGGTGGTCCAGTTTAGGTTCGTTTGCGATCCCTTAATATCATGCCATGTTAGTTTGCCATAATCATTTAGAACGATAGAAAAATATTGTACTCCCTGATAAAAACCAGTCGTGTTTTTAAATTCTCCTGACCACACCGTTCCTTTCAACTCTTCAGCCCAATTAACTGCTACCTCTTTTTTGCAGGATGAGACAGTTATGATTGTAGTTAGCAATAAGCCTATGATCTTAAATTTTTTCATGTCGTTTATTTATCATTGCTATAAATGGTATTTAAAATTTCAAGTTTTTTATGGGTGGCCCAACACGTTTAAAACCATGTGCCTCTCTTAAAGCATCCTGTTCCGCTACAGTCATATTTTTTGCAACACCTGCACCGATTTTTGTAAAGAATTCTTCCATCTTTCCGGCAGGCTGAAAAATCATTAGCAACTTTGCTTCTCCTTCACCAACTTTTGCAAAACTATGTGGTACCATCCGGGGACCAAATACACTATCACCAGCCTTTGCTTCATACGTTATGTCGCCTACCTTGATTAGAAATTCCCCTTGTATTACATACCACCATTCATCCTGCTCAAAATGATAATGATGAGAAGGGCCGCCTTCTTTAACCCGGGTGGATTCAAAAACATACAAATCCCCATTGGTATCCGTTGGTGAAATTTTTGTGAAGAAAGTATCTCCTTCAAAAAGAGCAATCTTTTTATCCAACCTGCCTTTACCAGCATCTACTTTAAAACCTTTTTGTTCCCGGTATTTTTTTATACTGCCGGCAATGGCTGCAAATGGAGCAACCACAAATGATGCAGCAGCAACACTTAGTTTTAAAAATGAATTTCGTTTCATATGTTTGTTTTACATTTCTTTGAATAAATAAAAGTTACTCTAAACCTTGCTTTCGTATTTTTTACTCTTGAGGAATAAATGGTACAATCCGAGACTGGTGTCGCCTTAAACCAAATTTTTTCACAAGCGCTTTTCGTAAGCAAGGTTTTTCGCCATATGCCATTTTAGAATCAAGTCATCTAATCACTCACTTTGCCTTAAATGCTATATCTATCTTAACATTATCCGACAAAATGATGCTTTCTTCACCCAATTTAAAATCCAACCGGTTTATTGAAAACACTCCCTTCAATGTGTAGACGTTGTTCACCAACAAAAAAGTAAATGGCAGTGTCATGCTTTTTGTAATGCCCTTGATAGTAAGGTTTAAAGTACCAACATAATTATTGCCATTTGTTTTTTTGATCTGCGTGGAGGCGATGAATATTTTAGGGAATTCCTTCACATTAAACTAGTCTGCTTTTTTTAAATGCTTATCTCTGAGTTCGATGCCGGTTTGTATGGTACCGGGGTCAATGCTTCCTTCGATGCTGGTTAAAACAACGCTTTTATTATCTAACAAAATAAAACCGTCCAGCCCATTGATGCTACCATGTACATCCAATCCGGCATTGGCAATGGTAAATTTTACCGGAGCTGGTTGCAATTGAAGTTTACGTTGGGTAAGGCCGGAGCAAGCCAGTATAATGGTCCATAAATATTTCATGCTACAATGATTTAATAAATGCTACCAATGATCTTTTATCTTCTTCATTTAATTGCATTTCAAAAGGGTGACCCGGAACTGCCATGTGTTGTATGCCAATTGGTTTAAAATAAGTGGGTGTATAGTTGGCTGATAATCTTGTTGCATGGTATGATATTTTTATTACTTCCACGAATACCTGCAGCTTTCCATCTTGCTGCCATGGCGGGCAACAAAGAAAGCATTGAACTGTCCAAAGCAAAATAATTCATAGGTAATTCGTAAATTAATTCGCCGGCACGAATTAAGTCGTCTTCTGACTTTAGATCATCCTCATTGAAATTAACAATTGGATCCAGTTTTGAAAGAGAATCATAATATCCTGGCGGTTCGCTGCCTGGCATATAAAAAGGATAGGTTTTATAAGATATTCTTTCAGGAAGTTTATTAAATTCTGCTTCTGTAATAAAGCCCGGTTTTACAGCAGCATCGGGAAACGGAAGATGCATGGATTGTAGTAGACTGATATCCCAGACTTTGGGAATTGTATCGGTTTTATTGATCGTAAAACTTAGTATCCCTACTATTGCGGTAAGCGATGCTGCAATAAAAAATGTTTTTACGTTCATACCTTTTTGTTTAAAAAAATTAACAGAGTATAACAATTTCTTTTTTGCCTCTGTGTGAATTTTAATAATTTTTATTCGAAAAAACCAAGTGTTCTTTTGCTATTTTACCTGAACTTATTTTTGTTTAAAATGCAACGCAAGTTCCAGTAGTATCATATTGTATTTAAAGGTTGGTTTGTCACAAATTTTCGCCTGGGGTTTCGCTTCTTGATTCAGTATTAAAAGCAATACCAAAGCTCTCTTCGGACAAGCCGAATCTTATATTAAACCATACTTTTCCATCAATGGCTTTCTTTGGTCATGGTAGATAACCATACCCCATTCGGAATGTAAATCGTCTACTTGCCTTCTTGCAACTTTTGAGTCGGGCGATATTTCCTCTTTTTCGAACCGGGAAAAAAGCTTAGTTAATTCATCCAGAAAAACTTCGAAGTTTTGGTTAGGGTAAAAGTCTATGAATGTTGCAGGCTCATCACCGGCATTCCAAAATGTATGGATGATATCATGTGGCCGCAGGTGCCAGCCGCCTTCTTTTACTTCAAATACCTCCTCACCAACCAAAATTGTTACGGTCCCTTTTAGTACCCTCATCACCTCATCAAGGTCTTTGTGTACGTGTGGCGCAGGTCCCATTGTTTTGGGTGGAACTGTAAATTCAACACAACAAAACTGGTTGTTTAATTGGTTGAATCTAATTTTAGTAATCCTGGTTTCCTGGTTTTCGGACGGTTTTATATAAAAAGGTTTCAGTGGTTTTTTATTTATTTTATTTGTTACACACCTTGGCTTACTGGTTTGCAACTGGCCAACCGTTTCTGATATTAAAGTGCCAGAAAATAGACTACCGACAACACTTGATGAAATAAATTTTCTCCTTTTCATTTTATAAGTTGAAGATGAAATTTAATTGGTAGGTTATGCCCATGCCATGTTGTTTATTTTAACAAAGTGAGTTGTACAAAAAGAAGAATGCCTGACTAATTTGAGCAAATCTGATTAGCATGGCGGGCAATCATCAACCACTTGCCGTCTATGCGCATCCATACGTTTGTAAACCGTCGTTTAATCGGCTGATTGGTGTCATGCGAACTGCCTTCAGGAGCAGTTTTAGGAACAATTAGTTCGTTTCCCATAACAATAATGACGGAATCACGAACCAGTACTTTTTCAATATTTCGTTCAAATTTTGAATACGTTAATATGCCACTTTGTATTGGCCCTTTCACTGCATCCTGCACCACATTGAAAGGATTGTTGACAGTATAGTCCGCAGCCCAGTTTTTTTTCATTTCTGCAACCTTGCCATTCATCAAATATTCAATCTGATCTGCTTCCAGTTTTCTTACTGCTGCTTCGCCCGGGTTAGGTAAGGTTTGGGATTGTGCCGTCGTTTCAGATACCATAAAAAGACTCAATGCAACGAGTGGTGCAAGATAGTATTTACGACACCCGGTCATTTGTACTTTGGGCAACACATTTTTTATTTCAGTGCTACTATTCCTTTTCATGGTCATTTTTTTATAAATTTTATTGTTTGTATTTTATCATCGGCAGATAACCTGATAAAATATATTCCTTTTGTAAGCTGACTTACACTGATGTAATTGTTGTTGCCTAATAAAGGTTGCTGTAGCAGTCTTCCCTGCAGGTCGGTAATAGTGATTGCGGTGATTTTTTCTGTGCTGCTGATGTACAGCTTATCTGCGACCGGATTGGGATACACTGTTAAAAGCCGGTGAGTACTGGCTTGTACCACTATTGTTTGGCTGTAGCTTATTTTCCCATCCAGATCTTTTTGCAATACCCGGTAATAATTTATGCTTCTGCTGTTGGCATCAAGGGTGCAGGAATAGCTTTCTGCGGCAGTTGCTGCTATTGTGCAGGCATTGGTAAAAATATTGCCATCAACGCTTTTTTGTACCGTGTAGTCTTTTACATTTACTTGATTGGCCACTTGCCAGTTGATTGTTGCCTGTGTATTGTTTTTCCATTGCGCCTGTATTCCCAGCCAGGTTACCGGTAGGGTGCCGCTTCCTTTTTGTATAAAGAAATTGCTAAAATCAGTTATCCGTACTTCAATAAAATATCCTCCATCTACCGTGCCCCAGGTTGAAGGAATTATTGTGATTTCTCCGGAGATGGGAGTGTAGATGGCAGGCACAGTGGCATTGGTATTTGCTTGCTTTATTACCACCAGGTTACCCGGATTTATAATACCCGGGTCTGCAGTATTCAACGCATCAAATTCAGCATTGGTAAAAAATAGTTTTAGGTTAATGGGGTTTCCAGCCGGATCATTCTCCGGCTTGATGGTATAGTTGCGGTTGAGGTATGGTTTGCTATTGAAAGTGCGGATAGGGCCGGTATGTTGAAATACATTTGCCGTAATGGCACCCAGATTAAAATTATCTAAAATTTCGATCACAGGCGATACAGTACCCGTTGTAGTATTGTACGCATCCACCGTACTATATTGTTTACTGCTGCCTTTCAGCATTACCGGAAATGCCGTGCTAATGCCGGCTGTAAGCAACTGTATTTTTTTGGTTGCAGGTGCATAGCCAACCAGGTTGATATTATCAAGGTGGCGCATAAAAACATTACTTCCTGTGTTGACTTGCACATTTCTGTTATCCTGCCAGCTAACAATACCTGTTCCATCTACTGGGTCAAGCGATACGACAGGCTCCTGCGGGCTAATAAAACTGCCATTAAAGAGCGGTGTGCCAATTGGTTTGCCTACGGCCCCCCAGGAAAGTTCGGTACCATTTATGATAGGGCTCACTCTGATATACCGGCCGTCTTCCCTAATATGAAATAATGCATTGCCATTATTATTTACAGTAACTATCGGGAAGTCGTAAAATATAGCTGTACCGCCAAAACCAGTATTTTTTTCACTTCCAATCAATACTCCTTTTTCACTATTGGTTGTAATGTTTAGTGCAAAGGAGTCCGCCGTTTTTCTTTCCACACTTAAATGCTGCAACCGCATGTTTCTTTCCCTGAACTGACCTGGTTCAGGATTTAATATCGCAGTATATATCTGGTTGCCTCCACCTGCCAACCAATAATCAGGAAAACCGATACCCGATGTAAACAAGGTATCATTAAAATAATTTAATTTATTTATCCCTGCCGGGGGATTCGTATTGTAGCCAAAAAAAGGGTCGTTGTTATCATCTCGCTGGTAAGGCACGGCAGCATATTTTTCGGCTCGTATACCAATTGCTTTTACGGTAGAATTTGTAAGCGTATTGTTTGCATTTAACAACCTGTCGAGGCTTGTTACAATATCTACATTGATATTTCCTGGTGTTGTTACCGTAACGCCTTTTGGGAAATTGTAATCGTATCCCCCCTGGGCAAGTTGTAAAAATCCATTGGAAATTAAAAACTGGTCGGTCCACACAATTAGTGCTTCGCTTGAGCCACAGCTTTTATTCCATGAATAGGTACGGAGCTTGTATAATATGTCTACATCCCCTTTTTTATAATTGATTATTTGGGTTTCTGTATTAAATGTTGAAGCGTTGAAAACCTTAATGGCAACCGGCTTATCCTGCTTTGCCTTCCATAGTTTATTATAGGCTAGCATTCTGCCTTGTTTCCCATTGCCGTTCAGTTGCATAACCAAATTACAATTGCCCTGTAGGTCGGGCCAGATGTTGTAATCAATAACAGTGCTTCCGGGATAATCGACCGAAGTCACTGGCAGGCAAGGCCCCGGTTCTGTTTTTTGAACGGCATTTTGGTTCGCTATTCCACCACCAATCATTTTCATGGTTCCGCCATCATCTTTATAGCAAAAAAGGTACAGGTCGTCTGTAATATTAGTTTTAATAAAACTCAGGTAAATTCCACTGTTATCATCTGCTACCAGTTGTGGTGCGTTAAATGTATAATTTTCGTTTGAGGGTGTTTGTGCAGCAACAAAACCTGCGCCCGGAAACACGGCACTACCATCGCTTTTAATGTGTTGAATACACATGCGCTGCCATAGATAATTTGTAATGCTGTCATCTATATAGCAGATGTAAACCCCGCCTGCTCCATCGCTTGCAGCTACTTTACGGTTTCGGTAATCCTGAAACAATGAAATGGAAAATGTATAGTGTTGCCTGTTTGTTCCTGCAGAAACGGGTACACCATTGTCTGCCCAAAGGCGCCTGCCATCCTTATCAAATTTTTGTATAAAGATTTTTGTTACGTTATTGTTCCGCAGGTCTTCCCAAATTACAAAGTAACCACCATCGGGATAACTGTTGACCGATACCGTATTTTCCTGCGTACCCGCGGCAGCACATACCGGCATGTGGAGACTATCGGTAAAAAGATTGCTGGTATTGCTCCATTGAGCGTTGAGTTGCACTGAAGCAAAACAAATGATTGCTGGTATAAATATATTTTTCATTTTTTATGTTGTTTTAATCAGTGTTAACAATCAGTGTAGGTGCTAGTATCTATTACCGGGCCTATCATAAGAGCTGGCAGTTTTTTAAATTGCACGAGAGATTCTTACCATAACTTTAGATTAAATTAATTGAGTGATTGAAATGCAACTATTGCTACTGGTCAGGTATTTTTCTTTATTGTCTTAGTGCGGGCGAAGGAGTTTTTTATTAAGGTGATACAAAGTAAAAATGATGATAAAAACTTTAAATACGGCTTGATTAAATGGGGGTGTTATCTTATTTAACGGGCGTATTTTCAGTAAAATTTGGCTGGTCTCAAACCACTTTTATTGAAAAGGATAACGCATTCTACGTTATGTATTAACTACCAGTAAAATTATTTTAAGCATTAGGTCCGAAAAAAATATTACGTTGAGATTGGTTTTTTAAAAAAATGGATAAAATTCAAAAAGCAACCAAACAAAAAGATTCAATGCATGGAGGGAATTAACCCGCTGAACATTAAAAAGGGGAACCGCTGCTCATGCGAACGTAATTTTGCCGATTACAACCCTTTACATGTTAGGTTTAAAACTCTGAAACGAATTCGCCGATCTCAAACCCTGAGTGGAATCAGGAAGATTTAGTACAAATGAAGATTATTGAAAAAAAGACCGGATGGATCTATCAGGTTTGAAGACAAACTTACACACTGCAGTTTTTAGTTTAGAAGGAACGATCCACAAAAAAATATCCAACAACAAATCGGATAAAATGCTCGGTTTTTTTGCAGACCAAGTTTATTATAGCAATTAGATTACCAAATAACCCGATCATTGAATTCATCTCGAATAATTTAAGCTTAGCGACAATATCGTTTTTAATTTATTACCCTCACTTAATATCCATCTTCATCTGTAGCTAGCTCCTAAAAAAATTCACGCTGGCTCAACTGCAAAACCGGCCCTATAACATTTCAAGAAAAGTAGCTTAACATTTTTTTATGATAGCTTTACTATTTTTTAAACATATACTACTATCTTTACAACATAAGAATCAGAGACAACCACAAATAGCAAAGACGGAAAATTAAAGGTTCACAATCGTAAGAATTTATTCAATCAATTAAAAAACAATTAAAACCAATTTAAAAATGAAAAAGACATACAAAACGACATTGAAAAAAAATTATCCGATTGACCATCCCAAGAGTAAAACAACATTCAAGAGCGATACTTTTTCACGGCTATGCGTGTCAGCTCTTTTTTTGATGATTGGTGCTGCAGTACTTTCAATCTCTGGTTGTGCAGTGATAAGGCCGGGAGAAGTGGGTGTAAAACAAAAGCTGGGCAAGCTATCGGATGATATAGTAACTCAGGGTACAGTGCTTTATAATCCTTTTACCACTAAAGTTGTAAAAACATCCATTCAAACGAACAACCTGGAGTTGTCACTTAATCTGCCAAGTAAAGAGGGTTTAAGTATTAATTCTCAAATTTCTATCTTGTATAGATTAGACCAGGCTCAAGTACCCGGCGTGATTAAAACATTGGGTTTAAACTATCCATCCATCATTGCAAATGTTTTTAGGTCGGCATCTGCTGACGTATGTTCCAAATTCTTTGCAAAGGATATGCATTCCGGAATGAGGTCGGATATCGAAATATCCATCAGGGATAGAATGGGCGAAACACTGACCAAACAGGGCATCGTAATTGAATCCGTTCTAATGAAAAGTATACAGTTACCTGAGGGATTATCAAGTTCTATAGAACGCAAGTTACAGGCTGAACAAGATGCCATGCGGATGGAATTTGTACTACAGGAACAAAGGCTGGAGGTAGAAAGAATCATCATTGAAGCTAAGGGAACCAGGGATGCTCAAAAAATAATCGCTGAAGGGTTAACACCCGAAATCATTAAGATCAGAAGCATCGAGGCCTTTAATCAGCTATCTAAATCGCCCAATGCAAAAGTAATTATCACAGATGGGAAAGCACCTATGCTAATTGGGCAGTGATAAAACGCTATGCGCAACAAACCTTTTACAATAAATCTTTAAATCTATTTACATGAAAGCAACGATTGTAATTACGCTTATATTATCAGCCTTGTTCTTCGTTACCAGCCGATGCGCTGCCCAGGCTTATCAACCTAAAACGTTCTCTGGCAGCGTGGGGGCCGAGGTGCTGTTTACCGAAGCAAAAATTTCCGGTACAAATAAAACTGGTGGTGGAATAACCTTAAAAGGTGAGTATGTTTTTAGCAAGCATACAAGTGCTACCGTTAACAGCGGTTATTATTATCTGCCAGCCAAAAATATACCGAATGTAAAAACTAATGTCATTTCAGCCATACCAATAAAAGCGGGCGTTCGCTATTACCTTGGTAATTTTTACGGAGCAGGAGAAGCCGGGGCAATAATGTTTATTGGAAACAATAGCACTGCTGGCTTTGTCTATTCGCTGGGTTTGGGTGATAAATTTCATTTGGGCAAAAATGTTTTTGATGTTAGCCTGCGGCATGAAAGCTGGTCAACTGCTGATCGATCATTGGCAATCATTGGCTTGAGGGTTGCTTACGAATTTGCAATTAACCACAAACAAAATTCACGAAGGGCAGAATTATAATTTTAACCTAGTGCCCTTTAGGAAAAGCTTTGTAGTTTATAAAAATGAGCATAAAATCTTGTTAGTATTTTAGATGCCTGTAGTAAAACTTGCATTTAGAAATATGGAATATTAGTTCAGAGAAATTGAGTACTAAATAAAATAAAGCCGCACATACACTTACACCACGGAAAAGCCGAACACCGTTCTAAAAAGTAGGCATAATTATAAATAAATGAATAAAAATGAACAAGAATTTAGTTTTAGCAACATTCACATTCGGTTTATTGGCAACTTCCTGTAACCAGCTTACAGAAAAAGCAAAGGAGGAAACACAGAAGGTGGTTACTCAAACCAACGAAAAAGTGCAAAAAACAATTGACGACCTGGGTTTAGTATATGTTGAAGAAGGAGCGCAAAATATTGTTACTTACGAAGAAGTGAATGCTGCCCAACAGGCGTGGTGCGACGCTTTGGTTAAAATTGGAAAACTGAAAGAAGAAGGTGGAGATTACAAAGCTTTTGCTGAACAAGTTCTTTCTGAAGCCTATAATTATGACAAAGGAAAGGTATTTTTTAAACCAACATTGGCCTATGGTGACCAAACATTTAGAAATGATAAAAAAGGTGCATTATCCTACTTTATTGGCGGAGACCCTGCGTTTCCAAACGACAAAGGTTTTGCATTGAATCCCTGGATAAAAGCAAGGTATGACAATGCAGGAGAAAAAAATGAGGGTATTCAAATTTATGGTTCCGTTGCCATTACAATGGGTAATGTATGGGTAACAGGTAAAGACGGAAAAGAGGTGATGGTAGACAAAACCTGGGTATTTAGAAAAGGAAATGACGGAAAGTTGAGAATTATCGTTCACAAATCTGCATTGCCATTTTCACCATTAACTAAATAAATCATGGTAGGGTTGGACTTAAATTTCAACCCTATTTTTTTAATTATGCAAAAATTAATAGTTTATTTTTTGTTCATTTCATGTTTTGTATTAAAAAACCTAAATGCTCAAAACACTCGTCTAAATGACTATAATAACATTGGCTGGTATGCCTATAATGGTACGTTTAAACTAGATAAAAAGTGGAGCATCCATACCGAATATCAATGGCGGAGGGATGGTGTAATTAAAGAATGGCAGCAAGGTCTTTTACGCACGGGTATCAATTATCAGGTAAATCAAAAACTTAGCCTTCGAATGGGATATGCTTTGATAGAAACATATAATTACGGCGACATTCCCATTAATGTTTTTGGTAAAAGGTTTACTGAACAAAGAGCCTTTCAAATGGCAACCTTAATTGACAAAATTAACATGGTAGAATTAAGCCATCGTTTTATGGTGGAACAAAGATGGATCGGCCGTTATACCAATGCCAATTTAACCAAAGAAGATGAATACTTTTTTGTGAACAGGTTTAGGTACATGTTTCGCCTGCAGATTCCACTAAAGGGAAAAACGATTGCAGACAAAACACCTTACGCTGCAATGTACAATGAAATATTTCTTGGCTTTGGAAAGAATGTAAATGAAAATGTGTTTGATCAAAACCGATTGGGACTTCTGTTAGGGTATCGTTTTTCTGCAAAAGTTAGGGTTGAAGGCGGCTTTTTAAGCCAGATTGTGCAGTTACCTCGTGAAGTTGGTGGACGAAATGTATGGCAGTATAATAACGGTTTGATCATTGCCTCGCATCTGTCTTTTTAAGTTTTTCATCGATTATTTTACCAATCATCCATCATAATATTAGCAAGTAGCACAGATATGTTTTTTTTAATCACTCCTTAAAGTATGACCAATGTATGCTTCACCAGTTACCAGTTCTTTCAACTTTAAAAAAGTAAGAACAAAGCAATCTAATTTAACGCTGGGCTTAGCGCTACCTTTTCAACCAAGTATGCAGGATGAAACAACCATGCAAAATATTTTAAAGGATGGTGAAGAAAAGGCTTATTCGTTGCTCTGCAAAGCTTTAGACCGGATTGAAGGAGGCGATGTGTTCCATCGCTTACAAAAGGTGTTTAGTGAATTAAATAATACTTCGCACTGTAAAAGCCTGGCAATTTTAGTTACGCCCGGCAATGAAAAAACCTTTTATCTGAGTTTTCCGCTAAAGGCTGTTGCGTACTTAAATAAGAATCTATCCTTACTGGAAATAATTGCCAACACAGATGTACAGCCTGATTTTTACACCCTAATTTTAGAACACAGCCATGCCCGCATTTATGAGTATCACCATAGTCAGTTGCACCAGATTTATGCAACCAGACCAACGCCAGGCTCAAACGAAAAAGCCGATTCCAAAAGGTTGTTAAAACAGGTTGTACAAACAATAGAACTAGTCAATCAGCCTATTGAAAAACCTGTCTTTATTACAGGAAATCCTGCCGTTGTAGAAATGTTTTGCAATAACAACTATCATTCAGGAATTTCCTTTAGGCTCTTGAACTACGTAACTCCCTTTAATGATGAAATACTGAAAAGATTTATAAAAGAAATTAACAGTCAGTGGAATTATTGGCATTCAAAATTTATAATAGATCGGATAATGATTACAAAAAAAACAGATGTATTGATTGCTGAAATTAAAATGGTTTTGCAGGCTTTACGCCATAATGTTGATGGATTATTATTAATAGATAAGCGTTTGAAGCAACAGTTATATAAATCCCGAAGTTCAAATGCACTTTTTAATAACACTGATGATTTCATGAATCAGGTAGAATGTTTTTTAACAAGGGGTAACAAGCTTGAAATCACTGAGAAAGGATTATTGCAGGAATATGGAGATATCGTATTGCTGCAACATAAGCCGTCTCATTTCCCCATGACCCCGCCGGTTTGCAAATTAGGCAATCATAATAAACCTGATACATTTTAATAAATGAATGTCTCATCAAAATCCGAAATAAGTTCAGATAAAAGTTAAAACTGAAAAGATGAAACTCAAATTACAAACACAGGGCTTTTCTGCTACACCCGAATTAACAAAAGTATTGTATCAAAAAGTAGCCAGCCTTACTCATTTGTTTGATAAAATAATATTGGCCGAAGTGAAGCTAAGCAGCAGCAATTATAATATCCAGGAAAGCAAAATATGCAATATCCGATTGGTTATTCCGGGCAATGATTTGCTGGTGAATGCGCAGTGTAAAACCTTTGAAGAAGCCATTGCTGATGCTGTTGAAGCATTGAAAAAACAAATAGAAAAAAGGAAGCCCCAGCGCATCATTCCCAAAAAATCAGGTAACCGGTAAATCTGAAATAAATCGTTATGTTTCGTAAAAAACTGAACGTTGAATTGGGTAATTTCTTTTACGCTATTTCCGGTATTGGAAATAACATTGCCATGGAAGAAAAACTGGCCATGCAGAAAAGCATCACAGAAGTATGGGAATATTTTACGAAGCACAGTGGTAAATCTTCTATAAGTACTGGCATCTCCATTCAACTAACTTTTGAATCCGAAGAAGCAAAACTTTTTAGTGATCACTTTAGGTCTTTTGAAGAATTTTACCTGAATAACAAATCGCTGTTCACTCCAGAAATCATTAAGAACATTATGCTCACCAGCGAGGCCATTTCATTTTCATATTATGATACAAACGAGGAAGATACGGCGGTGATGCATCAACTGGAAAAAATGTTCGTAAAATAAGCTAAACGTAACACCATCGGCTTACTGATTGCCTTTCGAATAAAATTCCGGGTTTTCAACGTCAAGCTACCCTTTACCATGAAGAGCTTGCTCCCACCTTTTCGAAAATTCTGTTCCCATTTATCGGAGGGTTAAGAGCGAAGCAAAGCGGGCGGCGTATAAGGCAGGGTTTGTAACCTTACAAAACATAAGCTTAAAAAAAGTGCTTCATATTATGTTGTACAAGGCACAGCAATAAATTGAAATGCACACCAAAAAATTAATTATGCGATTCACTGGCTCACGTCGTTTAACATAAAAAAAATCATTTATGAACTGGTATAAACAAAGCATAACGGAGGTTTTTGATACTTTAGGATCTAACGCAAAAGGCTTGTCTGCTTCAATTGCAGCCGAAAAATTATTGCAGGTTGGCCCCAATCAACTACAGGAAGGAAAGAAGAAAACGATGGCCGGTATTTTCTTGGGGCAGTTTAAAGATGTGATGATTGTAATTTTGCTAACTGCAGCAATTGTATCCGGCATCATCGGCGACCTTAAAGATACCATCGTTATTCTTATTATTGTTTTGCTAAATGCGGTAGTTGGTTTCATTCAGGAATACCGTGCTGAAAAAGCAATGCATGCGTTGAAACAAATGGCCATTACACAAGCGAAAGTTTTGCGTGATGGAAAAATATCATTTCTATCCGCCGTGGACCTGGTACCGGGAGATGTGGTTATGCTGGAGGCCGGCAACGCAGTACCGGCAGATATCCGCATCATAGAATCCATAAATTTAAAGATTGGAGAAGCAGCACTCACCGGCGAATCACATCCTGTTGAAAAAACCGCCGAAGCACTGGCAGCGAATGATTTGCCGATTGGCGATAGAAAAAACATGGCATTTAAAGGAACGTTTGCAACCTATGGAAGAGGAACAGGTATGGTAATAGCAACCGGCATGCAAACAGAACTGGGACGTATTGCAAAAATGCTTCAAGGTGATGAAACGCTAACGCCACTGCAACAGCGCATGATTTCATTTGGAAAAAAATTGTCCATCGTGGTTTTGTTGGCATGTGTCTTATTTTTTGTAGCCGGTTTATTGCGTGGAGAAGATATCGTTACAATGGTAATGACCAGTATTTCATTGGCTGTGGCAGCTATACCCGAAGCATTGCCAGCAGTTATCACCATCTCACTGGCGTTGGCAGCCAAAAGAATGATACGGCACAACAGCCTTATCAGAAAATTACCTGCGGTAGAAACACTGGGTTCGGTTACCTACATCTGTACAGATAAAACAGGTACACTTACAAAAAACAAAATGTATGTGGAACAGGTTTTTGTAAACGGGCAATTGTATGAAAGAAGTAATTTATCCGCTATTAATCAAGCCGAAGATTTTTCCTTGCTGTTACATGCATTTGCTTTAAACAACGATGCAATTGATGGTGAAACCATAAAAGGCGACCCTACAGAAATTGCTTTATTGGAAATAGCCAAAGAGCAAAATACAACAGTGCATGACTGGCCACGTGTGGCTGAGATTGCTTTTGATTCGGAAAGAAAATTGATGACTACTTTTCATACTCATCAGAATAAGATTATTTCATTTACTAAAGGAGCCCCCGATGTATTGTTGCATCGTTGTACCAATGCGCATATACATCCACTACTGCAACAAGTGGATACCATGGCAGCTAAAGGCCAACGGGTATTGGGTTTTGCTTATAGGTACTGGGATGCTGTGCCTCAAAATCCTCAAAGTGAACTTTGTGAAATTGAATTGCAATTTTTAGGATTGAGCGGTATGATAGACCCACCAAGAGAAGAAGTATATGATGCCGTTGCACAGTGTAAAACAGCCGGTATTGTACCGGTAATGATAACTGGCGACCATCCGCTTACAGCTAAGACAATAGCAGAACGCATAGGCATTTTAAGCAGCGAAAAAGATTTGACGATAACCGGATCGGAGTTGGCAGCATTAGATAACAATACGTTTTTGGCAAGAGCAGAAAAGATCAAAGTATATGCAAGAGTATCGCCTGAACAAAAATTGCAAATTGTAAATACGCTCCAGCAAAAAGGACATTTCGTTGCCATGACGGGTGACGGTGTAAACGATGCCCCTTCCTTAAAGATGGCAAATATTGGAATAGCAATGGGCATTACAGGCACAGATGTTTCAAAAGAAGCCGCACACATGATATTGCTGGATGATAACTTTTCTACCATAATAAAAGCGGTACGTGAAGGTCGCCGGATTTATGACAATATTTTAAAGTTCATCAAGTTTTTGATGACCACTAATTCAAGTGAGTTGTGGACCTTACTGATAGGCCCTATTATTGGTTTACCCATTGCATTACTGCCCATTCATATTTTATGGATAAATCTGGTAACCGATGGTTTGCCGGCCATTAGTTTGTCGTTTGAAAAGGCAGAAAAAGATATTATGAACAGGCCGCCACGGCTACCGCAGGAAAGTGTATTTTCGGGTGGCAGAGGCTTACACATTATATGGGTGGGTATGCTGATGGCAGGTATAGCACTTGGTGTGCAGCACCTGGCAATACAAAATGGATGGCACTGGCAAACCATGGTTTTTAATGTAATCTGCGTAAGTCAATTGGCGAATGTATTGTCTATACGCTCTGCAACTCAATCTTTATTCAGCATAGGATTGTTTTCAAATAAACCCTTGATAGGTTCTGTATTTCTTAGCCTGCTATTGCAATTTGGTGTTACATACATACCATTCTTGCAATCTATCTTTAAAACAGAAGCATTAACGTTAAACGAATTTCTGGTAGTTATAGCAGCTTCATCCATTGTATTTTTTGCGACAGAAATTGAGAAAGCGGTAGTAAGAAGAAGCGTTGTTAAATTAGTGTAACGCCCGCTGTGTTTTAAAAAATTTATTATTGACATCTGGTTCATTTTTTTTAATTTCGGCTTTTTTTTGAAAATAGAGTAATGATTAAACCACTAAAAATACCCGTCTGGTTTTTGATTTTATTAAATACCGCCGGTAGTGATATCAAAGCACAAAATGCTACAAGTGAAATTGGCTCATGGAATATTATTAACGTAAAAGTGAACATTGATAAACAATGGAGTTTTTTTGTGGAACCTCAATTAAGAAGTTTGTCTTTTTACAACCAGTTTCACTATTACGAAATAAAAGGAGGACTAACCTACAACCTGCATTCAAGTTTTTCGATTACTACAGGTATGGGATCTTACAACACCTATAGCGAAGGTGGTAATTTCAAATTGCCCTATCAGCAAAAGGAAATACGATCCTGGGTTCAACTAATCATGAAACAGCAAGTAGCAAAGGTGAAATTTGAACACCGTTACCGTGCTGAACAACGCTTTACAAATAACGGCTTTCGTAACCGGTTCAGGTATCGACTGAATACAGTTGTGCCGTTGAATAATGAAAATTTAATTCCAAAAACATTTTATGCCTCCGTGTGGAATGAAATTTTTTTCACCGATAAAGCACCCTACTTTGAACGTAACCGTTTTTTTGTTGGCGGCGGATATGAAGTGAGTGAATCAGTAGCACTTCAAAGCGGTTACCTGCATCAGTTTGATTATAAAATAAATGATGAAACCGGTCGCAATTTTTTTCAGATTTCGTTGTTGCTCAATATTGATTTAAAGAGAAGGCAGCAGGAATTTTTGCCTTCTCTTTTTGATTAGAAAATTTTCACAACCATTATGGTGTAGTATTAATCTGTTAAACGCAACACAATAGAATACCAGTATAACATTTAATTGGTATGTGGTCAGCAACTTTTCTGGCGATACCTCAGTTCTGTAAATATTTATAGCATGCTACCTGCTATCGTAAATACTTTTATGTTTGCTTAATTCTTGTTCTGTTGTCCACTTCGATAAAGTTCTATTTTCCTGTTGACTGCACGTAGTAGTGTACCCTTTATATTATTCAATTGCAAAACAAAATAAAGCAAATACTATGGGTTAAAAATCCATAGGTTGAATTCAGGACTGAAAGTGCATTTGGTTGCCTCGCCAATTTTTTTTTCTGTATCATTTTTAAATGGTTGAAGAAGCCAAAGCCTAGGACTAAAGTCCATAGTTCAAACTATGTATTGGGACCGATCAATTTTATTTCTGTTGAAAAAACTGGCGCATCGCCTTCAGTTGCCAACAAACTAATTTACCAATAACGGTGGTGTTAAATTGCCAAATATTTACACCAGCTTATGAATTTTTAACGCTACCGTTTTAAATCAACTTACATCTTCGGACGCAAACAATATTAAGGGTATCGATGCTTTGCTTATTTTTTAATTCGTTTCTTAAACTTCGTTACTGCCTTTACATTGATGGCTACATTGAAAGGCAGTGCCGCCGGGGATTTCATTTTGTTCCTTTTAGGGTAACTCCTACCTGCAAATAAAAACTGCAGATTGTGTTGATGTGATAAACGGATTTTTTGTTTTGTGCTCCTTGTTGTTGGTTATCGTATTACTTTATCATTTACCCAAAAGCCCGTAAAATGAAAAAACCTCAACAATTGCTGAGGTTTTCTTTACTGTATTTATTCTTTTACAGACCTGGATCAATATGCTACCGATACCCACCACCTGCGGAGCGATATAGCCCTACCATTATTTGTAATTGCACTTTTTTCAACAGCGTCAATTCAATTTCCGCATCCAATAAACTTTTTTGAGCGGTAATTACTTCAAGGTAGTTGGCATAGCCATTGGTGTACAAATCATTTGCCGTTCCAATTGCTGTGGAAAGTGATGATACCTCTCCTTCTTTTAAAATAAATTGATTGTTTAGATTCACAATACCCTGCAGGTTGTTCTGCACTTCCATCACAGCGGTTTGCAATGACTTGTTATAATTTAACCATGCTTGTTTTGCCTGCGCTTCGTTGATGCGATACTGGCCCCTGATTTTTCGTCGATTAAATATGGGACCAGTAATGTTGCCTGCAATACCAGTGGCAATTGAAGTGGCATTAAAAAATGCAGGCAATCTAAAACCCTGCAAACCAATATAAGGCGAAATGATAAAAGATGGAAAATACATGGCCCGTGCAACTGCCACATCAGCATAAGAAGCAGTAAGTTCATGCATGGCAGCATGCACATCCGGCCTGTTCAGCAGCAGGTTGGAAGGTATGCCAGCGCTAATTTTACCCGGTATTACCAAGTTCATAAGTAAAGGTCCCCGTATGATTTTCTGAGGATACCTTCCCAGTAGCCTATTAAGTTGGTTTTCCGTTACGGTAATTTGTTGCTTTACCGCAAATTCAATACCACCGGTGCGTTTTGTTTGTGCTTCAAATTGCAATACCGCAAGTTCGGTTGCCCTACCACCTAGTTTTTGCGCTTTCACAAGTTCAAGAGCTTGCTCTTGTAGCATGATATTTTTACGAACTACTTCAATTTCATAATCTAGTCCCAGCAACTCGTAGTATAGGTAGGCCACTTCTGCAACCAGATTGGTTTGAAGAAAAAGCTTACCCTGAACGGTGGCGAGGTATCGGGAGGCAGCACTTTTTTTCATATTGCGCAACTTACCCCACACATCAATTTCCCATTGGCTGCGTACTCCAACCAAATAATCCGGCACCACATCCGGAATACGCATATCCGGTGTGATATTACTGCTTTTGTTAAGATCAGCATTACCTACGCCGTTCATGGTGTAAAATGCATAACGGTCTGCCTGCATATTTATTACGCCATCCAGTGAAGGCATTGTTAGTGCCTTACTCATACTTACATAAGTACCTGCAATGTTTACCTGTTGCTCAGCACTCAACAAATCAGGATTATTGGCCAGCGCCGTATCAATTAATTTTTGCAGCATACTATCTGCAAAAAAAGTCTTCCATGGCTGTGCGGCAATACTATTACTATCTGCATCCGCATCCCGGTAAGAAGCCGGCATTCTGCTAATATTTTCTGGCTGGATGATTTTTTGGGGCACATTACAACTGGTGAAAAGCACTATGGCACCCGCAACTGCGATGCTATATTTTTTTAATAATAAATTCTTACACATTGGTATTAATGGATTCGTTAGGTAAATGTTTTTCTTCTTCTGTATGGCTCAAGGCTGCATGATTTACCGGTGTTGACTTCTTTATTTTGGAAGCGATTGTTTCAAATAAAACAAATAACCCGGGAATCACGATAACGCCTGCCAATGTGCCAATCAACATGCCGAACAATGCCGCTGTACCTATGCTTCTGTTACCCATAGCTCCAGCCCCACTAGCTACACAAAGTGGAATAAGTCCGGCGATAAATGCAAAGGAAGTCATCAATATTGGGCGCAGTCTTGCAGCGGATGCTTCTACGGCTGCCTCCATAATTCCTTTGCCTTCCTTACGCCGCTGAACCGCAAACTCAATGATGATGATGGCATTTTTTCCAAGTAATCCTATCAGCATGATCAGGGCTACCTGTGCGTAAATATTATTTTCAAGTCCCATCATTTTTAGCCCAAGGAAAGAACCGAACACACCAGCGGGTAATGATAATATTACAGGAAGCGGTAGTAGAAAACTTTCATATTTTGCCGCCAGTAATAAGTACACAAATACCAGGCAAATAATAAAGATATACACAGCCTGGTTACCACTGATAATTTGTTCCCTCGTCATGCCGCTAAATTCATAACTAAACCCACGGGGTAATTCTTTTGCTGCCACGTCCTGAATTGTTTTGATGGCATCGCCACTACTGGCACCGATGGCGGCATCACCATTTACCAATGCGGATGTGTACATATTATACCGGGTGAGTTGCTCTGGTCCAAATACTTTTTCAAGCCGTATGAACGTACCAAAAGAAACTTGTTCGCCTTTGTCATTTTTTACAAACAGTTGCAGAATATCTTCCGGCTTATTTCGGTATTGCGGATAAGCCTGCACCATCACTTTATACATTTGCCCAAACCGGATAAAATTAGTGGCATAAAAACTACCCAGTAAAGTTTGCAGTGTACTCATTGCATTTTCTACCGTAACACCTTTTTTTGCAGCAAGGTCATAATCAATGTGAATGAGGTATTGAGGAAAACTGGGATCGAAATTGGTGAACCCACTGCCGATCGTTTTTTGCTTCTTCAATGCTTCAATAAAATTGTTGGTTACGGCGGCTGTTTTTTGCAAATCGCCGCTACCTGTTTTGTCTAACAGCCTTAATTCAAACCCACTGGTGTTACCAAAGCCAGGCACAGTTGGTGGAGGGAAAAATTCAATACTGGCATCCTGGATATGTTTTGTTTTTTCTTTCAGCATCTCTATTACATCAGTTACCGAGACTGTTCTACTTTTCCAGGTAGCCAAATTAATCATACCCATTCCATACGAAGCCCCAGCTACTTCACTTACCAAACTATATCCTGCCAAAGTAGTTACATTTTCTACGGCATCAATGGTGGAAGCTGCCTGTTGAACCTGGTCCATCACTTTTTCGGTGCGTTCAAGCGTTGCGCCTGCGGGTGTATTTACATTTACATAAACCATTCCCTGGTCTTCATTCGGAATAAATCCACCGGGCAACACCATGCTGATGCCAAAAGTGGCTGCACAAAAAATAAGGAGTGTACTTATTGTAAGCACCCTGCGGCCTGCGGTTCTACGAACCAAGCCTTTGTAGCTATTTTCAATCTTTCCAAAACCTCGATTAAAAGAATTGAAAAACCTGTTAAGTAGTCCTTTTCTTTTTTCTGGTGGCACCGGATTGTGTTTCAGCAACAAGGCACAAAGCGCCGGTGTAAGCGTTAAGGCATTGATACCGGAAATAACGATTGCTATGGCCATTGTAAGACTAAACTGCCGGTAGAAAATACCCACCGGGCCACTTAAAAATGCAACGGGCACAAACACCGCACTCATAACAAGGGTAATGGCAATAATGGCGCCCGTGATTTCTTTCATGGCTGCTATGGTAGCATCCATCGCAGACAGGTGTTGCTCTTCCATTTTTACATGCACTGCCTCCACAACCACAATGGCATTGTCAACCACTATACCAATGGATAACACAAGGGCAAACAACGTAAGCAGGTTGATAGAGAAACCAAATAGCTGCATGAACGCCAACGTGCCGATCAAAGCGACCGGTACTGCAAGAACGGGTATCAGGGTAAAGCGAAAATTTTGAAGAAATATGTACACAACTATAAACACCAATATAAATGCTTCCAACAATGTGATCAAAACTTCATGTATTGACGCATCTAAAAAACGACTTACGTCATAAGCAATATTGTATTTCATCCCTGGCGGAAACTGGGTAGCCTGCAATTCCTGCATTCGTTTTTTTACATTTTCAATTACTTCCTGCGCATTGCTTCCCGGGCGTTGCTTCATCATAATATTTGCTGAAGCTTTTCCATCTGTTTTACTCACCATACTGTAAGAGAGTGCCCCAAACTCCACATCTGCTATATCTTTAAGCCGTAGAATATTTCCACTTTCCAGGCTTCGAAGTGGCAGATCTTCATATTGTTTTGCTTCTAGAAATTTGCCGGTATATCTAATTACAAACTGCATATCAGCAGCAGCTTTGCCACTGCTTTCGCCCGTTTTGCCAGGTGCGGCTTCCACATTTTGATTGCGCAATGCCTGCACCACTTCATCCGCACTAATATTATAGCTCACCATTCTTTCCGGTTTAAGCCACACCCGCATACTATACTCCTTTTGCCCCATGATCTCTGCAAAACCTACTCCTTCAATCCGCTTCAATTCCTGCAGGATATTAATATCGGCAAAATTATAGATAAAGGCTTCGCTAGCTGTAGTATCATCGCTGATGATGTTAAGATACATCAACATACTATTTACTTCTTTTTCGGTAGTAACACCGGCTTTTATTACTTCTTCGGGCAGCTCATCCAGCACCGTAATTACCCTGTTTTGTACATTCACCGCTGCCATATCCGGATCGGTACCTACTTTAAAGAAAACCTGTATCAGCGTGGTACCATTGTTACTGCTTACACTACTCATGTAGGTCATACCGGGCACGCCGTTGATTGCTCTTTCTAATGGCGTGGTTACTGCTTTCGTACATACTTCGGCATTGGCACCCGTATATTTTGCAGTAACCATTACGCTGGGTGGAACAATATCAGGAAACTGTGTTACCGGAAGTGTAAATAAGGCAAACACACCCATAAGGGTTATGATGATGGAAATGATGAGGGAAAGGATAGGTCGTTGTATAAATGTCTTTACCATTAATATTTTTTTTATAGAATTGTGTGGCGAATGAAATGCAGAGGCAGTAGTAAATAATTCAAATATCAGATGCCTGAAAAGGGTACTATTTTAGGCTTAATTTTGGTTCCTTCACGAAGGTTTTGTATGCCTTCATACACAATTTTGTCACCCTTATTCAAACCTTCTTTTACCAAATAGAACTGGCCAAGCCGACTGGTATATTCAAAGGCCTTCTGGCGGATAATGTTGTCTTTATCAACTATAAAAACATAACTGCGATCCTGGATTTCAAAAACTGATTTTTGAGGCACCAGCAGACTATTATTTACATCGGCTTCCAATACCACCTTACCGGTAGCCCCATGCTTCAAAAGTCCCTGAGGGTTGGAAAATCGGGCTCTGAAGGTCAATGAACCTGTGCTGGGGTCAATCTCGCCATTCATGGTTTCAATGATGCCAGCATATTTATATGAACTGCCATCACTAAGTACCAGCGACACACTATCGAAGCTATGATTACCTTCATTTTTTATCCGGTTAAACCGCAGGTATTCATTTTCGGAAACACTGAAATAGGCAAACACAGACCGAATGTCGGTAACGGAAGTCAGCATCATTCCTTCTTCAATCAGGCTCCCTTTTTTCAGTGGTAACCTATTTACAATCCCGTTAAACGGTGCCCTTATAATAGCGTATCCTTTCTTTAATTTAGCTTCTGCTTCTATTGCCCTTGCTTCGCTCACTTTTGCCTGAGCAGCCCTTAGTTTGGCTTTTGCCAGGTCAAGTTCTGTTTGGGTAATTACCTTCCGGCTTACCAGTACATCTACTCTTTCCACTTCCAGCTCGGCAGTTTTTGCTTCGGCCAGTGTTATATCAACGTTAGCTCTGGCTTTAGACTCCCCAATAACAAGCTCACTGGTGCTGAGATGAAAAAGAGCCTGTCCTTTTAAAACCATCTTTCCTTCATCTACCAGAATATCCTCTAAAAAACCGTGTATCCTGCTGCGGATTTCGGTGTTTTGAAAGGCTTGTATATTCGCTACATAAGCAGTATTAATAATCGTATCTCGCTGGCTAACGATGATTACCGGAATCTCGGAAACTTCATCAATAGCTGTGTCGTTGCTGGTTGCGGTAGTACACGACATGAAGGCACAAAGGGGTAAAGAAAATATGTAAAATAATTTTTTCATTTTGGAAGGTAAAATTTAAAGAAATTGATTGTATTAACGGCAATGCTATCTACGTGCATGTATCACCATCATTAGGTTTAGAATACAACGGCTTATCCCATTGGTGAAACAATGTATCTGTGATACCATTAACAATTAACTTAACGATGGTAAACAGGAAAATCTAACGGCAATGGATAGCCACTAATAAAGCAAATTGGAGCTTTCTAGAAAATGGTGAACCTGTAAAGCGAGGCAAAACAAGTATTGGATGAACTGGGGAAATAAGCGGAAAGAGGATCGTTTTCCGGACTTTTGTTTAGTGCAGCATAAGAAGGATTAAAAACCAATTTAGTTTTTTCAAGAACAACCCTTCTGTTTTTAGAATAAATTGTTTCATCTAAGTCTTTATGCTTGTTATTTGAATCTGACTTTTCTTCACCTGAATTCGAAAACGGTACAGATCGCTTTTCATCAGCCTTTCTCGGCATTTCTTTTTTCGATTCTGTAGTAACTGGTGATAAAAGCTCAGAGAAATTGGAGAACAAATCAAAGGAGGTAACATCATTGGAAAAAATGAAACTAACAAACACAAATAACCAAATTGCTTTACGAAAAAGCAGCGCTGTCCGGGCTAAATAGTTTTTTTTCATTGGGTGTAAAAATAGCTGTATTTAGTTTGGAGTAAAGGCAGATGCGTGATTTTAACATTTTCTTAAACATGACGACTGAGTCAATTGCAATACAACTTTCGTTTGAACAATCCTGTTTGTAAAAAAGGATAAAACCATCTTTTAAAAAAATAAGCTACCATTAGGTTCAATGATTTTTTTTTAAAAAACAGGAGAAAAAACATTGTGGTGAAATAAATCAGGTTTTTAAAAAAAAACTTGTAAGAAGTGATCAGATAAACATTAAATGACGTATTTCCCTGTTCCTGATCATTCACTTTGTAAAGACCATGGCCTGACGGGATACCTACAAGAAAACAGATAATTTCAAACATAAAAATCATTATAGCACTAATTATAAATCGATTTTCAGATCAACCTTTTCAGCCAAATCCGGTTGACGGTTTAGCCCTGGTTTTAAAGCCTTCAAACAACGCTTGTTTTATTCAAAGGAAAGCAAATTATGTTCCTTGATCACCAGCACCTGCGAGTCTAAAGCCTGGAGGTAAATCCAATTGCGGCCAGAAAAAGTTTTACTGGATAAGATGTTATGTTAATAAAGAAAATGTAATCTTCAGTTCTTAGCCTATATGTCCGCATAAAAAAGCATACGCTTTAGTAAGATTTAGTTCATAAAATATTGTTTCTCTATACCTCTAAATAATCAAACTTGCAGGTGCGCATAATCCTTTGATAAATCTTAAACATTCGCATAATATAGAATCGTGCCTCATGCCGGGGCGACGATGCTAACTTACAATTTTTGAATTTTGAATCAATTTTGCTTTCGAACGGCCAATGACAACAAGAGTAAGGAGGCTAATTCTGAAGTATTTAGTAGAAATGCGGCTTAGCTTCGGGAACCATTTTTTTGTAAAGTCGGGACGGTACCAATGCGAAATATATGGCTTGTGTTTTGTTCATTTGTTTAAAAACAACTCACCATGCCAACCCGAATCCGAAAGGAGCTATTGGTTATTTTATTCGCTTTTTTTTCTGCAAAATGCCTTATGGCTCAAACAAGCGAAAAAGCTGGTTGGATTTTTTTATCACATTCGCAGAAGCTGACTAAAAACTGGAGTTACATGATGGATGTGCAACTTCGGAGCAGCCCGGAATTTAAATTTTTTCAAAATATTTTACTAAGACCTGGTCTACTTTATAACATCACAGATAAACAGTCAGCAGGAATTGGCTACACATATTTCGCCACCTGGGATTACAATGAATCGCCCCGGGCTTTTGAGCCCGAAAACAGAATTTTCGAGCAATATATTGTTGAACTTGAATTTGGCCGGTTAATGTTGAACAATCGCTTTAGACTGGAGCAGCGCTTTATTCAAAAAAAGGATGAAAGTGTATTTACTCAAAGATTCAGGCACCAGCTACAGGCAAAAATTCGACTTAATGCAGACATTGCTTTCACCAAAGGTTGGTACCTCAATTTACAAAATGAGCTATTCCTAAACATTCAACATAAGGAAAAACTTAACAATAGCTTGGTTGATCAAAACAGGCCTTATGCAGGAATTGGCTATCGCTTTCCCAAAAAAATTGAAACAGAACTTGGCTACTATCATCGTCGTCAGTTAAAGAAAGATTCATGGAAAAATGATCCAGTTATTCAATTTATGCTGATCTCAAATTTATAACATAAACAAATAGTCCTCTTTGGAGAAAGGCCTTTTGAAAAACTTTATTTTATTTCAGTTACCTGCCATATCACATTGCTGGCGTCATCTGCTACCAGTAAAGATCCATCACCAATTACAGTAACACCAACCGGGCGACCATAAACCCTGCTTTTATCGGCATCATCAATAAAGCCCGTTAAAAAATCTTCTGGTTTGCCACTGGGCATCTTATTTTTAAAAGGAACAAAAACAACTTTATACCCAGAGAGTGTAGATTTGTTCCACGAACCATGCTGCCCAACAAATGCACCGTTTTTATACTTTTCAGGAAAAGCATTTTGATTGTAAAAAGCCATGCCAAGAGAGGCTGTGTGCGAGCCCAGGTCTACATCAGGCACGATTGTTTTTTTAACGAGATCTGGTCTTTGTCCTTTCATACGAGGGTCGGCGTTGGCACCAAAGTAGGCATAGGGCCAGCCATAAAAACCACTCCTCTTTACACTGGTCATATAATCCGGCACCAGGTTATCTCCCAATTCATCACGCTCATTTACTGCAGTCCACAAAGTGGTAGTGCCGGGGTAAAACTGCATTCCAACAGGGTTCCTTAACCCGGCGGCATAGATTTTTTCTCCTGTGCCATCCGGGTTGATTTCTAAAACGCTTGCCCTTCTTATTTCTTTATCCATTCCATTTTCCCCATTATTGCTGCCAGAACCTACAGATATTAAAATCTTTTTTCCGTCAGGGCTTGCAATAATATTTCTTGTCCAATGATTGTTGTAGCCGCCGGCCGGCAGATCAAGAATTTTTTTCCCTGTTTCAGCAATGTGTTTTTGTCCGGTGCTGTAAGGATACCGCATCAAGGCGTCTGTATTAGCTACATAAAAAAAACTGTCTAACACAAGCATACCAAAAGGTTTGTTTTGGTTGGATAAAAAGATTTCTCTTAAGTCATATTTTCCGTCCTTATCACTATCCTGTAAAATGGTAATTCTGTTGGCACTAGAAGGTTTGGTAGATGATTCACAAATAAAAAGATCTCCATTAGGCGAAGCATATATCCAGCGTGGACTCTCAAATCCGTCTGCAAATCTTGTTACTTTAAACCCGGAAGGTGCAATTGGTTGTTTACCATCTTTCCAACCCACTACCTGACTGTTATTCACAACTGAAGGCGTAGCATAAGGTTTGGGAAGAATTACTTTCTTAGAGTCAGTAGAATCCAATTGCTTTTGAGCACCTACACACAAACTGATGAAAGTTAAAACCGTGAATAACATAAGTATCTTAGGAAAATGATTTGTCATGTTTGTTTTATTTAAAAAGATGAATGAGATAAAACAATCGTTTCAAAAATTTAACCAAGTAGTTTTTTTTAGCGATTTTTTTTTGTTGTAACATTCAAAAGCGAATGGATAGTCTGGCAATATAATTGTGCATTCTCTTTATAAAAAAACACTTATGACTAATTTAAAACAAATAATTCTTGCTTTCATTTTATTAGCGACTCTTGGTGCGACTGGGCAAAATGTAACACTGGCGAAGGTTTGGGAATCTGATTCTACATTTAAAGTTCCTGAATGTGTACTTTATTCCCCTGAAGAAAACATGCTTTATGTATCCAATATTGATGGTAAGCCTTCCGAAAAAGATTTGAAAGGCTCTGTAAGCAAAGTAAGCCCCGACGGAAAAATGGTGAAGCACAATTGGGCTATTAATCTTAGTGCTCCCAAGGGTATGGGTATTTATGAAAAGAAATTGTTTGTTGCAGATTTACAAGAAATAGTGGTAGTAGATATAAACAGTGGCGAAATACTGGAAAGAATTGTAGTGCCCGGTTCAGTATTTTTAAATGATGTAACGATTGCTGCAAATGGAACTGTATACGTATCAGACTCGCGGACCGGAAAGGTACACCAGATAAAAAAATCAGTGGTAAGCACCCATTTGGAAAATATGGCAAGTATCAATGGCTTATATGCCGATGGTAATGATTTGTACATGGCTGTAAAAGATACGCTTTATAGAGCCGACAACAATAAAATGCGCTCCGTAATTACCACCGGTATGGATGAAAGTAGCGACGGAATTGAGATGACCAGCAATAAGGAATTTATTGTATCGTGCTGGAATGGCATTATATATCATATTAAAAAAGACGGCACTAAAACAGTTTTGCTGGATACCAGGCAACAAAAAATAAATACTGCAGATATTGGCTTTGACAAGGCCAATAATATTTTGTATGTACCTACTTTTTTCAATAATAAAGTAGCAGCTTATCAGTTAAAATAAACCGCAAAATCTACTGCAAATTTTTATTTTTTTGTTTCCAATTTTAGTGAAGATTTGCCACCTTTAACTGTTTAGAAACATGCAATCGTGCATTTCATTGTTCACGAAATTCTAAACAGTTGCTGGGATTATGTTTGGGGTAACACTATATTACAAAAGACTGGTCTTTAAAATTAAGTCGCCGCTTTATTAAAAAAAATTGAAGTAATTCTTTTTGAATTTCTTATTCCTGACAATGTTTCTCAACGAAGCCATGCAGTGCTATAACGTTTCGTTAATTAAGAACAACCCTACCCTAAAAGTATCAGTTAACCTGTTTTTAAAATGCAGTAATAAACATAAAAACCTTTTATGGTTTATTCTTTGGCCATTGGTTACAGACACAACAGCGGGGTGGCTGCTTAGGTTATTTATTGAATGAATTTTTGAATGAAAAGTTTTCAGACTCAAACGTACTCCATATTTCCTGCAATAGTTTTTAATCAAATTTTTATTAAAAATAAATGGCCACTCCATATCCTGAAGCAGCCATTCATTTTTAGAAGTACCTAAACTAATCAATACCCTTGGTTCTGCGAAAGATTTGGGTTTACTTTTATGTCATTAAATGGAATCGGGAAAGTCCATGATCTTGAACTTGGATCAATGGTACAGTTGCTGGCTCTTGAATTGCCACCCGTTCCACACTCTAGCCTTACGATAGATTTTGTAGACCTTTTTAAATCAAACCACCGGTGTCCTTCACCTAAAAGTTCTACCCTGCGTTGTAACAAAATGGCACTTAATAATGCGGTGCCGGTTTCTGTGCCGGTTGCCACGCCTCTGTTTGTCCGCAGTTGGTTTAGATCGACCAACGCAGTTATATCTCCTGTTCGTTGTTTGGCTTCTGCCCGCATTAAAATCATTTCACCGGCCCGGAATACCTTAAAACTTCTAACGCCAGGATATTTCCAATTCAACGTTCGTGCAACACCCCCTGAACTTACCTGATTAAATCTTGTAATTCCCGAGACAATATAAGCACCACCCTGGCTTTGTATTACAGCAGTTAAAGCAGCAGTTACCCGATAAGAAGCGTTGCTGCCATTGGTTGCTCTTCCTGGTGCCATGGTTCCCTCTGATGGAATAGCCCAATAAACTTCAGAAGAAGGTGCAGACTCAGTTGCAGTTGCAAATGCGTCAATATATGCCGCCTGCCCACCTAAGGGGCGTGTGCCAAGGGCAAGCGTTGTTTCAGTTATTACGTCATTCCATTGAGATGCGTAATAACTTACCCTTGCTTTAATAGCATGAACTACTGTACTGTCAATTAAATTACGGCTGTTATTGTTTTTAGTATTTCCTCCATTTCTAAAATTTACTAACGCAGCATCCAAATCAGCAAAGATTAAATCGTAATTTTCCTTTACAGTTTTGCGTGCAGGTAAATCAAATGGTGCAGATGGCAGGAAGGTGGTTACGTAAGGAATACCGGCGGCGGTTGAAGTTCTGTTATACTCAGAGGCGAAATAACGCATACAGTCAAAATGGGCGTGCGCTCTTATCGCTAAAGCCTGTGCCTTAACAATTTTTGCTTCAGTTTCCGTATCGCCTGATTCGTATTTTCCAATTGATTGAAGCAGGTTGTTAGCCCTTGAAATAATTTCATAAGGTTGTACGAATATACCCTCTACGGTTGAGTTATCAGCCGCATAAATCATTTCTGACATTACGTTCCAATTCCCCAAACTTTCAAGAGTTTCTACAAAATCGTTTCCCATAAGGTCGGGTAGCGCACTCCAGCCGCTGGGGGTACCGGAATTGGAAGGGTTGTTGTAATAACTGCCACTTTGAAATCCGTCATAAGCTCCCAATAAAGCAGCCTTAACATCAGAAAAGGTTTTCAATTCTGTGAGCGCAGTATCTGGTGTAGTGTTAAGTTCTTTACTACAAGCCGAAAATAACAAAGTTCCAAAAAAAAGAATGGTATATATTTTTAGTAATTTTTTCATAATCTATTATTTCGTTAATTAAAAAGTTAAGTTTAATCCCATGTTTACACTTTTGAGCGCCGGATATTGTGCACCACTTACAGAAGCACTTGAGTTAACATCTGCATCACTTACACTGGATACTTCCGGATCCCATCCCTGAAATTTGAAATTGGTATATAAATTCTGCCCTTGTATAAACAAACGCATATTTTGAATCTTTAACTTAGCAAGAACATTTCGTGGCAATGAATAAGAGAGCATGATATTTCTTAACCTCCAGAAATCGCCCTTTTCTAAAAATCTGGTGGTACTTCCCTGAGTGGCTTCATTTATATCCGGAAAATCAGTTATTTGACCAGGCGTTGTCCAGGCATTTAACGCATTTCTTGAAAAACCGGAAGTAGTGTATTGGTAAAATTCTACATTATATCTGGCATTGTTATATACATAATTGCCTGTAGAAAATACAAAGAAAGTAGAAAGCTCAAACCCTTTAAAATTGAATGTATTAGTAAGGCCGCCATTGTGCGGGGCATCACTTGTACCCAATACTACCAAATCATTTGCATCATACTCGTCCGTAATGGTTTTGCCATCGGCTTTGAAGTATTGAGAATTACCAAGTTGAGGATTAACGCCAGCAAACTGTACAAGATAAAAACTGTTGAAGGGTTTGCCTACCTGTAATGCCTGAAAACTTTTATACAATTGTAATGTTTGATTATCGGGCAATGATTTAATTTTATTCTTATTGTATGCATAGTTAGCATCTATTGTCCATTTAAATGATGGCGCATTGATGATTTTCACATTCAAGCTCAACTCAATCCCTCTGTTTTCCATATTGCCTGCATTGGAAAGGAAATTATTGTTTCCACCCGCTGTGGCTGGCAGACGTGGTGAAAAAAACAATCCTTTAGTGAGACTGTTATACACTTCAACCGAACCTCTGATCCGGCTTTTCAATAATTCAAATTCTAACCCGATATTGGTCGTACTTCTTTTTTCCCATGTAAGATCTGGATTGCCAAGCCGGTTAACCTGCAATGTTCCCTGCCCTGCAAAAGTGCCTCTTCCATATTGTTGCAAATAAGGAAATTCGCCAATACCAGTTTGATTACCCACTGAACCATAACTTGCTTTTAATTTTAAAAAATTAACAGCAGTAAGGTTATAAAAATTTTCATCTGAAATGATCCATGCAGCACCAACAGAACCATACTGAGTCCATTTGTTTTTAGGACTTAAACGGGAGGAACCATCCGAACGGCCGGTCATAGAAAGAAAATATCGCTTTTTAAATGCGTAGTCTACATTACCAAAATAAGAAAGCAATGTACTGTTTTCCGGAAATCCACCACCTACAACAGGAATGTAACCGTTATCTGCGGTTCCCGATACAAGCCCCGCCTCATTGCGAAACGGCAGCAGCAGGCCATACCCGGTATAATTAAAACTTCTGCCCTGATTTTTTACAAATTCTGTATACAAGGAACTGGTTAGAGAATGGTTTTCACTTTTACCTAAAAAAGCAGTATGTGTTAAACTGTTCGTAATTGTATATCTAAATCTCCTATCAAGGGACCTTGACAAACTACCCTCCCGTAAGAATTCAGCAGTAAGGTCTCCACTTTGTTCAGCACCTTGTGTACCGACATTAGTGATACCGAAATTTTCAAATTGAGAATAATCTCCGCCTGCATTTATTTTATACTTTAAATTCTTTACAAAAGGCAAATTGTATTCTAAGTACACATTACCAGTACCTTTTAATTGCCAGTTTTTATCACCATTTTCTTTCAATTCTTCTACCGGATTAATCCAAAAAGGAAATTGAAGAGAAGTGCCATAAGATCCATCATCATTGAATGCTTTTTCATAAGGCAAAGCCCACAACACAGTATTTAAAGGAGCACCAACGCTTTGGTTACCTTCACCCGTTCCCCTGAAGGTAGACCATCCACCAGAAAGATTAACGCCAATTTTAACCCTCTTTTCTGTGTGGGTAAGATTCAGCCTGCCAGTATATCTTTTAAGACCTGTCTCAATTAACACACCTTCTTCATTAAAAAAACCAAGCGAGGTATAAAATGTAGTTTTATCGTTTCCACCGGAAGCAGACAATTGATGTGATTGCATATTGCCTTTTCTAAATACAACGTCATTCCAATTTTCATTAATGGCCCTACGTTCTGCCACCTCTGCAGGTGACCAGCCCCATGGATTACCAGCAATATTCATTTCGAAATCCAGCTTCTCCTGCGTATTCATTACTTTTAGTTTATTCTCCGGAAGCCTTGATTGCCCTATCTGCATGTCGTAGCTATATTTTGTAACACCCGCTTTGCCTTTTTTTGTGGTAACAACTATTACGCCACCGCCGGCTCTTGACCCATAGATAGCAGTAGATGCTGCATCCTTTAAAATCGTTACGCTTTCAAAATCGCCTTGGTTCATGGTGCTAAAATCTCCTCCACGTACTTCTACACCATCTACAATAAACAGTGGCGAATTTGATCCATTTACGGACCCCTTTCCGCGGATGACAATATCGGCACTTCTACCCGGTTGTCCAGATCCTGTCTTTACATTAATGCCCGGAGCCTGACCCTGTAACAATTGGTCGAATGAAGCTATTGGCTGCGTGCGAATATCGTCAATGGATACAGTAGATACCGAGCCGGCATTTCCCCTTCTGGATTTGGTTGAATATCCAGTAACCACTACCTCCGAAAGTCCCTGATTATCTACCTCCAGTTTAATTACTACATTTCCATCACCAATAGGAACTGTCTGGGAAATGAATCCCACCGAAGAGGCGTCAATTGATTTTGCTTTGATAACTTCTAATTCAAAAGTTCCATCCTTTGCCGTAAAAGCGGCGCCTTTTTCGCCTTTTGCTTTTACTGTAATGCCCTGTAGTGGCATTCCATCCCGGCTATCGGTTACTTTTCCACGAACCGTGGATTGAGAGAAAACAATCAAAGTGTTGCCTAACAACACTAAAAAAATAAGTGTAATTTGTTTCATAAACATAGTTTAGTTAAAAATATATTTTGCTAATTTAGTCAAAGAATTAACAATTCCTTTACATCAGAGTGATTTTGAACAAAAAATGCTGCTTTAGTCTTTAATTTCTTCATTTGTACAATAATATCTTCATTTTTTTACAGATCAGGATAGACCCAAAGATTAATTTTCCAGAAACGCATCTTCCTTTCGAAATTTATCAAATGAGCATAAGTTGTCGAAAACAACACAGGCCATGCCTTTTATAAAAATCAATTCCAATTTTTAGTTGGCTAGTGGCCCAAATTGCAGGAAATGTAAGCTTATATGAATACTTTAAATTTACATTGTGTTTCATCAAGTAATGACTAACAAGTTTTATTCTTAATTGTCAATTATCAACAATCAACAATCACCACTACCAAATCCATCACATTGGTTTGTGTAGCTCCAGTTATAATCAAGCTTCTGGTTTGTTCAAAAAAATGATACGCATCATTGTGGTCAAAATAATGTTGAGCATCAAGTTGCTTTTCATATACCCTCGATAAAGTTTCACCATCGGCAACCGCTCCTGCTGCATCAGTTGGTCCATCCGTGCCATCGGTACCTGCTGATAGAAAAGTAATGGTGTTCGAAAATTTCTGATCAGCCATTGCTTCCAATTCCAATAATGCACTTAATACAAGGTGCTGGTTGCGTCCCCCTTTCCCTTTGCCAGTAACGGTTACCGTGGTTTCACCACCCGATAGAAAACAGGCTGGCTTGCTGCCGGAATATTTTTTAGCCGTATGGATTAACTCACGACCAACGGTAGCCGCATCACCGGTTAAACCGGGATTGACGGAAGCGATGTGATATCCCAATTGTTTTGCCTTTGCCGCCGCCGCTTGCAATGCAACGGCATTGCTGCCAATGATGGTATTGACCACTTGCTTAAATATCGGGTCACCGGATTTAGGTGTCTCAAGGGTTAATCCTTTATGCGCATTTTCAAAATGCTGAAGAATAGATAGCGGTAGCTGACTCCTTAAATTATATCGCTTAAGTAAAGCATTCACATCTTCAAAAGTAGAATGATCCGGCACAGTTGGTCCGCTGGCAATCACTGATAAATCGTCACCGGGTACATCAGAAATGATCAACGAAAACCACCTTGCTTTTGGCGCATATCTTAATAATTGTCCGCCCTTGATACTGGATAAATGTTTGCGGATGGCGTTTACTTCATCAATGGAGGCGCCACTTTTTAGCAACAGTTCAAAGGTTTGCTGCATATCCGTGAGTGAAACTCCGGGCGGAGCATCAATCCAAAGAGACGAAGCTCCTCCGCTGATGAGACAGATAACAATATCATTTTCCTTTACCTGCTTTAATAACTGAACCGTTGCGACAGTTGCAGTCAACCCCTGTTCATCCGGTACAGGATGAGCGGCTTCGATGCACACTATTTTTTTCAATGGAAGAGCGTGATGGTTTTTAGCGATTACGATCCCTTCAGTAATCAAACTGCCCAAAATATCTTCCACAACTTTCGCCATTGCAGCACTGGCTTTGCCTGCTCCTATTACATAAATATCGGGTAGCGCATTTAATAAAAATTGCTGATCAAAAATGTATAAGCTATCGTTCTGAATAAACAAATGAGCAGGTACAAGTTTTTCCGGATGAACAGCCGCTACAGCAGCTTTAAATATTTTGATGGCATTTTCTTTGGTGGTCATGGTGTTAAAAGCGTTATGGTGAATGATGAATGGTGAATGGTGAATGATGAATGATGAATGATGAACATTTTCACCCTTAAAATAAAAACGTGATTTTATTCGAAACAAAACGCTAATGACATTTTTCACAGTATGAATTTTTATCGGCTACATGAACAATAAGGCGATCCAATACATCAGGCAGTTTTTTGAATTAGCTAAATCATTTTCCCCATAACATAATAAAAGTTGAAAAAAATATTTGCCGTACAAGGGAGCTCATAGCCATCGGCTGACACACCACTGCCTGACTGCATCAAGCAGGCAGGGATGATGCCACAAAGAACTACTGCTCTTGTCCACATTATTACAGGTAACAAAAAAACAAGCTCAAACAGCCTCTAAATATCCGAAGCAATGTATTTTTCCGAATCTTCCACAACAGATTTATACAAAGGAAAATTAATTGCATTTTCACTTTTCGCAATCACTACCGTAGCTACCGTATTGCCAATGATATTGGTGATTGCCCTCGCCTCACTCATAAAACGATCTACTCCCAATAATAAAGCCAACCCTTCTACCGGTATTACTTTGATGGCGGTGAGCGTAGATGCCAACACGATAAATCCGCTACCGGTAACGCCGGCTGCGCCTTTACTGGTGATCATTAAAATACCGATGATGGTGAGCATCTGCCCAATTGAAAGGTCGATATTAAATACCTGTGCCAAAAAGATCACTGCCATGCTAAGGTAGATAGCTGTGCCATCCAGATTAAAACTATAGCCAGTGGGTATAATTAATCCAACCACACTTTTATCGCAGCCCGCTGCTTCCAGCTTTAGCATGATATTGGGCAGGGCAGGTTCACTGCTGCTGGCGCCGAGGGTGATCAATAATTCTTCTTTGATGTACTGCAACAATTTCCACAAACTAAAACCATTGTATTTACAAATGATGTTTAATACAACCGCCACAAATAAAAAAACAGTGATGTAAAAACAAAGCATCATCTTACCCAGCAAGAGTAAACTACCAAAACCAAATTGCCCAATGGTATATGCCATCCCGCCGAAGGCTCCAAAAGGTGCCAGCCACATGATCATTTTCATGATATTAAATATCACCTTACTTATTTTATCCAATGTGGCAACGAGGCTGCTGCCATAAGTACCCAGTCTGCTAAGACCTGCACCAAATAAAATACTAAACAATAATATCTGTAAAATATCGCCTTGTGCAAAGGATTTAAAAATATTATCGGGGATGATATGCGTGAAAAATTCTACCCAGTTTAATTCCTTTGCCTGGCTGGTATATTTTGTTATTTTATCTACCTGTAAATGATTGGCATCAATGCCTGCACCGGGTTTTACAAAGTGTGCCACCAGTACACCAATGATCAAGGCAAGGGTAGTTACGATCTCAAAATAAAGCAATCCCTTGCCTCCTACGCGACCTACTTTTTTCATATCACCTGCACCAGCGATACCCAATACGATGGTAAAAAAAATGATGGGGGCAATGATCATTTTTATCAGGTCGATGAATTTTTCACTGATCAGTTTACCGGTTGGTGCAAAAGACGGAAACAACCATCCTACCAGAATCCCCAATGCGATACCAATAATAACCTGGATGTACAATAACTTTAAATACTTCATGTGGCAGACAAACTAGTTTGTAGTAATTTTATTCAATTTATAACTAAATATGAAGCAGATAAAAAATTCTTTCATCCAGACCATGCGTTGGTTTGGTCCCAATGACCCGGTAGTATTGAGCGATATCAGGCAGGCCGGTTGTTCCGGAATCGTAACAGCCTTGCACCATATCCCTAACGGGGAAGTTTGGCCGCTGGAGGAAATACAAAAACGGAAAACGGAAATTGAAGCTGCCGGTCTTGAATGGAACGTGGTAGAAAGTGTACCCGTGCATGAAAGCATAAAAACGCAATCCGATAATTACAAGGAATACATTGGCAACTACCAGCAAAGCCTGCGCAATCTGGCTGCCTGCGATATCCGGATTGTAACGTATAATTTTATGCCGGTGCTTGATTGGACAAGAACCGACCTTGCATACCAGGTAGCCGACGGAAGCAAAGCGCTACGTTTTGAAAAAGCAGCTTTTATTGCCTTCGATACACTCCTGCTAAAAAGGCCCAACGCCGAAGCCGAATATACCCCTGAAGAATTGGCTACCGCAAAGCAACGGCTTGAGGGAATGAGTGCCAGCGAAGTATATTCACTGGAAAGAAATATCATTGCGGGCTTACCCGGCAGCGAAGAAAGTTTTACGCTTGAAAAATTCCAGTTGGCACTGAATGCATATGATGGCATAACCGCAGCAATTTTAAAACAAAATCTGATCAGCTTTTTACAGGCTGTAATACCGGTTTGTGATGAAGTGGGTATTCAAATGGTCATTCATCCGGACGACCCTCCTTACCCAATTCTGGGTTTGCCACGTGTAATGAGTACCGCAGTAGACGTAAGGGATATTTTCGCAGCAGTACCTTCACCTAGCAATGGATTGTGTTTTTGCACGGGTTCATTTGGCGTAAGGCCCGACAATGATTTACCTGCCATGGTAAAGGAGTTTGCCAACCGCATCAACTTTGTTCACCTGCGTAGCACGAAAAGAAACGAGGCCGGCGATTTTTATGAAGACAATCACCTGGAAGGCGATGTAGATATGTACAGCGTTGTAAAAGAATTGGTAGCAGTAATGCATGCACGCAACACCAACATCGCCATGCGCCCCGATCACGGTCACCAGATGCTGGATGATTTAAAAAAGAAAACCAACCCTGGCTATAGTAGCATTGGCAGATTAAGAGGGCTTGCGGAATTGAGGGGATTGGAGTTTGGGATACAAAGGGGGGAAGGTTGATGGTTTGAGGTTCATGGTTGATGGTTCATGGTTGATGGTTGATGGTTCATGGTTCATGGTTGATGGTTGATGGACACATTAAATTGATAAATTGTAGGAACAGGCCTGGGCCTGTTCTTTTTTTATAATGAATTATATTCCCTTGAATGCAGCACAGGCCGAGGCCTGTGTCTGCGAGATTTATATTTTCTACCTATTGTTTAACCGTACAGAAACAGGAGAAAGAATATCAACTTTAATACTATCATTTTGACCGAAATTCTTTTTAATCCAATTACGCAGGTCTGTTCCTCCCATTATTATTGGGGTACCATTATTGTTAGCAGTGTTGTTTATGTAACCTTGAATGATATCATTTGAATGATCGCCATGCTCTATTTCGATCTTTGATTTGTCTGGGCCAATTAGTTCTGAATATTGTTGTCTGATATTAAAAAAGCCTTGGTTGTATTTTAAATTTATAGGCCACCCCTACTACCCAAACCCCGCCACCCTTTCATCCCGCTCCTTCCACTTAGGCATATGTTTCGATAACTCTGCCCAAAAAGCTTTTGAATGATTTTTTACTTTGGTATGGCATAGTTCATGCAACAGCAGGTAATCAATCAATGACTTCTTCTTTGCCATTGATCACCTGCTTTAGAGAGCATGTGCTTCCTTTTAGCAGTTCCCATATTTGCTGGTTAATCTCCATTAAAGATGCACCCTGTATAGTAGTTATTCTATCGAATGCTTTTTGTAAATTTTGCTGGTTGAGCCATGGATTGATGCGCTGGATGGCCTTCAGCAGCCTGTCCTTTAAAATCACCTCCGTGATATCGGTACGTTCATCGTTTTTACAACCATCGAAATACTGATAGCCGAGCTGTTGGAATAATTCAATGGCGGGTAATTCGCTGTGTAGGTATTCTGCAGGATTAATCATTTGGTATTTTTCGTGTAGCCACCCAAGGTTATTCAAATTTAACCCGAAGACACGCCGCCCACCGCTGAAGACGTAGAGTTAGCCATAGGTTTCACCAAAGGTTATTCAAATTTAACCCCGTTGGGGTTATCCACAATATAAAATATATAACCAAGTCCCTTCGGGCTTGAATATGAATAACCCCCCTGGGCGAAACCCATGGTATCTGTGCCGCAAATGAACGTGTTGCCCCCACCCTCATTCGTACTCACCCACCATCCCACCAATCATCACAATAAATATTTTTCATCAAATTCTACTTCGTGTTCTTTTAGCAGCGCAATGTATTCATCCCGGTAGGTGATTTTTTTATGGTGTTCTTCCTGATTTTTTACATATTCTATCAATTTGTTTTTTGCTTTGATTGAATAGGTGAATGCGCCATAGCCATCCTGCCAACCGTTAAACCCCTTAAACAACCCAGTTGATTTTATAAGTTCTGAACTGGCCAGTTTGATGTCTTTTACAAGGTCGGCTATTGCGATGGTTTGATGCACATGGGTTACAATGTGCAGATGATCTTCTACCCCATTCATCCTGTATAGATGACAGTCCTTCTTTTCAAGTAAACCCCAAACGTATCTAAACAGTTCGGGACGTTGTTTTTTTTCCATTACCGGTTCCCGGCTTTTGGTGGAGAAAACAATCTGATACAGAAACTGAGTGTAGGTGCCCATATATTTTGTTTTAGTTGTTTCGTATGCATGGGGTTTCATGGGATGTCATAGATGCCGTGGATGTTCTTAGGATGATGTGTTTCACCCACGGTTACACATGTTACAGCCATGGGTTTCACCCACGGTTATTCATATTTAACCCCGTTGGGGTTACCTGCAAATATACCAAAAATAGGTAAGCCCGAAGGGCTTGAATATGAAATAACCGTGGGTGAAACCCATGGCTCGGGGTGAAACCCATGGCTCGGGGTGACACCCATG
>JBGSMI010000277.1:0-39653 GCA_041740215.1 Ferruginibacter sp.
GATTGGCAAAAGAAAACGGCCAATATATTTAACAGCTATGTAGATACTTTGTACAACCGTTCTGTAAAAAGATTGGGTGAGTTGATTGCAAAAACTTCGGACGGTAACGAATCTTTTTATGTTTTCAATCCGCTGAGCTGGCAAAGGACAGATTATAGTGATTACCTGTACAATGGCTCTTCATCAATCAGTGTGGTAGATAAAATAACAAGAAAGGAAGTGCCGTTTCAAATCATTACAAAAAAAGGAAAACAATATTTAAGGATTGAAGCTGCTGGAGTTCCTTCGTTGGGTTACAAAGTGTTTGAAATTAAAAGGAAATCTACACCATCAGTTTTTCCTGTACAAATTGCAGTTACTGATAGTACCATTGAAAATAAATTTTATACAATCAGGTTTACAAAGCAGGGAGTGATTACAAGCTTATACGAAAAATTGAATAAGAAAGAATGTGTAAAACCTTTTGACAAATTATATTTTAATGATTTAGGTTCAGGACTTGCAAATGATGGCGATCAGGTAAAAATTGAAAACAATGGTGCTGTATCTGTAACATTGGTTGCCAACTCTTACAAACCAGTAAAGCATTCTACAAGGCTTACTTTATTTGCAGATAATGAACGAATAGAAATTGAAAACTATTTGTTGCAAAATCCCGATGCAAAACCGGTAACCTATTCATTTTCGTTTAATCTCAATAAGCCTGAAACATGGCATGAAGAGGCAGGCGCAATTTTACATGCAAAAAAAATTGCAAAGGGTGGGCATTACGCAGATACTGCCAACAGGGTTGATTGGTTGGCGTTGAATCATTTTACCGATATGTCGGATACTCAAAATGGAGTTATCATCTCTAATAGGGATGCTTATTTTATGAAAACTGGTAACAGTACTCCTACAAATCTTGACGATACATCAACTCTTATAAAAGTGTTGGCAACAGCACAAGTAGATAATTGGTTGGGAATGGTGAACCAGGATGGCGATGATTATTTTGAACACTTCTTTGCATTGAAACCTCATGCAGGAAGTTTTAATTCGGCAACGGCCATGCAATTTTCTTTGCAACATCAAAATCCATTGGTAGCACAAAAAGTTACCTGCGGAAATGGATACGATGGAACACAATTTTCACTTTTTACTATTTCAGATAGTAGTGTAATCGTATGGGCTTTAAAACCTGCTGAAGAAGGAATAGGGAAGGGTATTGTAATAAGAGCCTGGAATTTCAGTAATTCAGATAAAGCAGTTACTATATCTTCCACCACTTCAATAGCAAGGGCATTTGGAATTACGCATATTGAAACCAATGACGAACAGTTGCCGGTTGAAAACGGTAAACTAAAAACAGTTATCGGGCATAATCGTTTGCAAACTTTCAGGATTTTTTTTAATTAGGCCAATCTTCAAAAGGAGTTCTATGCTTCTGGTTACTCAAAAACCAGCATTTAAATTAACTCAATGACAAATGAATAGTTGCTTTTCCGGAGGTATTAAAAGAAGTATGTCTTGTATTTAAAAAAAATAGTAGTAATTCAAAAAAAACTCTTTAATTTTAATATTATAAAATACTAATTCAATTATAATGAATTTATATTTATTAAAAAATTGCTCTATATGGAAAAGTTTAAAAATATACTGGCGTTTTCTCCGCTATCGCAGCATTTGTATTTCTTAAAGTTTCCCAAATCTCATTACATACAAGAGCTACAATTCTCCTTTTTAAAAAAGGAAAAAAATATTTGACTAAAATGTTCTAAGCATTAAAATAGTGCCTATATTTGGTGAACCAATTATTGGTTTACCAGTTTTTTCGATTGTAACTGTTGTATGATAATTCAATTTCTACTGTTCGGATTGTTTTTTTATATGAATTTCATTTCACAGATCAACAATAAAAGAATTTGTGGAACGCCGATTTTGAATATGGTGTATTAATTATAAATATATAGTTATAAAGTTTTTGTAATTTTTTTTGGTCTTATGCACTTTGGTTTTGGGACCAATAATGGCAGCAATCGTTAAAAATATGAACTGCATGTTTTTACATAGCAGTTCTATTTTAAATTTTTAAAATAAAATGTTTGCTTCCCTAAACAACTTCTATGAGTACAGATAACAGCCGTCGCCAATTCATTCGAAACATGTCAATAGCTGGAACCAGTTTTTTGATGTACCCGGGGTTATCCTCCGCGGCAGGTTTTTTCAGCGGTTCACCAAATGAGAAAGTTGTTTTAGGCATAATGGGAACCAATAGCAGGGGAATGTTTCTTGCAAAATCATTTGCCAAATTACCAAATGTTGAAATTGGTTATATATGCGATGTAGATTCAAAAGTGCTTGACAAAACCATTGCTGAACTGCAAAAGCTTACTGGTAAAAAGCCAACCGGTTTTACAGATATTAGAAAACTTTTAGAACAAAAGGATTTTGATGGCCTTGTAATAGCGGCACCAGATCATTGGCATACCCCCGCAGCTATAATGGCACTACAGGCAGGTAAACATGTATATGTGGAAAAGCCATGTAGCCATAATCCAAGGGAGGGTGAGCTGTTAGTGGAAGCTTCAAAAAAGTACAACCTGAAAGTGCAGATGGGCAGCCAGCGGCGAACATTTTCCAATGTGAAAGAAATGATTGCCAGGTTACATAGCGGCGCTATCGGCAGGGTTTACTTTGCAAGGGGCTGGTATGTAAATAATCGCAAAACTATTGGGCACGGAACTATCGTTCCGGTACCCCCGAATCTTGATTTCGACTTATGGCAGGGGCCTGCCCCAAGACGAGATTACAAAAGTAACCTCGTGCATTACAACTGGCATTGGTTCTGGAATTGGGGTACAGGCGAATCGTTGAATAACGGTACACACGAACTGGATGTAATCCGCTGGGGACTTGGGGTTGATTTTCCTAATGAAGTGGTTTCATCCGGTGGCAGGTTTCATTTTCAGGATGATTGGGAAACTCCGGATACACAAACCATTACTTACAAATTTCCCAATAATACAGGCTGCACCTGGGAAGGACGCAGTTGCAATAATTATAATTCTGAAGGCAGTGGAAGGGGCGTTGTTTTTTATGGCGACAAAGGAACCATCGTTTACCCGGGTAGCAACAGTTACAAAATATTTGACTACGACAATAAATTGATATCCGATGTTAAAGACAATACGCCATACGATGCCAATAACACCGTTAGTCCTACTGAATTATTGGATGCCCTTCACATGCAAAATTTTGCAGAAGCCATCCGGGGCCAGGAACCAATCAATGCACCAATAGCCGAAGGGCATAAATCTACGCTGCTTCCGCAGCTCGGCAATATTGCATACAGGGTGGGCAGGGTATTAAAGTGTAATCCTGCCAACGGGCAAATTCTTAATGATAAGCAGGCCATGAAACTTTGGGGACGGCAATATGAAAAAGGATGGGAACCCAAAATTTAAAACTACTGTCTTTGCATAGCTTTTGCATTACCGTCTGGCATTACCCTGCAGATGTATAAAGAATAAAAAGTCACTGTTATGAAAATAAAATGGACCGTACCTGTATTGTTATTATTGATTGTTTCAACGGCTACCCATTGTTCAAAATCTGGCAATGGCGATAACCGGGCGGTAGTTACACCACCCGCACCTACCAGCGGACTGGCTTACTTTGTATCAGAAACTGCTGGTGCAGATTTAAATACCGGATTATCAGCCGTCAATCCGCTAAAATCACTCACCATTGGATACAATAAGCTCAAAGCAGGCGATACACTTTATATTATGAATGGGAATTATGTTACAACTGCATCTCCCATTCTCAATATTACAAAATCAGGTTCGGCAGATAAGTATATTGTGATTAGAGCTTATCCCGGACATATACCCAAATTTTTTGCTTTTGGCGATATCTGGAATACTGTTGTCATCAATGGCTCCTACATCGTATTTGAGGGCATAGATATGCGGGGAGAAAATGCCAATTTAACACCGGAGGGAGCGTTGGCCGCTTATAATACTGCATTAAATAGCGGCGTATCAACTGCTGTTAATGCCAGGTATAATACGAATGGCATTTCTATTGGAGGTCCGGGAGCTGAATCAAAAAGACCACATCATGTAGTAATCCGCAATTGTAAGGTACACGATTTTCCCGGCGGTGGTATCAGTTCTATCCAGGCAGATTATACAACCATTGAAGGTAACCTGGTTTATAACAATGCCTGGTATATGATGTATGCAGGTAGTGGTATCAGTATATATTCACCTTTCAACAGTGATGCACCCGACATCAATAAATACAAAAATATTGTGCGCAACAATATTTGCAGCAATAATAAAACTACTATTCCCTGGATAAGCATTAACCCACGGAGGCTTTCTGATGGCAATGGTATTATCATTGATGTCAACCAATATCCATATAACCAGCCAACTGTAACTAATATACGCTATACAGGGCGCACATTGGTAGAAAATAATGTAAGTTATAATAATGGTGGCTCTGGTATTCATGCTTACCGGGCCGATCATGTAGATATTATCAATAACACGGCTTATGGCAATGGAGCTGTGGTGGGCTATGCTGATATTTATGCAGGCTCCAGCACCGATGTAAAAATTGTAAACAATATCATGTATGCACGCATGGGTGGAAAGTGCAACTCAACTCCATCAAGTGGCACTACCGTTACTTATGATTACAATATTTACTTCAACGGAATTGTGGCTGTACAGGGAGTTCATGATAAAATTGTGAATCCATCTTTTGTTAGCCATGGGGCAGATCCGTTGCTGGCAGATTTTAGTTTGAATGCTGGAAGCCCCGCAATAGATGCAGGTACAAAAACCATTTTTTCAAAAAAAGATATAAGGGAAATCAGCCGTCCAAAAGGGGCGGGAGTGGATTGTGGAGCCTACGAATTTTGATTTTATAGCTATCTGGTAAAAAGTTTTATAAAAAAGGAATAAAAATACTTGGAGGGAAAATAATAAGCCTTACATTTGGTTTACCAAAATTTGGTTTACCAAAATTATTGCCAATTTGCTGATATGAAAAAATTACATTCTTCAAAAGATTGCTTAAGTACTCCATTGCCAAATTTTATTTTATGCCGGGTTAGCGGCTCATCTCTTAAACAATTGTGTTTTCAAATAAAACTGCTGAATATGAAACTTGACTTTTCTTTTTCAAAACTTGTATGCCTGTTTATTTTTTACTTCGCAACTGCTGCAGCCACTACTGCGCAGATTAAGATTAGCGGAATTGTAAAGGATGACAACGGGGCATTCGTGCAGGGAGCTACGGTTACTGAAAAAGGTACCAAAAATGCTACCACATCTGATAAAAATGGAAGCTTTGCGATTACGGTTTCCAATCAACAATCTGTAATAACTATAAGCTCTGTAGGGTATTCGTCAAAAGAGGTAGTTGCTGGTAATTTAACCTTTATCAATCTGGAACTAACCAGAAGCAGTGCGCTGAGTGATGAGGTGGTGATAATAGGGTATGGAAGGCAAAAGAAAGTAACAACTACGGGTGCTTTTGCTTCAATTGGCACAAAAGAATTAGTTCAATCACCTGTTGCCAATATTAGTAACTCTTTGGTTGGCCGTATGCCAGGATTATTTGCTACACAAGGTGGTGGTGAGCCTGGTAATGATGCATCAAGAATTAGGATTCGGGGTTTAGGTACTTTTTCAGGTAATACCGATCCGCTAACATTGGTTGATGGCGTTCAGGTTGATAATTTTAATAGTATAGATCCGAATGAAATTGAATCACTAACTATACTAAAAGATGCTGCATCTACTGCTGTTTACGGTATTCGTGGTGCAAACGGGGTGTTGCTAATTACTACTAAAAGAGGTAAATCTGGTCCTCCGAGAATAGGTTATACGTTTAACCAAGGGTTAAACTCATTTACAGACTTACGTAAAATGATGAATAGTGCAGACTATGCAACTAATTTTAATCAGGCACTTAGAAATGATGCTTATGTAACTGGAAATTTGTACACGCCAAGGTATAGCACATCAGACATAGAAAAATATAGAGATGGTAGTGATCCTGTTTTTTTTCCAAGTGTAGATTGGGCGAAGGAGATGTTTAGAAAAATTGCTCCTCAATCTCAACACAATATAAGCATAAGTGGCGGACAGAATAAAGTGAAATACTTTGTGTCTGCCGGCTATTTCCGTCAGGAAGGACAGTTTAGAGACTTTAGTGACATTGTAGATGATTATTCGGTACAAAGTATATTTGACCGTTTTAACCTACGTTCAAACTTCAATTTTGAAATAACCTCTAAATTAAAGATGCAATTAGATGTTGCCGTTCAAACAGAAAATAGAAACGGAAATAACAATGCTACTGGCGGTACAGAAAGAGTAGTAGGGGATGTGTTTAGGGCAAGTCCTTTAAGTACACCTGGTGTAGTAGATGGCAAAATAGTGAATATTTTTACTGGATCGCAAAATAACCCTTATGTTTCAACCTTATTTCCCAACTTAGCCGGTGGCACTAGAAGAGGTTATCGTAATTATTTAAACGGAACATTACGTTTTGATTATGATTTATCCTCCATTACTAAAGGGTTAACTGCAAGAGGCATGGTGGCCATTCAAACATACAATGATCAGGTAATTACTAATGCCAAACAAGTAATTACCTATTTAGCAGTACGTTTACCAGATGGTACAATAAATTATGTGCCTAGTACTACCGAAGCGGTTTTCACTTTTGCTCAAGTGGGTACTTATAACAGAAGAATAACTGCGGAAGCTGGTTTAGATTATAAGAGAAGTTTTGGAAAACATAACGTAGGTGGTTTGTTGCTATACAATCAACAAAAAACTTACAATCCTTCATTTCAATTTTTGGTACCTAGTGGTTTACAGCAATTTGTGGGAAGGACTACTTACGATTATGATAGCAGATATTTATTTGGTGTAGATATCGCCTACAACGGAACAGAAAATTTTGCGCCTGGTAAAAGGTTTGGTGTATTTCCAGCATTTTCATTAGGTTGGGTTGCATCTCACGAAAAATTCTTTCCAAAAAACAGCATAGTTAACTTTTTAAAATTCCGGGGTTCTTACGGCGAAGTTGGTAATGATAATATAGGTGGTAATCGCTTTTTGTATCGTGCCACTAGTTATGGTACAGCAGCCAATCTTTATTATTTTGGGCAAGTAGGTTCTACCTATAGTGGGCAAACAGGTATTAGAGAAGGTGCAACGGGTAATCCTAATGTAACCTGGGAGCGCTCAGTTAAAAGAAATGTTGCTGTTGAATTGAAAATGCTAGATAGTAAAATCACTTTCACCGGTGACTTATTCGACGAGAATCGAAGCAATATCTTAGCTAATCCACAAACCATTTCTGGTATAGCTGGCTTATCTCAACCTGCATTAAACTTAGGGATTATGCAGAATAAAGGTTATGAGTTAGAGTTAGCTTATTCTGATCATCTAGGTGAATTTAATTTCAGGGTTGGTGCCAATTATAGTTTTGCAAAAAACAAGGTAGTTTTTCGTGACGAAATACCACCCAGGTTTCCTTATCAGGCAAGAACAGGGCAACGTCTAGGACAGTTTTACGGATTAATTTCCGACGGTTTTTACAATACCTGGGATGAAGTAAATGATGCCAAAAGACCTGTTTACGCTGGTTTAGCCAACAATAGAGTTCAACCAGGTGACATTAGATTTCGTGATATAAATGGCGATGGAATTATAAACGATTTTGATCAGGTGCCTATTGGGTTTTCAAATGTGCCCGAAGTAACTTATGGTCTTACTTTAGCTGCTAATTTTAAAGGATTTGATATTTCTTTATTATTTCAAGGGGTAGAAAATGTATCTCATAATTATACCAGATTCCAAAGAGGTACCGGGTTCGGTCAAGCACCTCCAGAAGGATCAGCAGCTTATTTTAACGAAAGCTGGACACAAGAACGTTATGATGCTGGCTTGCCTATCACCTATCCTCGTATGAGCGTAAATCAAACTAAAAATAATGACTTTTCCACTTTTTGGATAGCTGACGCAAGCTACTTACGCTTAAAGAATATAGAAATGGGATATTCTTTTGCAGCTAGTGTATTGAAGAAGGTTGGAATTAAAACTGCCCGAATTTTAATTAACGCTAATAATTTAATTACCTGGAGCAATATGTACCAAGGTATAGATCCTGAAAACGTTTCAACCGAGAATACCAATACTGAACCATATCCATTGGTTCGTACCATTAACTTCGGTTTAAATCTTAATTTTTAACTATTTTTAATATGAAAAAAATAAAATATATAACACCCTTGCTACTTTGTCTAATAGTTATGGGTTCTTGTAAAAAAAGTTTTTTAGACAAAGCTCCTGGTGTTGATATAACCGAAGAGAGTGTTTTTAAAACAAGGGTGGCGTTAGACCAGTTTATTGCTACTACCTATCGTTACGCAATGCACTCTGTGTTTCGCTATCGCAGTCAAGGTGACTTACCATTTTCTGGAGTAAACAATACAGACTGTATTCACCCAAGTACAAGTATAAGCGATGAGGGAGATGCTTCTGAAGCAAACTTTGTTAATAACAATCGTTGGAATGAGGGAACTGTTTTACCTGTCAATATTGTGAATGTAGAAGACTTTCGTTATTTCATTCGTTGGATTGCGGTTCGGCAGATTAATCTTATTCTTAAACGGGTTAACGAAGTGCCTGATGCAGATACCGAATATAAAAAACAAGTAGCTGCCGAAGCAAAGTTTTTACTGGCAATGAATTACTTCGAAATGCTGAAGCGCTATGGTGGCATGCCGATTGTTACCGAAATTTTTGAGCCTGGTGTTGCTATCAATGCTTCTCGAAATACTTTTGAAGAGTGCGTTAATTTTGCGTTGAAAAATGTAAACGAAGCAATTCCTGATTTACCTGCCTCACATATTGCTGCTCAAGCTGGTAGAGCTACAGCTATGGCTGCTCATGCATTAAAAGCTAAAATTTTGCTTTTTGCTGCGAGCCCTCAATTTAATACAGCAACACCTGTTTTAAGTATGCCCAATGCTGCTGACAATAAGCTGATTTGTTATGGAAATTTTGATAATAACCGTTGGAAACTTGCCGCAGATGCGTTTAAAGCTGCTTTAGATTACGCAGCGGGTAATGGGTATGCAATTGTTGATGTACCCGCTAACAGAAACCCCAACGATTTGAATAATGGTACAGTTGGTCCATTAGGTAATTATAGAGAGTCCTGGGAAAATCCTAATAACCCTGAACTTATTTTAAAGTACCAACATAGTAATATAAATGGTGGTGTTACTAATATTGGCAATCCTCCAATTACTTTTTGGAATCCAGCTTGTTTTGGTTCATTTTGGAGTGGAATAACAATGCCTTTAAACTTTATTAGTAAGTACGAAAATAGATTAACTGGTAATGCCGAGAATTGGAGTGGTGGAGGTAGTGACTTAATTGCAAAATACAATAGCCTCGATCCTAGATTTAAGCAATCTGTTACTTATACCAATGCTTACCATACTGCAAGAGATCCTATTGCACTTATTTTTAACGGTGGTAAAGACTATTTAAACTGTAAAGGCGGTGTTTGGGTTCGTAAATACTTGCCACGTAATGCAACTAGTGGAAACTTTGTTTTAAACGATGTTCTTTTTAGGGTAAATGAATTGTATCTATATTATGCCGAAGCGCTAAATGAGTTCAATAGTGCACCTCAGGCAGATGAGTACAACGCTGTAAATACAATTAGATTACGTTCGGCAATGCCTGTTTTTCCTCCTAACATGACTAAGGATGAGTTTCGCCAAAAATTGCGTAATGAAATTGCAGTTGAATTATTTGGCGACGATCATCGTTTTTGGGATGTTAAGCGTTGGTTGATTGCAGAAGAGGATGGCGTAATGAAAGGCGCTATGAATGGTTTGCAAATTAACCGTGTAGGTACTGCTCCAAATTTCACTTATACCTGGCAGCCTTATGTTTTTGAAACCCGAAACTTTACTCAAAATATGTACCTACACCCACTACCACAAAATGAGGTTTTAAAAGGGAATTTGGTACAAAACCCAGGTTGGTTTTAAGAGACATCAAAATTTAACAATTGCCTATAACTACGATTATGATTATTAAATATAAAAAATATATTTTGCTTGGATTACTGGTAGCTGCTTATACCGCAGGTAATGCGCAGGCCCAAACTGAAAAAGATTCCTCTGTTGTTGTAACTAAGGGAAGTTTTTCTGGAACTACACATGTTGCTTTTGGTACTCAACCAACCCAACAAATAACGGGTGCTATTGCTACAGTTACAGGCGAAAGCCTCGAAAAAAACTTTAACCTTAATCTTGGTAACACGTTATTTGGTCGCTTGCCCGGGGTTACGGTTACGCAGGGTGGTTCTGAACCAGGCCAAGGTGTACCAAATGTATTTATAAGAGGTATCAATACCTTCGGAGGCGCAAGTAATGCTCCCTTGTATATTATTGATGGCTACTTGTCAAATGGCCCGGGAACATCAAATGCTTTTATGCAGTTGATACCAGAAGAAATTGAAACAATATCAGTTTTAAAAGATGCGTCTGCAACCGCTCTTTATGGTGCACGTGGCGCTAATGGAGTTATCTTAGTAACAACTAAGGCCGGAAAAGAGGGAGGTTTAAAAGTAGGCTTCTCTACCCGCCATGGTTTTAACCAGGCACAGAGCTTGCCTAAATTTTTAGATGCCCAAAATTATGCTACATTATTTAATGAAGCATTAGCAAACGACGGTCAGGCACCACGTTACACTCAAGCTGATATTGATGCTTACAGAGATGGTACTGATCCTACATTTCATCCAAACGTAAATTGGTACGATCAGGTTTTAAGAAAAAGTTCTCCTGTATCTAGTTACAATTTAAACTTTAGTGGTGGTGATAAGGTAGTTCGGTTTTTTGGTTTATTAAATGCCATTAATAGTAGCTCTTTGCTAAAAAAGTTTGGTGATTTGGATGAAGAAAGCATCAATTCGAAATATACCAAGTATAATTTTAGAACCAATGTTGATGTTAGCTTATCAAAACGTTTACTTGTAGAATTTAAAGTTGCAGGCTCTATAGAAACTATAAATAATCCCGGAGCTTATGAAAATAGTGGGTTATTTGATTTGTTACAAAGGCTGCCACCTAATTCTTTTCCGCTTCGTAATCCTAATGGAACATTCGGTGGCAATGCTGCTTTTTCTAACCCTTATGCCAATTTATTAGCTACTGGTTTTTATCAAAATAACACCCGTACAATCATGTCATCGTTGAGATTGACAGAACAACTAGATATGATTACAAAAGGCCTGAGTGTATCTATAGCAGCATCTAGCAATAATTACTTTGAGCAAGGGTCTGTAAAATCTAAACAGTATGCTCAGTTTGCTGTAACAAAAGGACCTCTCGGTGATACAATATACAGTAATCCGATAGGGCAATTGACTACATTAGCGGGTAGTGAACGAACATTAGAGCAATACCGCAACTTTATATATCAGGCGTCTATAAACTATAACAGAGCTTTTGGCAAAAGTCAGGTTACAGGTTTTGTAATGTTAAACAACGATAAGGTAAATTTATTTGGTCCTTCGTTTGATTTAGCTAACCCAACTGCCAACTCAAGTGACCCTTATTATCACAATAGTGTTGCGTCTCGTTTTACTTATGCGTACGATAACAAATACCTTGCTGAGTTTTCTTTAGGGTATATGGGAAGTGAAATTTTTAATCCAGATAAGCGCTATGGTTTTTTCCCAGCAGGTTCTATTGGTTGGATAGCATCTAATGAAGAATTTCTAAAAAGAAGTAAAAGTGTTAACTTCTTAAAATTGAGGGCTTCTCATGGTTTAACTGGAAATGATATCATCACTGCTCAAGGTGGGGGGAATAGGTATGCATTCACGCCAACTTTTGGCGGCGCAGGTTATAACTTTGGAGTTAATAACAATGGTTTGGCAGGATTTGCAGAGGCAAACATTGCGAATAACGGTATTACCTGGGAAAAGGAAAAGCATTTAAATGTAGGGGTTGATGCAACACTTTTTAACAACTTTGATGTTAGTTTCGATTATTTTACCAGAGATAGGTATGATATACTTGTTGCATCTAACAGTACTACTCCTCTGTTTTTAGGAATTAATACACCTAGCTTAAATTTAGGAAAATCTAATAGCAATGGATTTGATATCTCGGTACGTTATGGTTCAAAAAGTAAAAAAGATTTTCAATATTATGTAGAGTTTAATGCTTCTTACAGCAAAAACGAAATTGTATTTAATGCAGAAGCTATTCAATTAAACAAGGGTTTATTAAATACTGGCTTATCAATTGGTCAACCTATAGGTTTGGTTGCCAACGGTTTTTATACACCTGCTGATATTGCACAACGCTTAATTGATCCAAAATCTGTACCGGGGGTATTAACAGAAGTAATTAAAGCGGGTGATATCAAATACTTAGATCTTGGCGGCACATTAGGAGTGCCAGATGGAATTATTGATGCGAATGACAGAAGAGCTATTGGTAACCCTGGCGTGCCAAGGCTGGTAGGTGGTTTAAATGCAGGCTTAAGTTACAAAGGCTTTGACTTAAATTTAATTTTTAATGCAGCACAAGGCAATACAGTTTATTTGGGAGGATCGCTATATCATGCCTTCCAAAACAATACTCAGGTTGGCCCAATTGCTTTAGGAAGATGGACGCCTGCCACTGCTGAAACTGCAAATTATCCTCGCTTATCTTCTATCAACAATCAAAACAATTATCAATTCTCTTCCTTCTGGCAAAGAGATGGCAGTTTTATTAAGTTGCGAAGTGCAGAGCTAGGCTACACAATACCAGATAAGATTAGCTCAAAATTAAAATTAAGTTCATCTCGTTTGTTTGTAACAGGTACTAATTTATTCTCTATTGATAAAATTGAAAATGGAGACCCTGAATCTTTAGCTGGATACCCAGTAATGAGGACTATCACAGCCGGTTTTAAAATTCAACTATAATGACTAAAATTGTTCGTAATGAAAAAATTTAAATACTTTATTGCAATAACTGGTTCAATACTTACATTAGCTGGTTGCTATAAACTTGATAGGGAGTTCGTTACTACTATTGGAAGAAATGAGATTGAACAATCTTTTGGTAATGTTCAATCGCTACTAAATTCTATCTATGCAGAACTACCAGATGGTACCACACCAATTGGAGGACAAGCTATGTTGGCATCTGCTACAGATGAAGCTGAGTTTACCTTAGAAACTAATGCTGTTCAATTGTTTAATACAGGTAGCTGGAACGCAGTTAATACCCCGGATTTATTGTGGGGCACCTACTACAGAGGTATAAGAAAAGTAAATCAGTTTTTAATTTCGACTGGCAAAATTAATTTAGATCCCTGGAAATTAGATCCAAGTACTTCTTCTCAGGCAGTTTATAATAACAATTTAGCAATCATTAGAAATTGGCAATATGAGGCAAGGTTTTTAAGAGCTTATTTTTATTTTGAATTAGTTAAGCGATATGGGGGTGTACCTATAATTAATACTTCTTTATCGTTGGATGAAGATTTTTCCACCATCACCAGAAGCTCATTAAATGATTGTATAAAGTTCATTACCGATGAATGTGATTCTGCTGCTGCAAGATTACCTTTAAGTGCATCTGCCTTGCCTTATGTACAAGCAACCGATTTGGGTAGAATCACAAGTGTAGCTGCACTTGCTTTAAAAAGCAGGGTATTGTTATATGCTGCAAGTGATTTGTTTAATACGCCAACATGGGCAGGAGGTTTTACAAAACCAGAATTAATTTCTTTACCTGCAGGTGATCGAAATGCTCGTTGGAAAGCAGCTTCAGATGCGGCTAAAGCTGTTATTGATGTTGTAGCTCCTCCTACATTGGGAAATTACAGAACTTTATTCAACACCTTTAATAATGCAGAAATTATTCTCACCCGAAGGGCTGGAGCATCCAATACTTTTGAAACTGTAAACTCTCCTATAGGCTTTCCACGTGGGCAAGGTGGTAATACACCTACTCAAGATATGGTAGATGCTTATGAGGTAAGGGTAAATGCTACTACTGCAGTACCTTTTGACTGGAGTAATCCTGTACATGCTGCAAATCCTTATGCCAATAGAGATCCTCGTTTAGAAGCTACTATTATTAGAAATGGAGCAACATTTGGTACTCCTGCAAGACCTGTTCAATTATATGATGGTGGTCTTGATGGAAAGCCTATTATTAATGCATCTAAAACTGGTTATCATGTAAGAAAATATCAAATTGAAAGCTTAAACCTAAATAATGGCAATACAGGTGTACACAGTTGGATATTGATTCGTTATCCTGAAGTTTTCCTCAATTATGCAGAGGCATTAAATGAGTGGAGTCCTGGTAATGGAGATATTAAGGCGTTTTATGATCGTGTAAGAAATAGAACAGGCGTTACAATGCCGCTTATGCCAGGAGGTTTGTCTCAAACTCAGGTTCGTAATTTAATTCGTAATGAAAGAAGAGTAGAATTTGCATTTGAAGACCATCGTGCCTGGGATGCACGCAGATGGATGCAAGGCCCGGCAATTTTGGGAACACCTGTGCGTGGTGTAAATATTGTTCGTGATCCTGTTACTACTACTGTTTCTTATTCTCCATTTGTTTTAGAAGCTAGAACTTTTACTCCTAATATGTATTTGTATCCTATACCTCAAAATGATTTGAATATTAATCCATCATTAATTCAAAATCCAATTTGGTAATCAATTTAAACTAAAAAAAACAACGATGAAAAATATATTTATTTCAAATAAAACCATATTTCTAGTTGCAACGTTTGCGTTGATTACTATGGTGTCATGCAAAAAGAAGGACTATATTGTTGATGCCATTTATCCAGATCAAACAATTGGTATTTCTCAGGCAGCAGTTGCAACAGTTGGGCCAGGTGCCAATGGTGTTTATAGAGTTACACCGAGTGTAGTTGGTAGTGATTTTAAATATAAAGTAAATACTACAACAGGCAAGGTAAATATATCGATGGCAGTGCTTAGGTCTGGTATTAATTTAGATGGCGCAGTTGTTGCCGACCTGGTTGTTGCTGGTGCAGATACTATTAATAAATTAAAGGCTACTGGTTTAATTATGCCAACGGCAACACAAGTTTTACCTTCCTCTGAATTTACAATTCCTTCTTCTGTTACAATAGAAAATGGTAAAGCTGCAGGCGAGTTTAATTTAGAAGTTAACCTTAGCTTTTTAGCAGCCAATCTTACCGACAAATATGCAATAGCTATTCGTTTAGCTTCTTCAAAACTTGGATTGGTTAATCCGGGTTTAGCTGTTGCAATAGTTTACATCGATCCTACTGTGATGCTTTTGCCCACTGCTATTTTTGGTGTTGCGGTTGATGTTCCTTCAAAAATGGTAGAGTTTCTAAATAGATCTACCAATGGTGTAACTTACTCCTGGAATTATGGTGATGGAACTCCTGTAGAGACTACACCATTTCCTAAACATAAGTATACTGCTTCTGGAACTTATTCCACTACCTTAACAGTTACGGGTTTTACTGGCGTTACATCTGAAAGAATATCAAACGTGGTTATACCTTAACTAATACATATCTATATGCAATAGAATTAAGTAGACTGCCCTGTTATTGCAACAGGGCATCTTTCTTTATAATTAAAATATCACCATAAACTTTTTAAAAATTTACAATGTTGAGAAGTAGCCTGTTTGTTTTTTTGTTAGTTCTTTCTTGTTTAGTAAATGCTCAGCCATCTATAAATGTTAAAAACGAATTTAACTATGCTGCCAGGCAATATAAGGGTATGCTTACCAGTCACCCGGATATTACCAAATTTCCGCAATCCTTAAAGCCAGATGGTAGTATCAACGACCGTACTTCCGATTGGTGGTGCAGTGGTTTTTTTGGTGGTTCCTTGTGGTACTTGTTTGAATACACAAAAGACACAAGCTGGAAAAATGCGGCACATCGCTGGAGTATGGCGGTGGAGAAGGAAAAGTTTAACAAGGGCACGCATGACCTGGGTTTTATGTTGTATTGCCCGTTTGGCAATGGTTACCGGTTAACCAACAATCAACGGTATAAAGACATCATGTTAACAGGTGCGGCTTCTCTTGCAAGCAGGTTTAACCCCGACTATGGCGTCATCAAATCATGGGATGAATGGAAAGGATATGATTACCCGGTGATTGTTGATAACATGATGAACCTTGAATTTTTGTTCTGGGCGGCAAAAGCATCTGGTAATAAAAAATGGTATGATTTGTCAGTTACCCATGCTGATAATACTATCAAAAATCATTTTAGAAAAGACTACAGCAGCTACCATGTGGTTTGTTATGGCAAGGGAGGAAAAGTGCTGGCGCAGAAAACGCACCAGGGCGCAGCAGATAGTTCTGCCTGGAGTAGGGGCCAGGGTTGGGGATTGTATGGATACACCGTGATGTATCGGGAAACCAAACAAAGGAAATACTTACTACAGGCGGAACGGATTGCTGACTTTATTTTGAATCATCCCAATTTGCCAGCCGATAAAATACCTTACTGGGATTTTGATGCGCCCAATATCCCCAATGAAGAAAGGGATGTATCTGCTGCTGCGGTGATTTCGTCGGCGTTATTTGAATTGAGTCAATATAGTAAAGCAAACAACAAAATATATTTCGATGCGGCAGTCACAATGCTATCAAATCTTACCACGCCAAAATACAAAGCTGATATTGGTACCAATGGCAACTTTATTTTAAAGCACAGTGTTGGTTCCAAACCACACAATTCTGAAGTTGATGTACCACTGGTGTACGCTGACTATTATTATCTGGAGGCCTTGCTTCGTTATGATGCACTGAATAAGACGAAGGTAAAAGTAAAGTCACCTGCTAAAAAAATCGGGAAAGCGGAATTAATTTTTCAAACAGGTTTTGAAGGGTCATCTACCTTAATTGCTGACTCAAAAAATATTCCTCCTTTTATTTCGCAGGGATATGTAATAGATGATATTGTTGGTGTTGATTTTACATTGAAAGCAAAAAACAATTGGGAAAAAGATTTAGATGCCAATCCAAGGGCAGGAAACTTTTTGATTGAATATACCGGTGGCGATTCAACGCAACGTTATGTTAAAATTATTCAGGAGCCAGGCAATCCAAAAAACCATGTGCTTCATTTTTGGCTCAACGATTCCTGGCATGCATCCGAGGGCCAGCAAAAAGCTCGTATCCAAACTGATATATACGGCGTAAAGGAAGGGTACAAAGAAATCTATCAAACACAACGGGTTTTTCTTACCGGGGACTTTAATGTATTAAAAAATTATCCCGGCAAATTTGGATGGCTAACCATCTCAGAATTCTGGAATAATGAATGGTGGGTAAAAGATGAAAAATATGGATTTAGAATAACCCTGGGTATTGAAAAACCGGTAGAGGGAGAAAGCGCTCTCTATTTTAAACTGGATGCTGAAAATGCCGGCCAAAAGCAGGTGTGGAATGCAGGCGATCAACCTAAAGTGAAAGTGCCGATTGGCAAATGGTTTACCATGGAATATTATATAAAAGAAGGCAATAACGAAACCGGGCGGTTTTATATGACCATTAAAGCAGATGGTGAACCCAAACAGTTGGTTTTTGATGTAACCAATTTTACACACAATACATACGATCCTGCACCCAATGGCTTTACCGGCTGGAGCCCGCAAAAATTATACACCTCAAAAGAAGTGGTGGGTTTTGTAAAATCAAAAGGAAAAACATTGCAAATCTATTGGGATGATCTTAAATTATGGAGAGAGCGATAAAATAAAAAGTTGAAATAACTAAAATGACAGTACATAAATTTAAAAAGAAGGCTGGTAGTTTAGTGTCGAAGTTTTTCTTCTGTTTGCTGGCAGGCTTATCAATGTTTAATGTAAACAGTAATGCGCAGCAAGAGAAGCCCGACAATAACGATCCGGCTCAATTGATTTTTCAGTCAGGTTTTGAAGGTACTTCAACAGTAGCTGCAGATTTGTCTACAAATGATTACGGCGCTCATACCGAATATATCACCGGAATAGATAGTTCACTCCATAAGAAAAATAACTGGGATAAGGATTGGAAAAATTTTTCAAGGAAAGGGATTTTTCAGATCCAGTACACCGGAGGCGATTCATCGAAGCGGTATGCGAAAATTATTGCAGAACCCGGACATACCAATAATCATGTACTTCAATTCTGGCTCAACGATTCATGGCTTGCATCCGAAGGACAGGAAAAGGCCCGTATACAGGCAAACCTCTATGAACTTAACAAAGGGTGTAAAGACTTTTATCAGTCAGTACGTGTTTTTTTAACGGATGATTTTGAGGCAATGAAAACATACCCGCACGAAATTAATTGGTGTACGTTTGCTGAATTCTGGAACAATGAATGGTGGGTAAAAACCGAACCATACGGCTTCAGAATTACGCTTGGTATTGGTAAACCTTCTGCCAGTTCAACTGATCTTAATTTTATTTTGAATGCAGAAAATGCAGGCCAAAAAGAAGTATGGAGCGGATCTGATACAACACTTAAAGTGCCCATTGGCAAATGGTTTACAATAGAGTACTATTTCAAAGAAGGTAACAAGGAAACTGGCCGTTTCTGGATGGCCATTACACCCCATGATGGATTCAGGCAGGTGGTGTTTGATGTCCGTAACTTTACACACAATACAACAGACCCGTCGCCAAACGGTGTTACAGGTTTTAACCCCATAAAACTATACACATCAAAAGAACTGGTGAAGCATGTAAAAGCAAAAGGTAAAACACTACAGGTTTATTGGGATGATTTTAAACTATGGAAAAACAAACAACCGGAATAAACCCGCAATAAAACCCAATGGGATATTTATGAAAACGATTCAAATCTTAACAATATCTCTGATTACCATAATAAGCACCATCCCTCTACCAGCACAGGTCATTACCATACAAGGCCCACGGAAAGTAAGTTTTGATGATACCAAAGAATTCTGCAAATCAGCATACAGTGATACCGCATGGAAAGATTTGCCTCAGTTAAAATGGACCGACAACCGTAAAACAACTGCCAACCGATTATTGGAGATGCGGAAGCATGTGGTGATTTCTTCAAGCCTGAAGCCAGCGTTTAAACGAACTGGGTTGCTTTCGTTAAGCATGGGTAATATTGGTCAAAGTGATGACACCTATTTAAATGGAAAACTTATTGGCTCAGCAGGTTCCGGTGATACGTACCATAATTATTTGGTTGGTACCGATGATATACTTTGGAATCAGGGAAATGTTATTGCAACCAGGGTGCGGCATTGGGGTTCATTCCAGGTATCAAAGGTTCCAATATTTGTTGCTGCTGCTCCCGAATATTTATTTGTGTACTGTTCGGGCTTGAAAAACGGGGATAAAAAAGCGCCTGTTCTCAATAAGCTGTTGCTGTATCAATTATCGGTCAAAAATGATTCACGGCTATCAGCAGACATAGTTATGCTGATTTCTACAATTTCAAGGGGGATAAAATTAGTTCAAACAGAAAAAATGTGGTTTTCAGCATGAAATTATTGGTGAACGATGTAGCCGTGAGCAGCAACAAATATTATTTTGAAAAGCCTAAATTTCTCAACCTGCCAAAAGTGAAGAATAGCATAAAGCAAATCAGTGAAAATGAAATTGAACGAACCACAGGTAAATTGGCAAGAAGTATTTGGTGCCTCCTTTCAGGTACAATCAATGCTTTCAGCGATAATTGTTTTGATTTGTTATCGGCCGGGAAGAGAATAGTACAAGTGAAATCAAATGATTTAAAAAAGCTTGTTCGGTAAATGCAGGTTAAGAGTTTAACTGGCCCTTATAAAATTAAAAATGGTAGAATTTGGGATGAAGCATGGTGTCTTTCACGGATATGTTATTAAACCAAAAACTACATTTCTAAAAATGCTCTACAGAAAAATAGAAAAAAAAAAATTTGTTATACATGCTATCTATTACCATAAAATAACCATTAGGAAATAATATTTAATCAATAAAACCCTAAAAATGAACAAATCGAATATCATACTGATTTTTACTCTTTGGTGTATAAGTGCAATTTCGTTCGCACAGCAACAGGCATCAAAGTCACATTTAACAGATGAAAAGAATATTTCGGCTTTTTTAGCTGCCGCAGCAGAAACTGAAATCGGTACTATCTTGATCAGTGCCAGCAACTTTCCGGTTGAAAATACCGGGTTCTACAGGCACAATGGATGGCTGGCCATTAATCCGGCTAAGTTGAAATCAGCAACGACCCAGCTCGAGTTTAAATTTCGGGAAGGTAAATACGACCTGATTTTCAGTGGTGTGGGCGAATACGATGGCGAATCTGCATACGTACTTTCAGTCAATGGCAAACAGGCAATGAACTTCAAAGTTCGGCTAAGTAAATTCTCATACGAAGAAGGAGTAGATTTCTCGTACCTGATTGAAAACATTCAGTTAAAACCCGGCGATATGCTTAAAGTTACAGCAACAGTTGGTACCGATGGCGCCGAATTCAGCCGTGCCCGTTGGGGAGGAATTATGCTGGTTAAGGCCGGGAAAGGAAAACAATTGATGAATAAATTAAAAAATATTGGAACCACCGAAACCCTAAAAAAATAAGTTTATGTATGTCGCCAGATATTTTTCAGCAGTTTTCTTTTCAGCATTTTTTGGAATTTCAATTTATGGTCAGGGAACCTGGAACGAAATGCCCAAAGTTGAAATCTACCAGTTACGGGAGCTGGAAGTTGAAAACAATAAAATCTATACCGATCCCCTGCGCAATGTATCGTTAAGTTTAAAGCTGACTTCAGGTGATAAACGGGTTTTCAATCATTCAGGATTTTATGACGGGAACAATAAATGGAAAATACGCTTCAGCCAAGATGAATATGGCGAACGGGCTTATGAACATTGGTTTACCGACGATGGGAACAAAACCTCGGGTGGATTTGGATGCGTTCCTTCTGATAAGCCCGGAAGGGTGCAAAAAAATGCCTTCAACCCATTTTGGCTGGGTCAGGGGAGACAGCCTAAAACCTTGTTTAAGAGTTTTCATGCAGATGATCGTTTTTTTGCTGCCAATTGGGACGATCCTGAAGATCCAAACGATGGCAATGCACGGACACTCTTCCCCGATTGGGCCGAAAAAAACGGCTACAATATGCTTGCCGGCATTTTCGGACAACATGGAGAATGGCCGGTAAACTGGGATGATGAACAGTTTTATAACCGTTATTTCCAGGCACGCTTTGGGCATTACCCCAACCTTATTGTAAACACTGCCGGGATAGAACCATTCTCGGCTGAAAGAGGGTACAAAAACGCTTTGCTGATGAACGATATCAAACGTATCGGTAATCTCATCGACAGTGTTGATGATCAAGGCCACATGCTCACAGTGCATAACCAAACCCGCGCAAGCCAGTTTGGCTGTCCTTTTAACGATAAACCCCGGAGCGACATGGCAACCATTCAGGGGCCTAAACCATCCAAGTCTGAAGAGCTTTTCTCAGGACTGGCGATGAACCATCGTTCCACAAAAATTAGTTATACAAATGAAACCCTGTGGACCGGGAATATTTACCATCCTGCATATCCAAACGATCGGATCAGGAAAAATACTTTTACCATCCTTTTTTCTGGAAGCATGCTGAATTTTACCGACAACAAGGGTATTTCTTCAACCGGATTTTCAGGCATCATGAATTTGAAGAATGTAAATCAGGAGAAACAGGATATGGTAGGCGATGTTCACAACTGGTTTGTGACAATTCCTTTTCACCAGATGAAAACCCGGCAGGATTTGGTAAAACAAGGTTATTGCCTCGCAAACGAGGGCGTAGAATATTACATTTACCTGGACACATTGGGTAAGGTGGAAGTATATCTAGATCATCCTTATCTGTTTGAATCGGAATGGATCAATGCAAAAAAAACTACTGATATACGGAAAGGCATAATTGTGAAGCCACCAACCAGTTTGCAACACACCACATTTGAAACACCTGCTGATGGCGACGACTGGATACTGCATATCTATGCAACAAAACCAACTGCAGTGGCAACCGGTAACTTTCCCGATCTGGCAGTCGATCGGCAAGGCAACATTCACCTGGTTTACAACCGTTCGGGATTAAAGTACATGAAATATGACGCTGCGAAAAGCGAATGGTCAAAGGAGGCCGGAGTTGGGTGCCAATGTAATAATGCAGGTCGCTCAGATCCGGATGTGGTGGTAGATTCAAAAGGAAACCCACATGTTTATTGCGGTAACGAATATGCCTGGTTCGATGGTAAAAAATGGATGAAGGTTAATCCCAAAGGTTCCCGGGATTCGGAACTTGGCATTAACAAAAACGATCAACTGTTTTTGGCTAGCAGGGGTGGAAACCACAATGGGCACATCGGCATGGAAACCAGATCGGGCAAATCCAACTGGTTGGTTCTGCCCGATCCGGATGAAAATGGAAAAAGCTTTAACGACCACGTGTATAACGATATTTATTTAGACGCTAACAACACCCTGCACCTTGTTCAGCGCCACGGGCCGGTGAAAGAGGTAACCTATCGCAGGTCGGTTGACGGAGGCCGAACCTGGCCAATTGAAGAAGCAGTGAGCGACGACCGCTCAGAATCGCCTCATATTGTGGTAAGTCGGGCAGGCAAAGTGTTTGTCTCAACAGGTGAAGGTTACGTGTTTGAACGCACAGGAAACGGAAAATGGAAAGAGCATGGTCGAAAAGTAGGAGCACAGGCTCGTGAGCAACCGGAATTTGGAATTGACAACGAAGACAACCTTTATCTCACATCATTTAATGGGTTGTACAATACCTTTTACAAAGGAGCATGGATAGGCGAAAAAAAAATATTACCCGTTACAAGCCACCCTGCTATAGGATTTGTGGAAACTGCCGGGTACCGTGACTTTGCTTATATCGTATGGGAAGAAGGTAGTGGTCATGCTGATGAAGGATTGAGCGAAGATGCTTCTATTGTGGTGGGAATACTTTTTCCCGATGGAAGAATTATAGGGTTAGGAAATATGATATTTCTTCAGGAAAAAAAGTGAAGGTAAATTATGGGAAATCGAAATATAATATATAATCATCTAAGGGAACAAAAATTTATTGGCAGAAACCAAACACTAAACTGTAAATCTTTCATTACACCAGGGGTGTGAAACTGGTAGATATTCGTTAGTGTGGGAGTACACAAGCCGTTGAAAATTTTTTAACTAAAGTGGAGGAAAACCCTGGTGAAAAATAGGTAGTATAAGATTTACCCGGTTTAATAACATAGAATAGGGTGTATTTATAATTGTCGCAGCTCAATAGAGGTTGCCAATTTTTTTAAAGTGTTTTTAGCAGAAAAGAACCTGCACAAGGTTGGCAACCCTTCCGATAATTTTTGAAAGCAACCATAGAATATCAATCGTTAATTTACGCTTCAAATAGTATAAAAATGCTTAAAGCCTCCACCATATTTTTTCTGTTGAATTTTTTTTTCGTTTCAAATCTTCTTGCGCAAACAGGTATTGTAAAAGACAACCTTACCCTGCAAAGCAACATCCTGAAGATGGAGCGCAAATTTGCCATTTATCTGCCTCCGGGTTATGAAACATCTAACAGAAGTTACCCTGTATTGTATTTACTGCATGGCTCCGGTGATGACCAAACCGGCTGGGTACAATTTGGGGAAGTGGCGGGCATCACAGATAAAACTATTAAAGAAGCAAAGGCTACCGATATGATTATTGTAATGCCCGATGCCAATACCGGGCAACGCGGTTATTTCAACAGCATAGATGGGAAATTCAGATACGAAGATTTTTTCTTTGATGAATTGATTCCATTCACAGAAAAAACCTACCGGGTGCGGTCCGAAAAAAGATACCGTGCCATCGCAGGTTTGTCTATGGGCGGTGGAGGCACATTGATATATGCTTTGCACAAGCCTGAAGTATTTGCGGCTGCCTGTCCGCTTAGTACCGGTAATGGTTTGCAGGATATTGACTCGACTAAAAAGATATACAAAAAAATGAACCCAACAATTAGTGATGAAAATATTGAAGCCTGGTGCGAAAAATACAATGGCTTTGAATTGGTAAAAAATTTGGCTGTAGAAAAAGTAAAGGCAGTTCGCTGGTATATTGACTGCGGTGATGATGATACCCGTAGCGAAAACAATTCAAAACTGCATATTGCCATGAATAAAAAAGGAATACCGCATGAGTTTAGGGTGAGGGATGGTGGACATAGCTGGGCTTATTGGCGCAGCGCATTACCGGAGGTGTTGGCATTTGTTAGTCAAAGCTTTCATCAATTATAAATCACTAAATATTCACTTGCATAAAAAATCGCAGATGCAAGTAATTACTTTGGGCCGCAAATGAAAAACAACCAATATTGTTATTGGTCAACAGGAAAAAGAAGAATGACCAATAAAATTTATTTTATAATTAAAAAAACAATGAAAAATAATCTAGTGCTGGTCGCACTGCTGCTGGCTTTTACCACCAGCTTTACGGTACAGGCACAAACGGAACGCTTACTGAAAATTATTATTTCTCCCAATCATGATAACTGGACATACAAAATTGGAGAAACCGCTAAGTTCGATGTAACCGTTTTTAAAAACAATGTGCCGCTAAAAAACGTAAAAATTTATTATGAAACCGGGCTCGAAAGAATGGCGCCGGTTAAAAGCGATTCAATGTTACTGGCTACAGGTAAAACTACCATCGACGGCGGTACTTTAAAGCAACCCGGCTTTTTACGATGTACCGTAACCAGCATTTTTGAAGGAGTAATGTATCGTGGATTGGCTACAGCAGGTTTTGACCCTTATGCCATTCAACCATATGCAGCAATGCCTGCAGACTTTCTGCAATTTTGGGAGAGCGGTAAAATAGAATTATCCAAAATACCAATAGATGCAAAGCTGGTTTTGTTGCCGGAGCGTTGCACAGAAAATACCAATATATATCATGTAAACCTGCGTGGCTATGGCCGTAATTCAAGGTTATATGGTATCCTCTGTGTTCCTAAAAAGGAGGGAAAGTATCCGGCGTTGTTAAGGGTTCCAGGCGCAGGTGTTCGTCCATACAATGGCGATGCAGGCACTGCTGATAAAGGTATCATCACATTGGAAATTGGCATTCATGGCATTCCTGTTACACTCGACCCACAGGTATATACAAGCCTTGCGGAGGGGGCATTAAGCGGTTATCAAAATTTTAATGTGGATGACAAAGATCGTTTTTATTACAAACGGGTTTATTTGAATTGTATCAGAGCCAATGATTTTTTAACCAGCCTACCCCAGTTTGATGGCAGTAATTTGGGTGTGACTGGTGGCAGCCAGGGTGGTGCATTAGCTGTTGTAACTGCTGCATTGGACAACCGGGTAAAATTTCTTTCTGCCATGTATCCGGCATTAAGCGATTTAACGGCTACTTTAAAGGGCCGCACAGGCGGATGGCCAAATTATTTTGATAAATGGAGTATCGATTTTAATAACAAACCCGATAAGATTGCAACACTGGGTTACTATGATGTGGTGAATTTTGCAAAGCAGCTAAAAGTACCCGGTATTTACAGTTGGGGTTTTAATGATGAAACCTGTCCGCCATCTTCAACATTTGCTGCTTATAACGTTATCAGCGCACCCAAACAATTAAATATTGTTCAGGAAACGGGCCATTGGGGCTATCCCGAACAAAATGAAAAAATGGGTAACTGGATGGTGGAACAGTTGAAGAAAAAGTGATGCAGGCGATGGTTATTTCTTAGCAAGACCCAGCAGCAGTCACTTTTGTTTTTTACAGATAGATTTTACATTCAAATAAAATATTTTTTAGTAAGAAAAAAAGAAAGTATGAAAAAAGCAGTTATAGCCAGTTTGATTTTTATCTTTTGTACAACGATAATTAATGCACAAACATGGCACGTGTCTGGAACAGGAAAAGACACCAACGATGGCAAAACCAGTAAAACCGCCTTTCGGAGTTTGCAAAAAGCGGCAAACCTGGTAAAGCCCGGTGATGTGGTGTTAATTGGTAATGGTGTTTATACAGTCAGTGATAAATCGGATGGAGGGGCTGTATTGAATATTACATCTTCGGGAACCAAAGATGGCTGGATTACATGGAAGGCAGAACCAGGGGCCACACCAGATATTCGTCCCGTTGGCTGGTGCGGTATTCAAATATCCGGGTCGTATCATATCCTCGATGGTTTAACCATAACCGGTGCAAACGATTCGCTGGTGTTGTTGCAGGCACAGGAAGATGCGAAAAAAGCTACCCCTGATCCAAAGTTTAATACCAATGGTATTTTTGTAAACGGGCGTACAAAAAAACCGGATGAAAAGCCACATCATACTATCATCCGCAATTGCACAGTTAAAAATTGTCCGGGTGGCGGCATTGTTGGTATTGAAACAGATTACTTTACCGTGGAAGACTGTATCGTTTTTAACAATGCATGGTTTATGCGTTATGGAGGGTCCGGCATTACAACACTAAACAACTGGGCTTTTGATGCAGCACCGGGTTATCATGTGATCATCCGGCGCAATTATGTATGGAACAATAAAACACTGGTGCCATGGGTAAATATCGGTAAGTTGAGCGATGGGAATGGAATCATATTAGATGTTACGGACCAGGAAAAAAATGGCGCTACCAACCCGGATGGGGATGCTGCGGTGAAACCTGGCGACACAACTACAGAAGCTAAAGTACAAAAACCCAAACGCCCCGAATGGAAAGGACGTGCGTTGATCGCCAATAACCTCAGTGCATTCAACGGAGGCTCGGGTATACACACCTTTCGTACAAAATATGTTGACATCATTAATAATACTACTTATCACAATGGTGGTATTGTGGGGTACCCGGAGTTGTTTGCCAATAGTTCAGCAGATATCGTGATACTAAACAATATCATTGTACCAAGGCCGGCCGGTAAGGTTACCGCCAACAATAAAAATACCAATGTGCGGTGGGATTATAATATGTATCCAATGGCGCAGAATGTAATGAAAGGAACCAATGATATCGTAGCCGACATCAATTTTATCAATGCAATTCCGGAAATTTTGAAAGGGAATTTTCGATTGAAAAAAGAAAGCCGGGCAATTAATTCGGGAACAAACGACTTGTCTCAGGCAACAGACATCAATAAAAAACCCAGGCCGGCAACAAAAGGACGGGATAGGGGTGCTTTTGAACAGTGATGTAAAATAGCCGTAGCTTTAAACGGTTACCCGTAAGAAATAAAGCATAAAAAAATTGATGGCAATTGTTAACAATTTATATAAGTGCTGTTCAAACCAATCATCAACCATCATAGTCAATTATGAAAAATGTATTTATAACCGGCGCAACAGGAAATATAGGAATGGCTTTATTAAAAGCGTTAACCCGTATTGAACATCGTTTGAGTATATCTGCTGGCGTAAGAGACATTGTAAAGGATAAAGATAAGGTGCATCAATTTAGCGCCAGGCCTGTCTTGTTTGATTTTAATGACCCGGTAACTTATAAGGATGCACTTGAAAATATGGAAATAATATTTCTGTTGCGGCCTCCGCAAATTTCAGACGTTGCAAAATATTTCGAACCACTAATTGATACCATTAAAAAGTCATCCATAAAACACATTGTATTTCTCTCCGTTCAGGGAGTTGAGAAAAGTAAATTAATTCCTCATCATAAAATAGAAAAATTAATCCTCGAAAGCCAGATACCATTTACCTTTTTACGACCAGCTTACTTTATGCAAAACTTTACAGGCAATCTACATTATGACCTTTTAGAAGATAACCGGATATTTCTGCCAGCCGGTAGTGCAAAATTTACACTGGTTGATGTTTCTGATATTGGTGAAGTAGCAACTGTCATCCTCAATGATATCGAAAATCATAAAAACAAATCGTACGAATTGACCAACAATGAACAACTTTCTTTTGAAGAAATGGCTGCTAAATTGAGCATTGGGTTGAATAGGACCATTACTTACATCTCTCCAAATCTATTCAACTTTTATCTTACTAAACAACGCCAAAAAATGCCTACTGCTTTGATTTTGGTAATGATTATGCTTCATTATTTACCACGGTTCCAAAAAGAACCGAAAACAACAGCCTGCATTGAAAACATACTTAAAAGAAAGCCAACAACATTTGATGCATTTGTAGCTGAAAACAAAGCTGCTCTAAGTTGAAAGCAATACTGGATTTAATGATTGAAAGTAAAAGTAAAAGCATTGGACTACTATTTACCTTTTTCAAAGCATTTGTATAAGATAAATTGCAAAACATCAAAATTGGCCGATACAATTTAACTGACCTGTTTAATAAAAACCTTGAGCTAGTGAAATTATAAAACAATATCAGCTATCTTTGGGTAACCAATTATTGGTTTGCCAATAATTATTTTTCTTTAATTTTTGATTGCTAAAAATGACAAAAAAATATTTTGCCCGTCGTAGAACGTTTCTGCATTCGTTGCTTCATTGGAAAGTGACTTCTTTTTACCACTTAACGTTATTCCGTTTTAAAACCAGTTTCCTTTTAATGTTATTCTGGCTGTTGGGGGGAATGGGTGAGGTTTTTGCGCAGGAAAATTCCTTGCTTACCACCCCGGGCTCCTTTGCAGTCGGCGTAAATTATTGGGCATCTTATGCAGGCACACATATGTGGCGTGATTGGAAGCCAAAAATAATTGAAGAGGATTTTAAACAACTTTCAGAAAACGGTATAAAAGTATTGCGGGTGTTTCCGCTGTGGCCCGATTTTCAACCAATCCACCAGGTATTTGCAGGAGAGGGGGCAAAAAAATACATTGCTTTTAAAGATGAGTTGCCTTTACCCCTAAGCGGGCCGGGAAGCGATGGAATGAGCGAAGAGCAAATGCAACATTTTGAAGAGCTAGCCAACCTCGCAGAAAAATACAAATTAAAATTAGTGGTTGGTTTAATAACGGGTTGGATGAGTGGACAACTATATGTGCCGCCGGCATTGGAGGGCAAAGATATTATTACCGACCCGGAATGCCTGGTATGGCAGCAAAAATTTGTATCTGGTTTTGTAAAACGATTTAAAAATAAGCCATCCATATTGGCCTGGGATTTTGGTAATGAATGCAACGTAATGCAAAAGCTGGATAACCACTACCAGGCTTATGTTTGGTCATCTGTACTTTCTGGTGCCATTCGTGCAGAAGATAAAACAAGGCCGGTTGTTTCGGGTATGCATAGTCTGCAGGCAGAAAATGATGCGCCGTGGCGTATTATCGACCAGGCAGCCACAACAGATGTTTTAACAACCCATCCTTATTCACTTTGGACAAAGTACACTAGTCAGGATGGTATCAATACCATGCGTACGATTTTGCATGGTGCTGCTGAAACACGTATGTATGGCGACATTGGCGGAAAGCCTGCCTTAACGGAAGAGACGGGGGTTATGGGCCCTATGACAGGTGGCGAAAAAGAAAAAGTTGCTTTTGCAAGAACCGCATTATTTTCCAATTGGGCACATGATTGTATGGGTACTTTTTGGTGGTGTGCTTACGACCAGTTAAGTTTCAATTATCCGCCTTACAATTATGCGGCTGTAGAAGCGGAACTGGGTTTGATCAAAGAAGACCGCACACCCAAGCCGGTTATGCTTGAATTAAAAGCCTTTAGCAAGTTTATTGACCAGCTTCCCTTTAAAACCTTGCCTGCCCGCAAAACAGAAGCGGTTTGTATTTTAACCGAAGGCCAGGATAACTGGGCTGTTGCCTACAGCAGTTTTGTACTGGCAAAACAAGCCGGATTTGATTTTCAATTTCAAAAAGCAGGGCAGGAGTTAAAGGATGCGCCGCTTTATATGCTTCCATCTTTGAAAGGATATGATATTTTTTATAAAGACTACTGGTTTAAATTATTGGATAAAGTAAAAGCTGGCGCTACCTTATATATTTCGTTAGATGATGCTTACCTGCCTACTTTTACCGGGCCGCTCAGCATTGAGCTTTCTGTAAATCAAAAGCGCCGGGGAAACCTTTCATTCATTTCAAAACTGTTGGGTGATAGCCTGAATTTTAAAACCAGCGCCGAAAGAAAGTATGTGATTGCTCCGTTGAAGAATACAGTATTGGCAAAAGAGCCAGATGGCAATCCTGCTTTTTTAAAAGCTGCGTTTGGCAAAGGATTTATTTATTTGCTCACTTTTCCTATTGAGTCAAATTTAACAACGCTAACCGGGGCTTTTGACAAAGGTCAGCCAGCCTATGCAAATATTTATAAGGAGATAGCTGCGCCTTTAATCAAAGAAAGAGTACTTACTCAAAATAATTCTTTCATCGGCACAACAGAACATTTCATCAGCAATAATAAAAAGGTGGTTGTTCTCATTAATTACAGTACAGAGGATATCACTGTGATTCCTTCGATAAAGAATGGTTGGACGACCATGAAAGCTCTCTATGGAAATTATGTTTCCGAAAAATCACTAACCATCAAAGCGAATGATGCGTTGATATTATCACTTCAATTAAAAAAATAATTACTGTTTTTAAAATAAAGCCAAAATGTACAATCAGTCAAGGAGCTTTTTTATTTGCTTGTTAATAGTAAGCCTTTCGCTTTCATCAATTGCGCAAAAAAAGCAGGCGTATCTCGATGAATCCTTATCAACCGATCAACGGATAAATGATTTGGTGAGCAAATTAACACTCGTGGAAAAAATAAAATTACTTCAGTACACCGGAACCGCGATAAAAAGAGCGGATGTAAGGATTCCGTCGTATAACTGGTGGAACGAGTGTTTGCATGGTGTGGCAAGAGCCGGCAAGGCAACGGTGTTTCCGCAGGCAATTGGTTTAGCAGCCACATGGGATACCGCTTTAATTAAAAAAGTGGCAGATGCTATATCCGACGAAGCAAGAGCCAAGTATGCATATTTTTCAAAAAAAGATAAACGGGGCATTTACCAGGGACTTAACTTTTGGACACCCAATATTAATATTTTTCGTGATCCCCGCTGGGGCAGGGGAATGGAAACCTATGGTGAAGATCCTTTCTTAACAGGAAAAATTGCTGCTTCTTTTATCAGGGGTTTACAAGGTGATAATCCTAAGTATTTTAAAACCATTGCAACCATTAAACATTTTGCAGTACACAGCGGTCCCGAACAATCGAGGCATCGCTTTAATGCGGAAGTAAGCGACCGGGATTTTTATGAAACATACACCCCTGCATTTAAACGGACCATCCAGGAGGCCAATGTATATTCCCTCATGTGTGCGTATAATCGTTTTAGAGGAAAGCCATGTTGCGGAAGTGATTTTTTATTGACCGATTTGTTGCGCAACCAGTGGGGGTTTAAAGGATTTATTGTAACAGATTGTGGTGCCTTAAATGATTTTTATAAGAAAGGAGATCATGAAGTTGTTGCATCGCCCGAAGAAGCAGCCGCACTGGCCATCAAATCCGGTGTTGATTTGGAATGTGGTGACGTGTTCAGTGCATTGGATATCGCCGTTGAAAAAAAACTGATAACCGAAGCGGAATTGGATACAGCCATCAAACGATTATTTGCAGCAAGGTTTAAACTCGGATTTTTTGACAATGCCGCTAACCAGCCCTATACAAACATTCCCTATAGTGTAGTAGAGAGCAACGCTCATAAAAGGTTGTCATTACAGGCAGCACAGAAATCAATTGTATTGCTGAAGAACGACAACAATATATTACCGCTTAAAAAAACGTTGAAAACAATGGCAGTTATTGGGCCCAATGCGAATGATGCGGAAGTGATGCTTGCGAATTATCATGGATATCCGTCTGATGTGGTTACTCCGTTGGAAGGGCTTCAGAAAAAATTACCACAAACAAAAATATTATTTGCAAGGGGATCAGCTCATGCGGATGGTTTACCTATCGTAGATATTATTCCGGCAGATTATTTTTTTACAGATTCCGCAGCTACAAAAAAAGGTTTACAGGCTTCATATTTCAATAATAAAGATTTTAAAGGCACTGCCATAATAAGCAGGATTGATCAGCAAATTAATTTTGACTGGATTGATCATCCTCCCTCACCCGCAATAGATGAAGGGGATTTCAGCACCTCTTGGTCAGGCTTTTTAAAGGCCCCCATCACCGGTGATTTTATTCTGGATATGTATGGTAATAATCAATACAGTTTATCAATAAATGGTAAAGAGATGATTAGATTTAATACAGAGCATGGAGCCGAACACAAATACGCAACAGTTCATTTAGTAGAAGGTCAAACCTGTAAAATTGAAATTAAATTTTCAAGCTACGGCACTAGCCCGGTCGTAAAACTAAACTGGCAAATACCCGGTATCGACTATAAAACCAACGCTATAAATATTGCCAAACAAGCCGATGTAGTGGTACTCTGTATGGGACTTTCACCAAGAATTGAAGGAGAAGAAATGAGGATAAAGATCGTTGGTTTTGATGGCGGTGACAGAACAAAGCTTGAGCTCCCCTCCGTACAACAATCATTGATTAAAGAGATTGTTGCATTAGGTAAGCCCGTTGTTCTTGTATTGGTGAATGGCAGTGCTGTAGCCATTAATTGGGAAAAACAAAATGTGCCTGCAATTATTGAATCATGGTATGGCGGACAGGAAGCCGGCGCTGCAATCGCAGATGTGTTGGTGGGTGATTATAATCCAGGAGGTAAACTTCCTGTTACCTTTTATACTTCTGAAAATGATCTTCCTGCTTTTGAAAATTATGATATGAAGGGAAGAACCTATCGATATTTTGAGGGTAATCCTTTATATGGCTTTGGTTATGGATTAAGCTACACCACATTTGCTTATTCAAAACTGTTGTTGAAAGATAATTATAATATTGGCGAAAAAATTGCAGTTTCAGTTGATGTAACAAATACCGGTAAATTGAAAGGAGAAGAAGTGGTGCAATTGTATATCAGTCATAAGGCAGCTTCTGTTCCCGTACCAATCAATTCATTGAAGGGCTTTCGAAGAATTGCATTGGAAAAAGGAGAAACGAAAAAAGTGCAGTTTACATTGAATCCGCAGGATTTTTCACTCATCAGCAATACTGGCAAAGAAATAGTAGAAGCAGGCGAATATGAAATTATTGTTGGCGGTGGTCAGCCGGGTAAAGCATCGGTTAAGAAAAAAATATTGCTACAGGGGGCATCTGTATCAATTCAATAAAATTTTGCTATGCAAAGAGAAAATACGATCGCTGATCCATTACCAACAATCGATACAATTTTTAAAACAAACAATATGAAACATTTTAAACTTGCAGGATTTGGTTTTGCCATCTGTTGCTTAGTGGTTATTTCCAATGCTTGTGCGCAAGACAATCAATTAACAAAAAAAGAAAAGGCAGCAGGATGGAAATTATTGTTTGATGGAAAAACCACCACAGGCTGGAAGGGCGCCTTTATCAATAGCTTTCCTGCAAAAGGTTGGAAAATTGAAGACGGTCTGTTAATGGTTGAGCCATCAGGCGGTGCAGAATCTACCAATGGTGGTGATATCGTTACCCTGAAAGAGTATGGCAATTTTGAATTGAGTGTAGATTTTAAATTAACGGAAGGTGCCAACAGCGGCATTAAATATTTTGTAGATGCAAAACAGGCAACACCATCAAATCCACGCTCAGCTTTTGGCCTGGAGTACCAGGTGCTGGATGATGCAAAACATCCGGATGCTAAACTTGGCAAGAATGGTAACCGTACCATTTCATCATTGTATGATTTAATACCTGCTATCAGCAGTAAGCCAGCAAAAGAAATTGGGGAATGGAACACGGCCATGATTGTATCAAACGGAAAGCATATAGAACATTGGTTGAATGGAGTGATGGTGGTTAGTTACGAAAGAGGCAGTGAAACATTTAAATCTATCGTGGACGGTAGTAAGTATAAGGATATACCGGGCTTTGGTTTAAATGCAACAGGAAGAATACTGCTACAAGACCATGGCAATAAAGTGTTTTATAAAAATATCAAAATAAAAGAAACCAAATACAAGGCGGACACAAGGAGCGGTAAACTCCTGAAAGAAATTCCGGGTGTTGTTTCCTATACTTTCCGTAACAGTTTTTCAAAGAACCTGGCAGCTACGCTTGATAGTGTTAAAGCAATGGGCATAACCAACATTGAATTTTCTAACCTGTTTGGAAAAACAGCCGTCGAAATAAAACAAATGCTGGATGAAAGAGGCATGCGTTGCACATCATTTGGTGTCGGTTATCCTGATTTAATCAACAACACGAAAAAGGTGGGCGAGAATGCAAAGGCATTGGGCGCAACGTTTGTAAGGGTCGCCTGGATACCGCACGACAAAGTGCCGTTCAATGTTGAGATTGCCGACAAAGCCATCAATGATTTTAACACTGCCGGTAAAATATTAAAAGATGCGTTTGGCCTCAGCTTCTGTTATCACAATCATGGCTATGAATTTCAACCGTATCAAAACGGAACTTATTTTGACTATATAGCAGCTAAAACCAATCCCGCTTATGTCAATTTTGAACTGGATATTTTATGGGCTTTTCATCCTGGAAAAGACCCGGTTGAATTATTAAAAAAATATCCAACCCGTTTTAAACTGATGCATGTAAAAGATTTGCGCAAAGGATTGGTAGGTGATTTTTCTGGCGGTACACCAGTACGCAATGATGTGGCGTTGGGCTCGGGACAAATTAACATAGCTGCTGTTATTAAAGCGGCTCAAAAATCAGGCATTAAATATTATTACATCGAAGATGAAAGTGATGATGTCAATATCCAGATACCTGTAAGTTTAGCCTTATTAAAATCTCTGTAAATGCAATTCAAAAAAGCGACAACCCACTTTGCGCTGTTTTTATTTGCAGTGCTGTTGCTTCAAAAAGAATCAGCAGCGCAGTTATCGCAATGTAAAGCCGAATTAAAGAATGATACGCTTGTATTGAAAAATAGCCGAGTGAAAAGAACCTTTTTCTGGAACAAAAAAATTGTTGAAAACCATTTGGAAATTTATTTTTATGATGCCAATACTGCAAGGCATTTTAATGCCCAATATGATTGTACGGCTATAAGCGGTATTGGTATTACCACCAGTTGGTTTCAAGAAGTGATGCCCGATATCTATAACGGCTTAAATCCAAAAGATACTAACAGCAAATGGGTGTTTTCGAAATATCAACGCTATACAGCAGTAGTTAATTTATTAAAGAACGATAGCTGGCTTATAAACATGCCGGACCATGAACAATTTGAAATAAGATACGGTAACAATAAGCCTTCGGAAGCGCTCATCATTTAAGCTTATAGATTTTTTATTGCATCTAAAAGGAGCAAATATCCAAAAGCCCATATCATTTTCAGCCTTGGTGATATGGATGCTGCGAGGGAAGGGTCTTTGTGGCCTGCTTATATTGCTAGTGCGGTTTCGAAGTTGAATGACAAAAAGATTACCACTCATTTTTTTTCCTTGTAAAGGAACGCCTGACCATCCTGTTACAAAAGATTGTGAAACAAAGGCGGCTGATTTTATAGCATATTTTTAAAGAATGAAATACTGGAAATCATTTGAATATTTAAACATCAATACAATAATATTAATTCTTCACATAATGCAGTTACGCTGATTTTAGTTTATAATGATGCGGGTCAAGAAACGCATGATTGCGTTTTTTGAAAAAGAATCTGGCACATGATTTTATAAAAAAACTTTAAAAAGATAAAAAATGAAAAGCTTCTTTTGCTATGTACTATCAATATTTTTTTGCACGGGAATTCATGCACAAGCTGAAGTTGAAATAAAATCCTTTACTGATACCAATATGATTACCCCCATTCAATACCCACCCATTACAGAAAGAGAGGGTAAAGGATTAACCATACCGGTTCCGCCTATTGAGCATCCGCGGCTCTACTTAAGAAGACAAGATATTCCGTCATTAAAAGAAAAGACGAATAGCATTATATTGAAAGACTGTTGGGAAAAAATCACAAGGTCTGCTGCTTTCATTACAGAGGGATATTTAAAGACAGACGCAAATATTGCCAGCAATAATAACATTAAAATCCGTAATGCCATTGAGGCAAAGGCGTTGTTATATCTTTTTTCGAACGATCAGAAACAAGGCAGGGAAGTAGTTGATAATTTGCTTCATTATTACGCCACGCTTAAAATTGATATGCATAAAGATGATGTATGCAGAGAAATAGGTCGTGCAATTGTAACCGGAGCAATTGTATATGATTGGTGTTATTCGTTACTAACAGCAGCAGAAAAGCAACACCTCATCGTACAAATGGAAACACTGGCAACTCAGTTGGAAATTGAATGGCCAAAGTTAAAACAAGGTTCTGTTACAGGACATGGGGCAGAGGCACAGTTGTCGAGGGATATGCTTTCATGCGGAGTAGCAACGTACAATGAAAAGCCCGAAATTTATAACTTAGCCGCAGGAAGAATCCTGGCTGAATTTGTACCTTCCAGAAAATTTTTCTATCCTGCCGGTTACCATCACCAGGGAAGTAGTTACGGGCCTTATAGATTTTATTGGGATATGATAGCAACATTTATTTTTGACAAAATGGGCTATCCGGAAATTTTTGGAAATGATCAGCGTAAGGTTCCTTACTATTTTGTTTACAGCAGAAGACCCGATGGACAGTTGATTAGGAACGGCGATGACTTTACAGAAGTTTTTACACCTTTTGGAAAGTACTGGGTAAATGGTGGTTCAATGAACGCACTTACCGGGAGCTACTTTAAAGATCCTGTTTTGCTAAATGAAACATTGAAAGAATCTAATCTTGGTAAAGGGGGTGATTATTTATTTGACTTTTTATTTTATGATATCAATGTGCCTTTAATTAAGACCACTGCTACACTTCCGTTAACCAGGTATTTTAAAGAACCTTTTGGTGCTATGATTGCGAGAACAGGTTGGGAGGATGGATTAAAATCAAATGCGGTGGTTGCAGAAATGAAAGTAGGGGTTTACAACTTTGTAAACCACCAGCATTTGGATGCAGGAGGTTTTCAACTTTATTATAAAGGTCCGCTAACTGTTCAGTCAGGAATTTACCAGGGTAAAAATGGAGGTTACGGAAGCGAACATTTTAAAAATTATTACCAGCGAAGTATTGCCCACAATACCATGTTGATATACGATCCCAATGAAAAATTTATATCGGGCAATAAAGAACTGATCAATGATGGTGGGCAGCGATTGCCCAACAAAAACCGGGAAACAACGAACCTTGCTGATCTTTTAGGAAATGATTATAAGACAGGTGAAGTGCTTGCACATGCATTTGGCCCTGATTCCGTCCGCCCGGATTTCTCCTACCTTAAAGGGAATCTTGCAGCCGCTTATTCTTCTAAAGTAAAAAGCTTTAGCCGTTCTTTTGTATTCTTAAATTTTAACGACAGCACAATACCAGCGGCATTCATTGTGTTTGATAATGTGACTTCAGCCAACAAAGCATTTAAAAAATACTGGTTACTGCACAGTGTTGAAGAACCGGTTGTAAATAATAATACGACCGCCTTTTCAAGAACAGGTAAAGGTTATAGTGGCAAGATGATTAACACGACCATTCTTCCTGCTGCGAATAATTTCAACATCTCGAAAATTGGTGGGCCCACCAAAAAATACCAGGTGTTTGGAACGAATTTTCCACAATCGCCCAATGCGGTAGACAATTCTGCTGACAGTGCTACCTGGCGAATTGAACTGTCTCCGAAATTGCCTGCGGCAAATGATTTATTCCTCAATGTAATGGAAGTAATGGACGACAAGATGGTTCCTTCACCTACTTTTCTACCAACGAAAATTGAAAATGAAAAATTTACAGGCGTAATGGTTAGTGACCGGATTGTATTATTTAGTAAGGCAGGCGATATCATTAAAGATCAGTTTACTTTGAACATTACAGGCAATAAAGAAATGAAAGTATTGATAACAGATATTGAAAAAGGTAGCTGGGTGATAAGATTGGCAAAGGGTAACAAAGTAATTCAGCAATTAGAAAATACAAAGCAACTTTTATATTTCACCATTAAAACCGGAAATTATGTTATTTCGAAAAAGTAAGTATTTTTTACTCTCATGTTTGTTGTGCTTGTCTTTACAGGGCTACACGCAAACAACAGTATCTACAAAGTTGGCGGATAGCAGTTTAAAGATATCAAGCACAGCACCGCCTGTTCCGCTTTGGCAAGGACAAGGGCGCATTGTTGTAAGCTCCGACGGAAACGAACATGACCACGATGACTGGGGCGCAACTCCGTTATCGTTAGCCATCATCGCAGCAAAAGGACTGCAAAATAAGTTAACCTTGTACATTTACAGCGATCATATTTGGGGAAGTAATCATGAACATCCGGGTATAAATGGCATTAAGCCATCAGAACAAATGAAAGAGAGTGCAGTCACCGGGGGAAAAATGTTTGGATTTACGCAGACCCGTTTCTTATCTGCTGTAGATGCCCCGGAAATTGCTTATGAAGCCTTAAAAGACCAGATCAATCTTTCAGATGCGGCCAATCCTTTATTCATTGTGGAAGCAGGACCGTTGCAGGTAATTGGAGAAGCCATCAACCGTGCTGATGTTGGTAAAAGACAATTCATCACGATAATTTCAACTGATAATTGTTGGAATGATACTCATGCAGATAAACCGTATACGGCGTGGGAGCAGCATAGTGGCTGGACAACGGAAAAAATTAAAAATAACTTTTGCACCCTGGCAGGTGGTAGTGTTAAATTAGTGGCAATTGAAAATCAAAATACGTTGCTTAAAAAAAACTGGAAAGAATATGAATGGCTTTTAAATGCACCGGAGCGTAATTTAAAATATTATCAGAAGGGAAGCTGGACATGGCTTTTTAACCGGCTTGCCATTACTGCTAAACCCGAAGGGGTGGACAGGGATTATTATTATGCTATTGATCCATCAGATGCTGGTAAAGTAATTTTTTTATTGACAGGTATTGAGAAAACAAGCCCGCAATTGTGTTATGAATTGATGAAGAACCCTTCCCGGGAAAAGCGTAAAAAGTAATTACGTTACGATGTTGAAAGGCGTTTAAAATGGCAAAAGCTAATTTAATTAGTCTCTGAAAGAAATTTCACAATGCTATAGTTTTCAATATTTATAAAAAATTTTAGTTTTGAATCTTTGAGGCAAGCATTACAGCTCATAATAATAATATATAATAAATTGATTGCCAGTTATTTTATATATTATTAGCTTAGTGCTGTAAAATTATTCAGTCATATTTCCAGTTATGCGTAAAACATTCAACCTCCAAAATGAATTAGGCGCCCGCCCCTTTGAAGAAATAAAACAACCTCAATTCAAGGCACGAACTCTCATTCGTTCTGCCTGCTAAGTGGTACACTTTTCAACCCTAAACCTGGTACATAATTCAACCGTTACATACACTCGTTTGCTTTTTCCGGTGATTTCTTTTTGATGGATTGCGTTGGTAACTGTTTGTGGCAATAGATCGACCAACTGGCACTTTCCTATCTCGCTCGCCGTTGTTGCGTCTCCGACCAACAACC
>JBGSMI010000031.1:0-35153 GCA_041740215.1 Ferruginibacter sp.
TGCAATTTCAATTTATCATCTTATACACATTGTTGTTGTTTGGTAACAAGACTAACAACCATAGTTGTCGATTTTCTGGTTTGTTTCTAATGATGAGCTGAGACAGGGTTAAGTGGTGAATAACTCTTTCCAATGTATTAACGTATTTAATAAGTACGCAAGTTGTGTTAGTAAATACAAACCTCTTTTTTGGTTAACACTTCGGCCGTTGGTCAGAGACACAACAGCGGCGTGCGGGGATAGGTAATTTTTTAAGGACGTACCAACAACGGCAAAGACCAATAACATCGTTGCTGATTGTCCAGTTTGTTTTTAAAGAAAAGCTAACACGGGCAGAATCGAGTGATTACTTTTCTTCTGCATCATCACAGTTATGAAATCAGTATGCAAGAGGTATTAGTAAATACAAACCTTTTTTTTAGCACTTCTGCCGTTGGTCAGAGACACAACAGCGGCGTGCCGGGATAGGTAATTTTTTAAGGACGCACCAACAACAGCAAAAAGCATTCAATTCAGGCGAATTTACCTGTAAAGGCGTTGCCGACAGATCGGGTAGTGGTGATTGCTTTATGGCAGGATTGATATACGGAATGTACAATAAACATGCACCGCAGTAATTGCTGAACTATGCATCTGCAGCCGCTTTTGGTAAATTACAGGAGCTGGGTGATGCTACAGGGCAGGATGTGCTGACGGTATCGAAAATTGAAGCGGATAACAAGAAGCTATAAATTACAATCCCCAAAAAAAAAATACCCGGATCTTTGAAAATATCAAATGATCCAGGCATTTTTAGTTGCAACACATTCTTTACGTCACATGGTTTTCCAGGAAGAAAAAAGGTTGATCATATCTTTACCTTAATGACCAGTTTTTTTATCTCGTCTTCTCCAATCATCGGCGCATGCACATCTTCCGGAAAAAAAATTACAAACTGCTGATCGGTTAATCCAAAAAACATATCGGGTGCATCGTTGAAAAACAATACATCTTTTTCAGGGTTATATTCCCCTTTTTGTGCCAGGCAACTACCTCTTGGTTTCCAGCCAAAAGTTTCTTTGCCGCTGATGCAAAGTTGAATGTCGATGTGTTGATCGTGACATTCAAATTGCTGTATAGATTCAGCAGCAGACATCCCTTTTTTGGAAGCAAAAATAGCCTTCAGGTTATCGCCGTCTATTTCATATTTACCGGGTTCTACATTTACCATGTTCGTGCTTTTGATGTAGGCAAATGCTTTCTCAAAAAGTGGGTGAACCGAAAAATACCTGGAAGCGTTTTCTAATGAATCTATGATCATAATGCTATCATTTAATTTAAGCCGAAACTAATAAGATGTTAAAGAGAATTACGCTCAGTAAAGGTATGTAGTACAAGTGAGCCGATAGCTATCGGCTGACAGAACGATGCTAAATAGTAGCACAAAAGTTTGTACACAAAAACATCGAAAAAAATTACTCATGGCAGATAAAAATACTGACCCGCCCTAAGTTCCCCCTTCAGGGGGGTCAGGAGGCTTTTACCGCTGAACCCTTCCACTACCATCACCCTTCACCAGCTCTTTCACTTCTGCAAGGGTGGCATGGTTTAAATCTCCTGGTATGGTATGTTTCAATGCAGATGCTGCTACACCAAATTCAGCGGCGTCTGCCATTGGCATGCCGGTTACCAAACCGTAAATTAATCCACTTGCAAAACTGTCGCCGCTACCTACACGATCTACGATGCGTACACTGTATTGTTTGGTATGATAAAATTCAGTGCCATCATATACCAACGCACTCCAGCCATTGTCGCTGGCACTATGGCTTTCCCTTAGCGACGAAGCGATGAATTTGAAACCGAATTTTTCTTTCATTTGTTCAAACACATCTTTAAAGCCTTCGAGGTTTAATTCGCCCCTGGTAACATCCGTATCCTTTGCTTTAAACCCCAGAGTGGTATCCGCATCTTCTTCGTTGCCGATGCATACATCTACGTACTGGCAAAGGCTGCTCATTACTTCTCTTGCTTTTTCTTTGCTCCATAATTTTTTACGGAAGTTTAAATCAATACTGGTAGTAATGCCTTTTGCCCTGGCCGCTTTTAAAGCAGCTTCTGTTAATGCGGCAGCTTTATCACTAAGGGCAGGCGTGATGCCGGTGGTATGAAACCAATCTGCACCTTCAAATATTTTATCAAAGTCAAATTCGCTGGCGTCAACATCTGCAATGGAAGCGCCGGCCCGATCGTACACCACTTGTGATGCTCTCATAGAAGCACCGGTTTCAAGAAAGTAAATACCAAGTCTGTCGCCACCCCTTGCTACAAATTGTGTGTCTACACCGTAGCGGCGTAAATGGTTAATAGCCGATTGGCCGATGGGGTTGTTAGGTACTTTGGTAACAAAGGTTCCGTTTAAACCATAATTGCACAAAGCCGCTGCCACGTTGGCTTCGCCGCCGCCATAGGTAATATCAAATGTATCCGCTTGTACAAAACGCTTAAAATCGGGAGTAGAAAGGCGCAACATAATTTCGCCAAGGGTAACAACTTTTTTAGACATGCAATCAATAATTTAAAGGGAATGATGAATGATAAAAATGCGCATTATTTTGCGATGGTCAAAGTTGCTCATTAATTGGCAAAGCAGCAAGGATAATGCTGAAATTCAGGTGAAAATTTACGCAATCGTTTCCGTAAATAAATGCCCGTTGCTGGCCAATAAAAAAGTAATATTGCTATAACAAAAAATTGATGTTATTATGAAAAAAGAAACGTTGCTTGCCCTTATTCCTCAACAGGGAATTCTACCACTTTATTTTTGCAAAGACACACAGGTTAGCATTGATCTTTTAAAAGCGCTTTACAGTGCTGGTATCCGCACCGTGGAATATACCAACAGGGGCGAAGCTGCACTGGCCAACTTTAAGGCAATGCGTGCATTTTGCGATGCTGAATTAAAAGATATGTACTTGGGTATAGGCACCATTAAAAATGGTGAGATGGCCCAGACTTTTATCGACGCAGGATGTGATTACATCATTTGTCCGGGGTTGGTAGAAAGTGTTGCAAAAGTGGCCGATGCCAGCAATCTATTGTGGGTGCCGGGTTGTATGACACCAACAGAGGTTATTGCTGCTGAAAATCTGGGTGCTAAAATGATTAAATTATTTCCTGGTAATATTATAGGTATGGCATTTATGCAGGCCATTAAGGAATTGTTTCCCAATTTATTATTTATGCCTACCGGTGGTGTAGATACCACGAAAGAAAACATTGAAGGCTGGTTTAAATCGGGCGTATGTGCGGTGGGTATGGGCAGCAAACTGGTTACCAAATCCATTATGGAAAATAAGCAGTACGACGAGTTGACTGCGGCAACCAAAAGCGTACTGGAAATTGTAAAGGAGTGTAAAAAATAATTCAATGTTGCTATATGAATCAAACGACAATCGGTAAATACAGGTGGACCATCTGCGCTCTACTTTTCTTTGCTACAACCATCAACTATTTAGACAGGCAGGTGCTTAGTTTATTACAGCCACGCCTGGCGGAGCTGTTTAACTGGTCTAACAGTGATTATGCCAATATTACTTCTGTATTTCAATTTGTATATGCCATCTCTATGCTTTTCGCAGGACGCATCATCGATAGGATGGGCACCAAACGAGGCTATGTATGGGCCATCGTAATCTGGTCAGTAGGTGCTTTGATCCATGCATTGGCAATTCCAATGGGCCAAGGCATAGCAGTTGTACTTGGTTGGGTGGGCATCATTGCAGTACCGGTTTCCATTGCAGGCTTTATGATTTCAAGGGCTGTACTAGCCATTGGTGAAGCGGGAAACTTTCCTGCTGCCATCAAAGCCACGGCTGAATATTTTCCTAAAAAAGAGCGTTCATTCGCAACCGGTATATTCAACTCCGGCGCCAATGTAGGAGCCGTATTGGCCCCTTTAACCGTTCCATGGATAGGTGACCATTGGGGCTGGGAAGCCGCCTTCATCATTATTGGTGCCATTGGTTTTTTATGGTTATTTTTCTGGGTATGGATCTACAAAAAGCCGGAGGAGCAAACAAGAATGTCTGCTGCTGAACTGGCTTACATCCACAGTGATAAGGAGAACGAAGGGGAAGTGATTGATCCTTTAGCGAAACATCAAAAAATATCATGGGTTAAATTACTGGGCTACAAGCAAACCTGGGCATTTGTATTTGGTAAATTTATGACAGATGGCGTTTGGTGGTTCTTCCTTTTTTGGCTGCCTGCTTTTTTAAAAGCAAAATATGCCATGACGGGAACTGTGATCAATATTCCGCTGGCTGTGTTGTATAGTTTAACCATGATCGGTAGTATTGGAGGCGGATGGTTTCCTACCTATTTTATCAATAAGGGACTGGCGCCTTATGATGCCCGTATGAAAGCAATGCTGATGATTGCATTGATTCCCTTGGTAGTATTGCTGGCGCAGCCATTTGGCGACTATAGTTTTTGGGTTCCTGTAATATTGATTGGTATTGGCACCGCAGCACACCAGGCATGGTCTGCAAATATTTTTACAACGGTATCTGATATGTTTCCTAAAAAAGCAATCGGTTCGGTCGTAGGTATCGGTGGCATGGCAGGTGGTTTGGGAGGCGTACTGGTATCAAAATGCGGCGGTTGGATTTTTGATGCCTATCGTTCTGCAGGTATTGCCAGTTCATGGGTGCAGGCGAAAGCTGCCGGTTTAGGCGATTTTCTTACAAAAATTGAAGGTTTAAATCTGGTTACGAAATACGGGGATAAAATCAATATCAATAAAGCCGAACTGGGAAGTCTGTCAAAAGAAGTAACCATACAAATACAGGCGGTTGATCCAACCTTATTTGATCAGTTGTTACAAATACAGAAGCCATTAGTGCAGGCAGAAATGACAACGGCTTACACCATTATGTTTACCTTTTGCGCATTGGCCTACCTGATTGCCTGGGCAGTTATGAAGGCTTTGGTTCCTAAGTATAGGCCAATTACAGATTTATAAATTTGAACAAACACGAATCATAAAAAATCTCGTGCTGATAAAACAGCATGGGATTTTTGTTATAATGCGCAAGGGAAAATACTGGGAATAAATCCGCTTGAGTATTTTACTAATTTATCCATTGCGGAGCATAAAAGAGTTGACCTATCCCGTCAAGCCGCTGTTGTGTCTCCTGACCAACAGCCGAAGCTCAGCTTTTAAAACTTGTTCGAAAACAGCATAGTGACTCATCATAAACGGAACTCTCTGTTAGATTCGAAAACTTCGGTTGTTGGTCGGAGACACAACAACGGCTTTCTGAATATTCCCTGCTTTTTAAGTTCTGACCTTAAGAAAACAATAAGCTTTCCCGGGGCATGGCCAGGATTCATATTGGCAATAAAGCCGCACTACTTCAGTGGCCTTTTCTTAATCATACCACCTTTTGTATCTTTTATACTATTCATTATAACAAACGCTTCCGGATCAATTTTTTCAATACCTGTTTTCAAACGGTTTACCTCAAGCCTGGTTAGTACGGTAAAAATGATTTTAATTTCATTGTCGCGATGTCCGCTTCTTCCAAAGCCACGTTCGCCTTTGTAGATTGTCAAACCACGGCCAAGTTCATCCGTAATCATATTTTTTATCTCGTCGTATTTAATGGAAATTATTGTTACTCCTGTATATTCTTCAATCCCCTCAATAATAAAATCGACGGTTTTGGATGCGGCCAAATAGGTTAGGATGGAGTAAAGGGCTGTTTCTATAGACAGTAGCCAGGCTGCAAATGAAAAGATGATGATGTTGAGTATTAAAATGATATCACCAATGGTGAGGCCTATTTTTTTACTTAAGTTAATGGCCAGTACTTCTGTTCCGTCAATTACGCCGCCGCCTCTTACGGCCAAACCAATACCGCTACCCAAAAAGAAGCCGCCAAAAACGGCTACCAGCAGTTTATCCGCAGTAATTTGAGGATAAGGGAAAAATGCTACCATAATTGAAAGCGCCATGATACCAATAGCAGTTTTAATTGCAAACTCTTTACTAATGGAATAATATCCGAGTATGATAAATGGAATGTTTACCACAATGAGCAAAATGGATAATGAGATGCCAGATATTTCTGAAATAAGCAGCGAGATACCCACAGCTCCACCATCAATAAAATTGTTGGGAAGCAAAAATCCCCTCAATCCGAATCCGGCGGACAACACCCCCAATGATATTAAAAAGACATCGGTAGCTAGGCGTCGGCTCCTTACTTTTAGCTGATGAAATTGCTTGGCCAGTTCATAGTTGGAAGGAGCTGAATCATCATTTTTTTGCTCTTTCTGTTTCAGCGTTTGCCTGGTAATCAGTTGCCTTAAATATTGCTTCATTGTGCTTGCTTTGATGATGAAAAATTGCTATCAATCACTTTTTTTTGCTGGATAATTCATAATGCAATTCCACCGTGATTTTAAGCGAGGACATATTTTTATATGTGCAATAAATAGAAAAGTTCCTCAAATTTTTGTTTGCCATAAAGATAAGTTTCATCAGATCCTTAAACCGAAATCCTAAAAATAATCCGCTAATACAAATTTTAATGATTAACATTACAACAACGCAGCAGTTCTGCTCCTTTGGTTGTCATATAAATCTACAGTATTTAACAGAATGTAGAACGACATTTATACCAAAGATTGAGATTATCCCCTGCACTTGTCAAACCTGCTATTTTTTGCTCTTCGAGAATGAATGCTGATTGATTTATTTCCAGAGAATAAAATGCTTTTTATTTTTCTGCAAGTGATGATCAGAATAGTACTAATTTTAATTGCTGATTTTTGCTATGAAAGGAAAAACTATTTTAAACGCTACTGAAATAAAAGAGCTTCAACAGCATATCGCTGATTATGAGGACCAGGTTTCGTATCAAAAGATTTTCTTTCATTTTTTTCTCCCGTTAAAGAGTTTTTCGTATTCCATTATTAAGTCAAAAGAGCTGGCGGAAGAAATTGTCTCAGATGCTTTGATTGAAATTTGGGCCAAACGCAAACAGTTGGCCGAAATAGAAGATTTAAAGATGTACCTCTACGTAAGTGTCCGAAACGCCTCTTTAAGAAAATTGCAGCAAGCTAAAAAAGCATTTACATTTTCATTGGACGAGGTAAGTGTTGAATTTGCCTCCGCTTATGAAAATGCAGAAACGATCCTGCTGAACCAGGAACTATCCCAAAAAATAGATGCCGCTATTCAACAATTACCCCAACGCTGCAAACTCATCTTCAAACTGGCAAAAGAAGACAAATTAAAATATAAAGAAATTGCCGTTTTATTGAATATCAGCGTAAAAACCATCGACCATCAGCTAACTATCGCAGTAAAAAAAATTGCCGAAGTGCTCCACATTTCTCTTAAAAAGCCTTCTTTCTAAATTAAATTTAATTTTTATAGTATTTTTTTAGGGGATTGTGCTGCATCCTGTCTCCTTATAATTACTTGCATATGGTAAAAGACAGAATTTGGACCTTGGTGTCCCGTAAACTTTCCGGTGAAGCAACTGTTTCCGAATTGACTGAGTTAAATGATTTAATCAAAACTGAGTCGAATGCCGATTTATACCTGCAGGCTATTACCGAGTACTGGAACATTCCAACCGAAACGGATGAAGATTTTATATCAGCCACCTACCATTTACATTTAAACAGGTTGAAGCAACAGGGATTTGATCTGGAAGGAGATAAAGAAAAGGAAGACCTGCAACCGCTTTGCATTGACGATGAAAATGATGTAAAGACGAGAAGGCAACCTAAAAGATTTCTAATGGCGGCAGCTTTTCTTTCCGTAATTATAGTACTCGTTCTTATTCTCTTTCCATCTAAAAATATAGCCGATTCACCAGTTTCGGATAAGAATTTGCAAAGCGAAATAAGCACCAAAGCCGGTTCCCGTACTAAGATACAGTTGCCCGATGGATCATCGGTCTGGCTAAATGGCGGCAGTAAGCTGGTGTACAATAATCTGGATTTTGGAAAAAAAATCAGGGAAGTAACGCTAATTGGTGAAGGCTATTTTGATGTAGTAAAAAATAGCGAAAAGCCCTTTATCATACATGCCAATAAGGTAAACATAAAAGTATTGGGCACTGCTTTCAATGTTAAAGCTTATCCCGATGAAAAGAACACAGAAACCAGTTTGATCAGAGGTAGCATTGAAGTGACCATAAAGAACCGGACTGAAAAAATAATGATGAAACCGAATGATAAATTGGTTGTTAGTAATGATGAAACTGAACTGAATGGGTTAAACAGCAATACCAAAAAAAAGATATCAGCTAATAGTGATGTATTTGTGGCGATGCGTCATTTAACCCTGTCAAATGATGAAAGCACCATTGTAGAAACGGCCTGGGTTGATAACAAACTGGTATTTGATAAAGAAACCTTTGAGGAAGTGGCGCTAAAGATGGAAAAGTGGTATGGAGTAAGCATTCGCATCACAGATGATCAATTAAAATTGCAGCAATTAACCGGCACTTTTGAAAAAGAAACTGTTTCAGAGGCACTTCGTGCATTAAAGCTCTCTACCCCGATTTTTAAATACGAAATTATCAACCAGCAAATTAAAATCTTTAAATAATAAACTACGATGCACTTAGCTATAATCGACTCTTCATAATCAATCGGATAATAAAGACGGGAAATGTTGGCGCATTTCCCGTGTAATAAAAATGGATAAGATAAATAGAAACCCGAATTACTTGTAGGATGGCTCAGATTCCCGCTTTTCATTAACCAAAATTAAATATATGAAAAAAAATGAACGACTGCTTTTTTTTAGAAAAAGAAGCATTTTCAAAATGTTACTGCTTATGAAATTTACGATTGCCTTCATCTTATTATCCTGTTTACAGGTATCTGCAAAAACATACTCTCAGGATAGAATTACCATCAATCTTCAATCTGCCGAACTGAAATCAGCGTTGCGCCAGATTGAGAAAAAAAGCATGTTCCGCTTTTTGTACAATGATGAGGTTATATCATCTGATCAAAAAGTGAGTATCAATGCGGTGAATATGCCTGTTACGCAGGTATTGGATAACATTTTTAACACGACTACGCTAACCTACCGGGTGCTTGAAAACAATCTGGTGGTGATTACAAAAAAAGGTTTGCTGGTAATGGATATTGTAGTAAAAGGTACAGTAACCAGTAGCTCCGGCCAGCCTGTTGAAGGAGTAACGGTAAAAGTAAAAAATGCAGGAGCTGGTACTTCTACCAATAGCGTTGGCTTCTACACATTGACAGTTCCCGATGATGCTGTGCTGGTATTTTCTTCCATCGGTTTTCAAACAAAAGAAGTAGTAGTAAATGGTCGGACAGATTTGAATGTGGTACTGGAGGCTTCCGCCCAGCAAATGGAACAGGTGGTTGTAATAGGATATGGTACCTCCAGAAAAAAAGATTTAACTGGATCGGTTGCCTCTGTTTCAGGTGCCGAATTAGCCAGACAACCCGTATTGACTGCAACGCAGGCGGTGCAGGGTAAAGTAGCAGGGGTGCAGGTGATTACCAGTGGCGATCCAAATGCATTACCCATTATCCGGATTAGGGGAACCGGAACTATGTTGGGAGGTGCTAATCCATTGTATGTGGTAGATGGTGTAATCAATGATGATATTCGTAATATCAACTCGGCAGATATTGTCAGCCTTGATATATTGAAAGATGCCTCCGCTACAGCGATCTATGGCATGCGGGCCGCAAATGGAGTAGTGTTGATCACAACTAAAAAAGGACGGATTGGCAAGATGTTGATCAATTACGATGGTTCGATTGGTTTTAAAGAAGCCGCCCGTTTAGTAAATATGGCAGGTGCCAATCAATATGCGGGTTATGTAAATGAAGCCAGTGTTTATTATGGAAGTGGAGATAGCATTGTAAAACAGGCAGCGCTGCTAAACGGCGCCAACACAGACTGGTATGATGAGATCTTGAAAAAAGGCATGTTCCAGAACCACAATATTTCTTTATCCGGTGGAAGCGATAAAATAAATTATTTTTTTAGTGCAGGTTATCTTGGTGATGAAGGTATTATCAGGACCAATAAATTTGAACGCTTTACTTTAAGAAATAACAACGACTATAAAATCACCAATAATTTCAAAATATCAACGCTGGTTTCTTACAGTCGTTCCAATATTAGAAATGTAGATCTGGGCGCCTTTAATGTGGCTTACCGTGCAGCACCGTATGTGTTTGCAAAACAAGGTAATTTGTATGGCAACACTTCGCTTTCAAATAATGTTGGTAATCCAATTCTGGACCAGGATAAGAATAATACCTCCGGGTATGGCGATCGCTTCCAGGGAAATATTGTTGCTGAGTTGAAACCTATTAAATGGTTGACATTGCGTTCCAGTTTTGGCGTTGACAAAAATAATTTCAGAAGTGTAGATTATGGATTTAAATATTTGAACGTTGGTCCAAACAATGTTTTTTTAACCGCAGGTAGCAACCAGGTAAGAAACAATAGTAGCTTGAGTATTGGCGAAAGTCAGGGTAACCGCTGGGTATGGGACAATACTGCTACCATGACCAAGCGATTTGGCGACCACAGTTTTAACTTGTTGGTTGGTACCACCGCCGAACAAATAAAACTAAACAGCATCGGAGGCAGACGTATTGATGTACCGGAAGATAAAGACCAGTGGTATTTAAACGCAGGGTCTACCATTGGAGCTACCAATTTTAATGATGGTGATAAATCTACCCGTAACTCTTACCTGGGAAGATTGAATTATAATTTTAAAGACCGTTACTTTTTCACTGCAACCGGCAGATACGATGCCACTTCACGTTTGCCAAAAGATAACCGCTGGGGTTTCTTCCCTTCAGTTGGAGCAGGCTGGGTGGTGAGTAGTGAGCAGTTTATGGAAAATCAAAAATTGTTTGATAACCTGAAGTTAAGGGTTAGCTATGGACAGGTTGGAAATGATGGTATTCCCAGCAATGCGTTTACTTCGCTGGCTACGCCTAATCTGCCCTATTTTTTTAACGGAGTGGAGGTATTGAATTTTAGATTGGAACAGTTATACGATCCTCAAATTCGATGGGAGGTTACAACCGAAGTCAATTTTGGACTTGATTTCAGTTTATTGAAAAACAGGTTGTCCGGTACCGTTGATGTGTATGACAGAAAAACAAAAGATGCACTGGTTCGTATCAAAACACCTACTATTTTGGGAGACGATGAGTACATTACCAATGCAGCCACTTTTACCAACAAGGGTGTTGAGTTGGGGTTAAACTGGAGTACTGATATCAATAAAGATTGGAAATACACTATCGGCGGCAACATTGCATTTAATCAAAACAGAATAGAAAATTTAAATGGAGGTCAGGCTATACCAGATGGCGGTGTTGGAGGACAAGGATCAACAACATTATCTGATAATGGTCAGCCTATTGGTAGCTTTTACATATGGGAGGTAGATGGCATATTTCAAAATGAAGCAGAAATAACAGGATCTGCACAGCCAAATGCAAAACCAGGTGATTTAAAATACAGGGATATCAACGATGATAAAGCGATCAATGCGCTGGATCGTACTTTCCAGGGATCTTATCAGCCAAAGGTTACTTATGGCATAAATGCAGGCTTAAACTTCAAGACCTTTGATCTTACCATTGGAGGCTATGGCACCAGTGGTGGTAAAATTTACAATGGTAAAAAAGCTGCCCGTTTTGACTTTAGGGACAATATTGAAACAGATGTTGCCAACAACCGTTGGACACCCAACAATACCAATACAAAAATCCCGAGGGCTAATTTAAATGAACTGCCTGCATCTACCTATTTTTTAGAAAAGGGGGATTTTTTCCGCATCAATAATCTAACGTTTGGTTTTACAGTGCCTTCAGCGAAAATGGCTGCGCTTAAAATGCAAAGCCTGCGGGTGTATGCAACGGTTCAAAACCTGGCTACCATCACCAACTACAGTGGCTTTACACCGGAAATCAGTAATTCCAGCACTTTGGCAGGTGGTATCGAATCATCCATTTATCCAACTACCCGAACCTTTGCCTTTGGTGTAAATGTTGGATTCTAATTCTTAACCTTCAATTTTTAAAAATGAAAAATAAATATATATTCATCGCTTCCTCCCTGGCGCTGGCATCTGTTGTTGCAGGTTGCTCCAAGAATTTTCTGGAAGTAGAACCACAAGGCCAGATCACGGAAGTGTTGGCTCTAACAGATCCTGAAGCCGCCACCAAATTAGTGGGCGGTGTTTACAATACCCTTTATCTGGGAGGTTTTGGTAGTAATACCGTTGGTTTTTTATGGGCTTTATCCAATGATGTAGCCAGCGATGATGCCGACAAAGGGAGCTCACCTGGTGATTTTGGAGACTTGGGCCAGATTGATAATTTCACCCATACACCCAATAATTTTATTTTCAATAATATTTGGAGCGGACACTATAGTGGAATTGTCGCTGCCAATAAAGCCATTGATATACTCGGTAAAAGTACCATTGATGAAACGGCAAAAAACAGGTTGACAGGCGAGGCCAGGCTTCTCAGGGGATTTTATTATTTTAACCTTGTACGTTTTTTTGGAGGCGTACCTAAAATAATCACCGTGCCACTTCCGAGTGAAGGCAATAGCGATCCTTTGAATACAAGGGTTAGTGCAGCCGAAATCTATCAGGTAGTGATAGATGATTTACAATTTGCGGTAGATAACTTGCCCATGAAGGGTGAAAGTACTACACAGGTAGGAAGGGTAAACAAAGCTGTTGCGGAAGCCTTTCTTGCCAAGGTATATCTGTACCAGAAAAACTGGCAAAAAGTACTTGAGTTAACCAATGCCATCATCACATCTGGACAGTATTCATTAGTGAGTGATTACAATTTAATCTTCAGAGAAAAATCCGTTGGTGGTCAGGGAGGAATCAACAATACCGAATCAATATTTGAAGTGCAAACTGGTATTAACCTGGGAGAAAATGCTGTAAGCCCGTTATTCAGCAACGGACAAGGGCCACGAGGCAGAGGCGGATGGAACGATTTGGGATTTGGATTCAACACGCCAACCAGTGACTTGTCAAGTGCTTACGAAGCCGGCGATACCCGGAGAAATGCCACGGTTATTTTTATTACGCCCACAGTTGCAGGCAATAGTCCAGGTACCATTTTGTGGGATGGCTTCCGCATACCGTCAAAAGATTCTGTCGAAAATGATCGCTACAGCTACAAGCCTTATCACAGTACCATTGCAGAGTCGCCACAAGTATCTACCAGCAAAGATAACAAGCCAAAAAACATCCGGTTAATGCGTTATGCTGAAGTGCTGTTGATGTACGCAGAAGCAGCCGCTATGCTGGGCAATGCCGATGGATTGGTCAAACTAAACCAGGTTAGAAGCAGGGCCAATCTTTCGGCCACCACACTTACACAAGCCAATGTATGGAAAGAAAGAAGAACAGAACTGGCCATGGAGCAGGACCGGTTTTTTGATCTGGTACGCCAAGGCAGAGCAGGCGCCGTTCTGAGAGCCCATGGCAAAGCATTTGTGGATGGCAAGCATGAACTGTTTCCAATTCCACAGGCACAAAGAGATTTAAGTGGTGGAAGACTTTCTCAAAATCCGAATTACTAAGCGCTGTTTGTTAACTTTTAAATTTTTAAACATGAAATCGAATTTCAAAAATATATTACCGGCCGCCATGGTTTTAATGGCTGTTGGTTTGGTGGGAACAGGCTGCACAAAAGCCGATTATGGCGATGATTTTACAAAAGGGGATGCACCACCGGTTGCCGGAGGGTTTACCAATTCAGACCAGGTAGCAGCAACTAATTTACTTGCATTTTGGAATTTTGAAACTAATAACAATGAAACAAAATCAAATACGGCCCCCATTACCGAGATCAATGCGGCCTCCATTTTAGGCATAAAGGGTAAAGGGCTTCGACTTAATTCAGGCTTCGTTTTGTATCCAACTATTACAGCTTTAAGTGGTGCCAGTGCTATATCAAGTTGTACCGTCAGTCTATGGGTGAATGTGGCCAACAATGGATCACAAGCATCGCAATTTTTTTCGTTATCCCAATCAACTGCTGTTCAATCCGATTGGCTTGGAATATTAAATATTGCTGCTGAAACAGGGCGTTCTGCATCTGAACAGAATATTGCTTTTCATAGTTGGATCGGTTCTTACCCAGGCGGTGCCAGAAGAGGAGGCGATAATATTAACGATTTCGGCGTTGTTGGAGTCGATTTCAAAACAGTTGAAGCAGCAAATAAATGGGTTCAATACATAATGACCTGGGATGCTGTAGCTGAAAATTTAGATCTCTATGTAAATAATGTAAGGGTATCCAATAATAATTTTCGCAATCGTGCAGGATTTGGGCCGATCGTTTCACCAATTCCTACCCAGGTTTTGTTAGGAGGATTTCCTACTGCAGCAACTGGTTTTACTTTATCAGGAACACAATCCTGGCAAGCCTTATTAAGTGGGTCATTGGACGAAATTAGAGTATATAATAAAGCACTTACAGAGGGAGAGATAAGTGCACTTTATCAACTCGAAAGGCAAGGAAGATAAATAATTTAATGAACAGAACTTAACGGTCTTTATTTTCAAAATTGTTTTATGAGGTTACCCGGTTAAATCAATTCCGGGCTACCTCATTTTTTTTAAATGGGATAATAGTTTTAAAACTCAATCAATGAAAAAAAAATATCATTTTAATTATTCAATTGGGTTGTTTTTTTTATGCCTGATCGGTTGCAATAAAAGCAAACCCACTTCGCTTCCTGTAGTAATACCGGAAACCTTTACCAACAAAGCTATTTTGATTAATAATGTGCAACGGCCATCACCAGCATACAACATCAATTTTTCACCAGCCATTCAATTGTCTTTTTCTGCCAATGTAAACAGAGCATCTTTGCCCGGAGGCATTACACTAAAGAACAGCGCCGGTGCAGATATTCCTTATAATGCTGTTTATCAAAATGGTGACAGTACTGTCATTCTGCAGCCTTTGCTGGAGCCAATAACAAAATATACGCTTGCGCTTACCAACAGTTTAAAAACGCAGCGCAATACATCATTGACTGGCACTGTTGGCTTAGACCTGATTACCCACATTGATTCCACAGATAAATTTCCGCTACTTTCCGACAATGCCTTGCTTGATAAAGTGCAACAGCAAACCTTTAAATACTTTTGGGATTTTGGTCACCCGGTTTCCGGGATGGCAAGGGAAAGAAATACCAGTGGCGATCTGGTAACTACCGGTGGCACCGGCTTTGGTATTATGGCAATCGTTACCGCAGTTGAACGCAATTTTATAACCAGGCAGCAAGGCTTGGCAAGGCTTGTAACGATTACCGATTTTTTGACGAATAATTGCACCCGTTATCACGGCGCTTTTGCGCATTGGCTCAACGGCGCAAGTGGAGCTACAATACCATTTAGTACCAATGATAATGGAGCAGATTTAGTAGAAACAGCTTTCCTGATGCAGGGATTGATAACTGCACGGCAATATTTTGCAACTGCTGATGCCACAGAGTTGGCACTTCGCAATAAAATAAATTCCTTGTGGAATGAAGTGGAGTGGAGCTGGTTTCAGCAGAACAATCAAAATGCATTGTACTGGCATTGGAGCCCCGATAAAACATGGACGATGAATGTTAGGGTAGGTGGTTGGAATGAAGCATTAATGACTTATGTAATGGGTGCATCTTCTTCCACTTTTGCAATACCAAAAATCGTTTACGATAATGGATGGGCAAGAAATGGCGCCATGAGAAACGGTAACACTTTTTTTAGTAACCAGTTACCGCTAGGGCCCGACCTCGGTGGGCCGCTCTTTTTTGAACATTATTCTTTTTTAGCAATCAATCCGTTTGGACTACAGGATGCTTATGCAAATTATCAAACCCAGGCAATTAATCATACCAAAATTAATTATGAATATTGCCGGGCCAATCCAAAACAATGGTATGGCTACAGCAATCTTTGTTGGGGGCTTACTGCAAGTGATGTACCAAACGGCTACAATGCCAATGCACCCGGCAATGATGATATTGGCGTGATTTCACCCACCGCTGCAATTGCATCTATCCCATACACGCCGGTTGAATCGATGAATGCGTTAAAATTCTTCTACTATAAATTGGGTAATAAGCTATGGGGCGAGTACGGTTTTACAGATGCCTTTTCATTAAAAGAACCCTGGTTTGCATCATCTACACTGGCCATTGACCAGGGGCCAATTATTGTAATGATAGAAAATCACCGCACAGGATTACTTTGGAATTTGTTTACCAGCGCACCGGAAATAAAAGCCGGGTTAAAGAGCCTTGGATTTACAGCACCCTATCTATAAAACGTCTATCAAAAATCAGCTTGAATTATGAAAAAATATTTTGTCATTCTTGTTTCGGCCATTTGTTTTTCTTACCCGGCATTCGCACAGGTAGTTAACAAACCGGTTGGGAAGTCGATTGCCAGGAAGGCCAATCTCTCCGATTCGGCGCTGTTAGATGAAGTGCAAAAGCAAACGGTAAAATATTTTTGGGACTTTGCTCACCCTGTAAGCGGCATGTCGAGGGAACGCAGCAATGATGCCTATGGCTACGGGAATGAAGTGGTAACCACCGGTGGAACAGGTTTTGGCATTATGAGCATTATTGTAGCCACCGAAAGAAAATGGATCGGCAGAGATACGGCGGCGAAAATGCTGTTGAAGATGGTACAATTTTTATCAAAGGCCGATGCCTACCATGGCGTATTTCCGCATTGGCTCAATGGTAGCACCGGTAAAACCATTCCTTTCAGCCGGAAAGATGATGGTGCTGATCTGGTAGAAAATGCGCTTTTATTCCAGGGCTTATTATGTGCCCGCCAATATTTTACTGGCAGTAATAATATCGAAAATAGTTTGCGCAACCGCATTACCGGGATGTGGAATGATATAGAGTGGGATTGGTTTACAAGAGACGGACAGGAAGTATTGTACTGGCATTGGAGTCCTAACAACGGGTGGGCAATGAATTTTCCGGTACGTGGTTTCAACGAATGTTTGATCATGTATGTGCTGGCAGCATCGGCAGATCGTTACCCGGTTAGCAGCAATGTGTACCATCGTGGTTGGGTTCAAAGTAATTTCTTTAAAAACGGCAAACAGTTTTACGGCTATACGTTACCGCTGGGCTTTGATTACGGCGGCCCGCTGTTCTTTTCGCATTACTCCTTCATGGGATTAAATCCAACCAGTTTAAAAGACCAGTACGCCAACTACTGGGAACAAAATAAAAATCACACGCTCATCAACCGGGCCTATTGCATTGATAATCCAAAGGCATACAAGGGCTATGGAGAAAACTGCTGGGGACTAACGGCCAGTGATACCTACAATGGCTATGCAGCACATTCACCCACCGAAGATTTAGGCACCATCACCCCTACGGCAGCATTGTCTGCCTTTCCTTACACCCCTGAATATTCGATGAAAGCATTGAAACATTTTTATTACGATTTAGGCGATCAGATCTGGAGCGAATATGGTTTTGTAGATGCCTTCAACGAATCAAAAGGATGGTATGCAAAATCGCATTTGGCAATCGACCAAGGTCCCATTGTGGTGATGATAGAAAATTACAGGAGTGGCCTGCTGTGGAATTTATTTATGAGTTGCCCCGAGATAAAAAATGGATTGAATAAACTTGGATTTAAAAGAAGTTAAAAACTCTGGGTGAGTCACCCCCAAAGGGTGACTCACCCAGAGTTTTTAAACGAAAAGCAAAAAGGGATCATGCCAGGCAAAACAAATGTAAATATCAATAAAAGTACCACGCTGGGTGGGTCACCCCAAAAGGGTGGCTCACCCAGCGTGGTAATAAGAATAGCAGGTGCCAGGGTTGTTGAATTGATGAATTGATGGATTGCTGAGTTGTTGAATTAAAGAGTTGGTGGATTGGTGCATTGTTGGATTTGTAAATTGGTGAATTGTTGAATTGTTGAATTGATGGATTGTAGAGTTGTTGAATTAAATAGTTGGAGATTGGTGCATTGTTGGATTTGTAAATTGGTGGATTGTTGAGTTGTTGAATTGTTGGATTGTAGAATTGATGAATTATTGAATGAATGGTTTGGTGAGTTGGAGGATTGTTGAGTTGATGAGTTGATGAATTGATGAGTTGGAGGATTAGAGGATTGTTGGATTGGTAAATTAATGAATTGATGATTCGATGTACAGAAAGTCCTTAAAAGGGCGACATAAAATAGCACAAGGCAACGCCCTGTGGCAAGTGCAAATGAGTTAAAAAGCCCTTATATGTTTGTATTTTTTAAGTTTTTATATTTTTTTTTAATACAGAGAGTATGAATGTTATCAACTTTGAAGGTAAGGAGGAGCTAGCCCTGAAGGGGCGAAAAATTATAGCATAGGGCACCGCCCTATGAATAGTTAACATAGCCCATCAAGCCCTGAAAGGGGCGAAATATCATAGCATTGGGCACCGCCCTATGAATAATTAACATAGACCATCAAGCCCTGAAAGGGGCGAAATATCATAGCATAGTGCACCGCCCTATGCATAATTAACATAGACCATCAAGCCCTGAAAGGGCGAAACACATCAGCACAGGGCAACGCCCTGTGTGATAAGAATTAAATACAACAAAGCCCTGAAAGGGCGCAATATCCAGACCATCCTCCAAATGGACAAAACAAATAAAAAAATGAATTAAAATCAGAAAACAATGGGCCAGTCATTAACCAAATTAATTACACATATTACCTTTAGTACAAAAAATCGTCTTCCATTGATTGATGCGAAGGTCGAATTGTCGTTACATGCTTACCTGGCCGAGGTTTGCAACCAATTGGAATGTCCGGCAATTAAGGTTGGTGGTTATGTTGAGCATGTGCATATTCTTTGTGGCCTGTCGAAGAAAATAGCTCTGATGGATTTGTTGGAGGAGTTAAAAAAGAGATCCTCCAAATGGATTAAAACACAGGGTGCGGCCTATGTTGATTTTTATTGGCAAACTGGCTATGGCGCATTTTCCGTAAACCCAGCCGAGGTGGAGGTAGTAGTGCGTTATATTGAACACCAACATGAACATCATCAAAAGGTGAGTTTCCAGGATGAGTACCGGGCGTTTCTAAAAAAATATAAAGTGGAGTACGATGAACGATATGTTTGGGATTAATCCCAAGGCAGGTTATTTCGCCCTTTCAGGGCTCCCGATAGAGATGGGCAATTATCATAGGGCGTTGCCCTATGCTGATATGTTTCGCCCTTTCAGGGCTGGGATAGAGGTTGGTTTTTGTCATAGGGCGCTGGCCTATGTTGATATGTTTCGCCCTTTTAGGGCTGGGATTTAGATTGGTATTTATCATAGGGCGTTGACCTATGTTGTTGTGTGAATTAGATTCGAATAGGCATTAACCATCGGGTTTGTACAACACTTTTCAAAATATTTAAAAATTTAGTATAACCAAACAAGATAATCATGAATAAAAAATTACTGATCGTTGTATGCATTTTCAGCATTTCTGTAAATGTTTTTGCTCAAAAAAGCGATCTGAAAACCGACAGCTACCGGATGAAAACCTTCATTGATGCACTGATGAAGAAAATGACAGTGGACGAAAAAATCGGGCAATTGAATTTACCGGGATCCGGCGATATCGTTACAGGCCAGGCTTCCAATTCAGATATTGGAAAGAAGATCAGGGAAGGTAGTGTAGGTGGATTATTCAATATTAAAACAGTGGAAAAAATACGTGCTGTGCAAAAAGTAGCGGTAGAAGAAAGCCGATTGAAAATTCCGATCATGTTTGGCATGGATGTGATTCACGGTTATGAAACGGTGTTTCCAATTCCACTGGGTTTGTCCTGCACGTGGGATATGAAAGCCATTGAACGCTCAGCGCAAATCGCTGCCATGGAAGCAAGTGCTGCCGGCATCAACTGGACGTTTAGCCCAATGGCAGACATTGCCCGTGACCCACGCTGGGGCCGTATTGCAGAAGGTTCCGGTGAAGATGTTTACCTCGGATCGCAGATTGCAAAAGCGATGGTAAAAGGCTACCAGGGCAGCGACCTTTCTAAAAATAATACCATCTTGTCTTGTGTAAAACATTTTGCACTGTATGGTGCAGCAGAAGCAGGAAGGGATTACAATACGACGGACATGAGCAGGGTAAGAATGTACAACGAATACCTGCCTCCTTATAAAGCCGCTATTGATGCAGGCGCTGGTTCTGTAATGGCTTCGTTTAATGAAGTGGATGGTATACCAGCAACAGGCAGTAAATTTTTAATGACGGAAGTGCTGCGCAACCAATGGGGTTTTAAAGGTTTTGTGGTAACGGATTATACCGGCATCAATGAAATGATTGACCATGGCCTGGGCGATCTTCAAACGGTATCATCACTGGCCTTAAAGGCGGGTATCGACATGGATATGGTAGGCGAAGGTTTTTTGCTTACCCTTAAAAAATCCCTGAAGGAAGGTAAGGTAACCATCGCTCAGATAGACATAGCCTGTCTCAGGATTCTGGAGGCTAAATACAAGCTGGGCCTTTTTGAAGATCCTTACAGGTATTGTGATGACAACAGGTCAAAAACTGAAATTTTCACAGATGCAAGTCGCAAAACAGCAAGGGAAATAGCTGCTCAGAGTTTTGTATTATTAAAAAACAACCCACCCATCAGGGGGGCCGGGGGGGCCGTTTTGCCGATGAAAAAAACAGGCACCATTGCCCTGGTAGGCCCTCTTGCCGATGCTAAAGAAAACATGACCGGCACCTGGAGTGTTGCCGCAGATTTTTCTAAACCCATCACCGTGTTGGCTGCTTTGCAGGCGGCAATTGGCAGCAACGCAAAGGTGTTGTACGCCAAGGGAGCCAACCTTGATGCTGATAGTTTATTTGAAGTAAATGCCGGTATGTTTGGAAAAGCGTTTAAGCATGACAGCAGGCCGGAACAACAGATCATTGATGAAGCCGTGGCCATCGCCAACCAAAGCGATGTAGTGGTGGCAGCCCTTGGTGAAAGCGCCGAAATGAGTGGCGAGAGTAGCAGCCGCAGCAATATAGAAATTCCACAATCGCAAAAGAATTTATTGATGGCTTTGCTAAAAACAGGCAAACCGGTGGTGTTGGTTTTATTTACCGGCAGGCCGCTGGCACTGAAATGGGAGGATGAAAATGTGCCTGCCATTTTAAATGTATGGTTTGGCGGAACTGAAGCAGGTAGTGCTATCGCTGATGTACTGTTTGGAGATGTAAATCCATCCGGAAAGCTAAGTACCACCTTTCCACAGAATATTGGTCAGGTTCCTATTTTCTATAACCATAAAAATACCGGGCGTCCTTTGGCTGAAGGCAAATGGTTTTCAAAATTTAAGTCCAATTATTTAGATGTGAGCAACGATCCGCTTTACCCATTTGGTTTTGGCCTCAGTTATACCAATTTTACCTACAGCAATATCGAAATGAGCAAAGCTACCATGCGTGCCTGTGAAAAACTTACTGCCACAGTTACAGTAACTAATAGCGGCGCAGTAAGTGGTAAAGAGGTAGTGCAATTATACATACGTGATATGGTAGGTAGCAGCACCCGGCCGGTAAAGGAGTTGAAGGGTTTTCAGAAAATAGAGTTGAAGGCTGGCGAATCAAAAAAAATCAGCTTTACCATTTCAGTAAACGATTTGAAGTTTTATAACTACGACCTGAAGTATGTGGCGGAGCCAGGCGATTTTAAAGTGTTCATAGGTGGCAATAGCCGGGATGTAAAGGAAGCTGACTTTAAACTACTGTAGTCAATTGCTGAGGGGTGCATTTGAATTTGTGGGAAGGCCTGCCACCCATGCGCAGGTTCTTTTTACTAAAACCAGAAAAAAAACTGCTGTCAAACCTGTATTGAGCTGCGATAATTTTAAGTACGCCCTTTGCTGAGTATTTAAATTTGTGATGGTGAATCCTATTGTTCATTTTTAAAACTTGCATGATGAAAAAAATATTGGCTTTTGCCATCATTGTTATCTGCTACCTGCCTGCTTTTGCACAGGATTTTTCGCTGTTTGAAAAACACTTGTTTATCAGCAATGGCGATACATTGCCTTACAGGTTATTGCTACCTGTAAATTACGATGCCACTAAAAAATATCCATTGGTGATTTTTTTGCATGGGTCCGGCGAAAGGGGGAGCAACAATGAGTCGCAACTGGTGCACGGTGCAAAACTGTTTTTAAGGGATGACATCAGAACGGCCTATCCTGCCATAGTAGTGTTTCCACAATGTGCAATCAATAGCAGTTGGAGCAATATGACGGCATCAATGGGCAAAGATGGCAAGCGAATATTCAATTTCCTAAAGGATGGAACACCATCAAAAGCCATGGCATTGTTGCTGGAACTTTTAAAAGAATTGCCGGTTTCCTATCGTATAAAAAAGAAGCAGGTGTATGCAGCCGGTTTATCTATGGGCGGTATGGGTACTTTTGAATTGGTGAGGAGAAACCCGAAAATATTTGCTGCAGCGATTCCCATTTGTGGCGGTGCAAATACAGCTACTGCAAAGCAGATGAAAAAGACAAGCTGGTGGATTTTTCACGGAGCAAAAGATAATGTGGTGCCGCCGGAATTATCGCAGCAGATGTATGCGGCCTTGTTAAGGGAAAAGGCCCAGGTAAAGCTTACCATTTATCCGGAAGCAAATCACAATAGCTGGGATGTAGCTTTTGCAGAAAAAAACTTGCTACCTTGGTTATTTAGCCAGCAACGAAATAAATAGTTGGTTGCCGAAGAACACATCATCTTCGATTATGTTTAAGTAAATAATGATAAAGCCAGCCATATCCGGTTGTATTATTTTTCGTTCTTATCCGGAGGTAAAAAAATCAGCAGGAACAAGAAGTCTTATATGACTTCGGAGGCAACCGGTAACAGTCACCAAGATGGTTAAATGCTACCGAACAATAAGCAACAATTTTTCAGCCAATAAAAAATTTATTACAAAGGGCCAGTCATTTTTTAATTACTGGCCCTTTCGTATAGGAGAGAACCCGGATACTATGTACCCGTTTTCAGTTTTATAATGTACAGGTTAATGATATAAATACTTACGCCAACCGTGAGTATATAATACATGGCAGTTTCCAATTTAGTGTGAGTTCTGTTTGATATAAACTGATACTTAGCAAGAATCTGTGGTTTAAAAAATAGATACAGGAGTTTCAGGAGATGACTTACTGCTGATAAAATAAGTATTGCGATTATGAAGAAATATGATATTTGTTTGAGCATGGAAAATTTTTTACGTTCAAGGAAATTTTTTAAGAGAATAATAATGTATCCTGGATTAAAGTGGTATCTCTGATAGCAGGAGGAAGCCAAAAGTTTTGGTGTAATGTTGGCAAAATGTGTGAGTCATTTTTTTTCATAGGATTAAATTTCGTATTTTAGGAAATATACAGATTGATGCTATGTCGCCATATCTATTGTTGCGGGAAAGACAAGAGTAGATAGGGTTCGTGTATTGCATTACAAAATTGGTACGTTTTCTCAGGTAAGATTGTTGGTCTTAAGTTAGAGAACCATTCTGTTTATCAAAGCTCGCCTCATAAAGGTATAGGTAAATGTCAGTAAAGCCAGCTATAATAGTTGGAAAGGAAGGAATTGCAATAAACCTACCGATGATATAAGCAGATAACAGTAACGCCCTTTTTATTTTTCCGTGACATTGCCATGCTATTTTGCTGAAACCTGAATTTTTTACAATAGCACAAACAAATAATGAAAAGGTATTATTCACTTCACTTCGATAGCTTCAGGGAAATCTATCTTTGCTTCATAAATAAAACAAAACGATCGCCACATGCAAGAAGATATTATCGTTCAGATAACGACCAAATTAAAAGATATCCGTAAAGAAAAGAACATCACTTTGCAGGAATTGGCAGAATCTGCCGGTGTAACAAAAGGTATGCTGAGCCAGGTAGAAAATAACCGCACCATTCCTTCATTGACAGTTTTTTTAAACATCATCAAATCACTTAAAATAGATATCAACGATTTCTTCCAGGATTTCAATTCCGGCGGAGCGGCCAGTAAAGTAATTTTTAAAAAGGCGGCGCAATACCAGCCCTTTGAAAAAGAAAATACAATTGGTTATCATTATCAACGAATCATGTCATCCACCGTAGATGAATACCATGTAGATTTTGTTTTGCTAACGCTGATGCCCAATGCTCAGCGGGCATTTGTGCAAACGGATGCCTTTGAATTTAAATACATGCTAAAAGGAAAAGTAGAATATACCATTGGCGAAGAGGTATTTGTAATGGAAGCGGGTGATGCTATTTACTTTGATGCTACCGAACCACATAACCCTAAAAACATTGGAGAGGGAGAGGCACAATTGCTGGTATTGTACATCTTTAATACTCCTAAATAGCAATTCTTGCTAAACAGTTTGTTGCCGCTAGAATTTCCGCTTAGTTTACTTCCATTAAACAAATTGACACTCTCGTAACAATAAGTTTACTTTAACTTAACTTATAGTAAACAATTTGTTAAAACTGGAGAGATAGTTTTGCCTTCATAAAAAACTAAAAAAAGTTTATGAAGCAAACTACACAACAACTTACGAGGCTTTTATTATTCTTTGCAATAATGTGCCTCCCCCATTTTTTAACAGCACAAAATTTAACGGTAAAAGGAAAAATAACCGATGCCGATGGCAAACCGGTTGAAAGCGCCAACATCGTTGGAAAAGGAACAAAAAAACAGGCCATCTCGAGGGCCGACGGTAGTTTTGAAATTTCAGCCGCTAAAGGTGAAAAGTTAATGATCAGTAACGTCGGATTTCAAAATCAGCAAGTGACTGTTTCCGGTGAATTTTTAAGCATTCAATTGGAAGCTGATAGTAAGGAAATGAGCGAAGTAGTAGTAACGGCACTTGGTATAAAAAAAGAAAAGAAACTGGTGAGCTATTCTACCCAGGAAGTGAAAGGTTCCGACCTTATTAAAGCTCGTGAACCCAATGCCCTGAACTCTCTGGTTGGTAAAGTAGCCGGTTTAAATGTAGGGGTATCAGCTGAAATGCTCGGTCGCCCACAATTATTACTTCGCGGTTCTGGTATCAACTTATATGTGGTAGATGGAGTTCCGATCAACAGCGATACCTGGAACATCAGCCCGGACGATATTGAAAGCATCAGCGTATTAAAGGGGCCAGCCGCCGCAGCTTTATATGGTTACCGTGGCCAGGTAGGAGCCATCATGATTACAACAAAAAAAGGGTCTAAAGACAAGCGTGGTTTTTCTATAGAATTGAATAGCAGCACTATGCTGGATAAAGGATTTATCGCAATCCCAAAAACACAGGATGAGTATGGCCCTGGCGACCATGGCACCTATGCATTTGCAAATGGAAAGGGTGCAGGTAAAAACGACGGAGATTACGATGTGTGGGGGCCAAAGTTTGAAGGGCAATTAATACCCCAATATGATGGAAGGTTTACACCTGGTCAAACCTATACTACTAATTTTAAGTATGGTAACCCTTGGATTGGTAATATTGAGCCCACTGCGTTTTTAGCCCGTGGAAAAAATAACCTCGACCGGTTTATCCAGACAGGTATTTTGTCTACCAATAATATTGCCCTCTCTGCAAGTGGTGATAAATACGATGTAAGGTTTTCGTTATCCCAAACCACTCAAAAAGGCCTCGTACCTAACACAAAACTAAACTCCACTAACTTTAATATCCGGGCAGGTTACAAGTTTACAGACCGTTTAAAACTAGATGCGGCATTGAACTATAACCGCCAGTATACACCCAATACTCCAGATGTAGTTTATGGCCCCAATAGTATCATTTACAACATCACCATCTGGACCGGTGCCGATTGGGATGTAGATGCTATGAAAAACTATTGGCAAAATGGTAAAGAAGGCACCCAAAGTATTTTTGCAGAATACCAGCGCTACCACAATCCCTGGTTTATGAGTAAAGAATGGTTGCGTGGCCATTACAAAACTGATATATATGGCTATGCTGCATTAACCTACAATGTTAATAAAAATATTGAATTGGTGGGACGCAGTACGATCACCACCTACAATATTTTTCGCAATGAAAAGATGCCGTTTAGTGCACACCCTTATGGTCGTGAAGAAGGGTTGGGTGATTACATAGAAGATCGCCGCAACCTGTTTGAAAACAACACCGAGGGAATCGTAAAGTACAACGGAAAGGCAGGATGGTTGGGTATCAGTGGTTTTGTAGGTGGTAACGTTCGCAGCTTTAGTTATAATAGCAACTTTGCAAAAACGGATTACCTGAATGTACCGAATGTATATTCGTTCAGTAACAGCCGCAACCCTGTGAAAGCTTACAGTTTTGAAAGCGATATGCGGGTGTTGAGTGGTTATTATTCAGTCGATCTTAGCTTGAGCAAATACCTCAACATCAACACCACCGGAAGGGTAGATAAATTGAGTACTTTAAAAGAAGGAAGCAATGCTTACTTCTATCCATCGGTTTCTGCCAATACAGTTATCAGCGATTACATAACATTGCCGATAGCAATATCTTTCTTAAAAGTAAGAAGTTCCTATGCCAATGTAAAAAGTGGAGGCGGTAGCACCAGTTCTACCATTGGTGCCACTCCTAATCAAAGTTACCCGATAGGTTACGGCGGACAGTATTTTTCAAGTTATGATGGGCCGTCTTATGCATTTCAGAATGTGTACAATACTGGCCAGTATTATAACAACCAAACCGCTGCCTATTATACCAATACCATTATTGATGATAATCTGAAGCCCGATAGCCGTAGCAGTATCGAAGCAGGATTAGACGTACGTTTTTTAAGAAATCGCCTGGGTTTAGAAGTAGCCTATTTTAACTATCTCGACGGACCTCAGATTTACAACAAGGGCTTAAGCCCCACTACAGGATACAATACGTTTGTAACAAACGAAGTTAAAACCCGCAGGACTGGTTTAGAAGTATCATTAACTGGTATCGCTATCAAACCTAAAAGATCAGGTGGTTTTGGCTGGGACGTTTTGGCCAACTGGAGTACCTACAAAGACCGTTATGCCGAATTACCGACTGGTCAAACAACTTTGTTTGATTTTTATCGCAAAGGCGACCGTACCGACAAATTCTATAGCAGTGGTTTTGTACGTACGCCCGATGGCTTAATCATAAACGATGCTGGTGGTCGCCCTATTGTAAATCCAAGAGCACAGTACCTGGGCAATCTTAATCCCGATTGGATCTGGGGACTAAACAACCGTTTTTCTTATAAAGGCTTTAGCCTGAATGTGCAGTTTGATGGCCGTGTTGGCGGCACCATGTCAAATTATGTGCGCAAGCAAACCTTCCGTGGTGGCCGACATATTGAAACCGTACAGGGTGAGTTTGGAGATGCCCGGTACCAGGATTACCTGGGTGTAAGATCTTTCGTAGGAGAGGGTGTTGTAGTGAGCAATGGTATTCCCATTAGTTACGACCCAATTACCGGAGCTGTTCTTAATTACGACAAATTGCAGTTTGCGCCAAATGGTACCAAAACCTTTTTGCAGGATTATATCAGCCGCTACTACAATACCGACGAAGGTAACCTGATGAGCAAAACTTATGTAAAGCTGAGAGAAATAACACTCACCTACGTTTTGCCAAAAACTTGGTTGACAAAAACTTTCATCCAGGGTGCCAACATCTCGTTCATAGCACGTAACATGGGTTACTGGTTAAAAGCGGGTAAAAACTTTAAAGATGTGGATGTGGATCAATACGCCGGTGCATCTGGTTCATCATCGCTGCAAACTCCTACTACACGCAGGTTTGGAGCAAACCTCAATATTACTTTTTAAAACTTACAGGTCAATTTAATGATCTACAAAAAATAATGTTATGACAATTAAAAAAATAACCCTTGGCTTCATGATAGCGGCAACGCTTGTAAGCGCAGGATGCAGTAAAAAATTTGAAGACCTGCAGGTAGATCCCAATCGTGCGACTACGGTACCTGCTTCCCTTGTTTTAAGTGGCGTGCTGTGGGATTATTACCAGTCACCCTGGAGTAGCACCCAACGCTGGAACCAATTCAGTTGCTGCAACTATAACTACTATGGTACCCAGGAATATGGATGGACAGGTGTATCGTTCGGCTCATACAACACTTTAAAGAATATTGCTAAAATGGAAGACGAGGCTAAAAAAGGTGGTGCCGAAGATGTAAATCCTTACAGTGCCTTGGCAAAATTTTTTAAAGCACATTTCTTTTACGAATTGAGCATGCGAGTGGGGGATATTCCGCTTAAAGAAGCACTTACCGGCCTGAATGATTTAGCACCTGCATATGATAGCCAAAAAGATGTGATGATACAAGTATTAAAATGGCTGGAAGATGCCAATACTGAATTGGCTGGCCTTGCAACAAAGGGAAATACTTTACTCACCGGCGACTTTTACCACAATAATAATTTAGGCAAATGGCAAAAATCGGTGAACGCCATGCGTTTGCGGGTGTTGATCCAGTTAAGCAAAAAGGAAGCAGACACAGATTTAAATATCAAAGCAAAATTTGCTGCCATTTTCAATAACCCGACATCCAATCCGTTGCCTTCAGGTATGAGCGACAACCTTTCTTTTGTATACAACAATGCGTTTAACAAATACCCCATAAATCCTGATAACTATGGGTTTGATGCTACCCGGTATAACATGAGCGAAACGTACCTTAACAGGCTGGTCGAAATAAAAGATCCACGTGTATTTGTAACCGCAGAACCCACCCCTAAATCACTTTTAGCTGGTAAATTGCCCTCCGATTTTACAGCTTACAACGGCGCCAGCAGCGGTGAAGATTTGGCGATCATGAGTACGAAAGCTAATAACGGCGATTATAGTTGGTTTAACAGGAAGCGTTACTACACTACTTACCAGGCTGAAAATTGCATCCTTTTGGGTTACCCTGAAATGTGCTTTAATATTGCTGAAGGTATCAACCGTGGCTGGGCTACCGGAGATGCCGAAGACTGGTATAAAAAAGGTATTCAGGCATCGCAGGGGTTTTATGGAATTGTAGCAGGTGAAAATACCTTTTATTATCAGCGGCCGGGGGGTAATAATTTCGACAATCTTGCCTACAATTACAATTTTAACTGGACCAACTACTACGACCAAACTGCCGTAAGTTATGCCGGTAATAATGCCACAGGGTTAACTCAGATTTTGAAACAAAAATATTTCGCTTTCTATCAGAATAGTGGCTGGGAAGCTTATTTCAATTGGCGCCGCACTGGTGTGCCAACCTTCCTGGTAGGTCCGGGAACGGCCAATAGTACTCGTATCCCTAAACGGTTCCTATACCCTTCAAGTGAAAATGCTACCAATGCGGATAATGTAAAAGCAGCCATCCAACGCCAGTTTGGTGGACTCGATGAAATTAATGCAGAAATGTGGATCATTAAATAACCGAATTATTAAACCTAATTCTAATGGCCATTTACTAATTTTCTCATGGTAATTAGTATATTGTCGGCGGGGCGTATTTAAGCTCCGCCTTTTTATCTCTTTATGAAAAAATATTTTATCTCAATACTAGTCTTATCTATTTGTCAGGCCTGCCATGCACAAAAACAGGTGGCCATTTTACAAGTGCCTGGCATCAACCAGTTTTGCAAAATCAACGAAAATGGGGTGAATGTTTTGCCCAGTGGCCGCTTTGTTAAGCCGGCCGGCAACTTCATCCGCATCACGAACGATCCTTTCGGAATGGCCATTTCGCCCGATGGTAAAAAAGCAGTTACGCTGCACAATGGGGTGTTTACTATTATTGATTTGGGTACATTAAAAGACATTCGGGTGCCGGGGTACAATCAAAAATTAACGTCTCCGCTTACACACCAGCCTTTAAATCAAAGCTCATTTACAGCCGCTGACTCAGCCGCTCATCAACCCATTGCAACGGCCCTGCCACAAGGTTCTTTTTTGGGTGTTGCATTTGCACCCGATTCAAAAACCGTTTATTTGAGTGGCGGCGATAATGGAGCCGTAATTGTGTACGATATTGAAAAACTACAACGGATGGATTCCATCTCATTGAATGGTAAAGTGGGGGGAGAAAGTTTTGATGACAGTTTTACTTCCGATCTTTTATTGAATGAAGCTAATAACGAATTGCTGATACTTGACCGTGGAAATTTCAGAATGGTACGGTATAACCTTGCTGCTAAAAAAATTACTGCATCAATACCCGCAGGCCGCCAGCCATTTGGCCTTGCATTAAGTGCGGATAAAAAAATGGCCTTCGTTGCCAATGTGGGCGTTTATTCCTATCAAATGGTAGAAGGCCTCACAAAGGAGAATTTTAATTCCATGCTGATCCCACATCATCCATATGGTGATAATACAAAAGAATCCATTGAAGGAACTGAAATAGAAGGTAAAAAAATCCCCGGTGTTGGTAGTCCCCATTCACCCGAAGCCATGAGTGTTTTTACCATGGATCTTGCCAGCAATAAGGTAGTGGATAAATTTAAAACCGGCTTCCAGATAGGAGAGATGATTGAAGAGGCTGAAGTGGTTGGCGGTGCAAGCCCCAATTCAATTGCGGTGGGCAAAAGGTTTGCTTATGTAACCAATGCAACCAACGATAATATTTCCATCATCGATTATAAAAATCATAAGATAACAGGGCATATTCAGATAAAGGTCGATAAGCGCATTGATCAATTCCGTGGCTTACTTCCTTTTGGTATTTCGTTAAGCAAGGATGAAAAAACTTTGTATGTTGCACTGCTCGGTTTTAATGCGGTGGCTGTAATAGATGTTGCCTCAAAAACTACCAGGGGTTTAATACCAACTGGCTGGGGTCCAACTAGAGTGCAGTTATCAAAAGATGAAAAGGAATTGTACATTATTTCCATTCGTGGTTTAGGCGCCGGGCCCAACGGTGGTGCTGGTTTTATAGCTCCGCCACAGGGTACCTATATCGGGGATATCCAACTCGGTAGTTTTCAAAAAGTAAAAATGCCTTCTGTTAGTGAACTGGCTGCTTATACCAAACAAACCATCAGCAATACTTTTGTAAGCACTGTTGTAACCGATGATATAAAAAATCCTTTGCCTGCATTGCCAGGCTCACATGCAAGCCCTATAAAATACATTGTTTACATCACAAAGGAAAACAGAACCTATGATGAAATGATGGGGCAGTTAAAAAATGCAAATGGTGATAGTAGCCTTGCCCGGTTTGGTGTAAACTGTGAGTACACCGTTCCGGATTCGTTGCGCAGTAAATTTCCCAACTTGCGTGTATCACCCAATCACCACAAAGCAGCAAAACAATTTTCTTTTAGTGATAATTTTTATTGCGACAGCGATGCATCGATACATGGACATCATTGGATGATGGGTGTAATACCAAACGAATGGGTAGAAGCAAATTCAAGTGTAGATAAAACGGCTAACTATTTTTCCAGGGCGCCAGGTCGTCGCTTTCCGGGCTCTACGGGAAGTATGGATCCGGAAGATTATGGAGAAATTGGCGGACTGTGGGAAGCCCTCGAAAGAAAGAAAATTAATTTCTATAATTTTGGCGAAGCCAATGAAACAGCACATGTAAGAGAAGAATGGATGGATACAGCTACGGGTGCCGGACATGGTGTGATGGTGCCGATGCAAAAGGCATTGTTTACAAGAACCAGTCACAATTACGCAGGTTTTAATATGAACATACCCGACCAGTTTCGTATGAACCAGTTTGAAGATGAGTTTACAAAAATGTGGATTAAAGGAAAGATGCTACTGCCTTCCTTAATTACCATGCAGGTACCTAATGATCATGGAGCAGGTAAGCGGCCGGAAGATGGATATGCCTATCCACACTCGTTTGTAGCGGATAACGACCTGGCCGTTGGCAGGATATTGCATTTTCTTTCCCGTACCAAATACTGGAAGAATATGCTGGTAATTATTACAGAAGATGATCCGCAGGGTGGGGTAGATCACATTGATGCACATCGCAGTGTTTTAATGATGGCCGGGCCTTATGTAAAGAAAGGGTATGTGAGTCATACCCATGCAAATTTCGGTTCTATTTTAAAGACCATTTATAATATTTTGGGCGTTAAATATGTAAACCAATATGATGTAACCGCATCTTTATTGCAGGATTTTTTTACCGACAAGCCTGACTTTACGCCGTATACTTTAGAGCAGCATGATTCACGTATTTTTGATGTGGAGAAAGCAATGAAAAAATACAACCGAAATATAGATTGGCGTAAAATTATGAAAGGCCCCGAAATGGATGATGTGGAAGACATGCGGGCCGAACATTACAACCAACAAAATCAAACAATTGGCGGAAGCAATAAATAAGTAGGATGATAAAAAAGGTATTTTTTGTTTTAATGCTGCATGTGTTTGTAACAGGGCTATTTGCGCAGGATATCAGCATTTCAACCACTGATAATAACCTCAGCCAATTGACCGATTCCGTAAGCAATTTAAGTGAAGTGACCATTACGGCTACCAGAAAAAGTACCGAACTGCTTTCTATTCCTTACGCTATATCGTTGTTAAGCGGCAGGGAAATAATTGACCGTCAATATCGTACCACACCTGAAGCACTCACCGGCACCACCGGCGTGTTTATCCAAAAAACCAACCATGGTGGCGGCTCGCCTTTCGTGCGTGGGTTAACCGGAAATCAAACGCTGATTTTACTGGATGGAATTCGGCTTAACAACGCAACTTTTCGCTATGGCCCCAATCAATACTTCAATACCATTGATGCGGCATCAGTTTCAAAAATTGAGGTTGCAAGGGGCACCGGTTCTGTTCAATATGGCTCCGATGCATTGGGTGGTGTAGTGCAGGTGTTTACCAAAGATCCGACCTTTAGCAAAGATAAAAGCTGGCATGGAACACTTCAGGGAAAAGCCACTACACAGGATATGGAATACAGTGGCCGGGCATCGGTGGAATATAGTTCGGAAAAACTAGCCATGATAGCGGGTTACAGTAATAAAAAATTTGGTGACTTGTATGGAGGAGATACATCAGGCCGGCAATCTCCATCCGGTTATAAAGAGCAGGCGATCGATTTTAAATTAAAGTATCAACTGGCAGCAAATGCCGTGGTTACCGTTTCTCACCAGTTGCTTCGTCAAACGGATGTGCCGTTGTATCACCGGGTTAAACTGGAAAATTTTGGCTACTATTTTTTCGATCCGCAACAACGCAGGATGACGTATGTAAAACTGGAGTTAACAAACAATAATAAATGGCTGGATAAGATTACGATTATTTCCTCTTTGCAAAAAAGCCTTGAGCGGAGAGACTACCAAAGAAATGGCAATGCCAATAAATTTATAGAAGAAGATAAAGTAAGAACATGGGGTCATGTGGTAGATGTATTCTCCGTAGTTTCAAAAAATTGGACAGCCAATACCGGGGTAGAATATTACCACGATCTGGTGAATAGCAGTAAGCAGCAAATAACCGTCGCCAATAGCCAAATGCTCAACCAGCGTGGTTTGTATCCCAACAATGCAACCAGCGGTAATTTTTCGGTGTACAGTTTACATCATTTCACTACCGGAAAATTTGATATTGAAGCCGGACTTCGGTACAATAGTTTGGCCATTACAATACCCGATACTGTTACCTCTGCTTTAAAGCTGGGTGATATTACGGTGAAGCCTTCATCCTTAGTTACCAACGTGGCATTGCTGTACCATATTGGCAGCAATCAAAATGTTTATTCATCTTTTAGCACTGGCTACCGAACACCCAATATTGATGATTTGGGTTCACTTGGTCTGGTTGATTTCAGGTATGAAATACCGGCATACAATTTAAAACCGGAAAAGACTTACAACACAGAAATTGGTTACCGTTTGATCAATAAGAAAATACAATCTTCTGTGGCATTTTTTTACATGCACCTTACTAATTTGATCACACGTATTCAGGTTCCTGGTCAGCAGGTTGGTGGCTACAATGTATACACCAAAGAAAACAGCCAGAAGTCTTACATCAGGGGCACCGAGTTAAGTTTCAATTACAGGATTACCAATGCTCTTAGTGTAAAGACCAATGCATCGTATTTGTATGGACAGAACCTTTCCGGCAAAGAGCCCATGCGCCGGATACCGCCATTTAATGGACGTGTTTTGTTAAATTATAGTAAGGTTAAATGGGGGCTTGGTGCAGAATATTTATTTGCCAGTAAACAAAGCAGGCTGGCAAAGGGAGATATGGATGATAATAGAATACCCAAAGGCGGAACACCCGGATGGAATCTGTTGAATTTGTATGGCAATTATACCATCAATCAACTGTCTTTTTATGTAGCGGTGCAAAATGTTTTTAACGAGGATTATCGTACCCACGGCAGCGGTATCAATGGTATGGGAAGAAGTGCTTCTTTAACTATGGAAATTAATTTATAACTATTCCCAACAGTATTATTATGGTTCCTAAATTTAAGGCAATAACCGATGAAGTGTTGTCACTTTATCAGCGTTTTGGAGAGGATGATTATATTGGTGAGCCGGTTTCGCAAATAGAACATATGTGCCAGTGTGCACAATTGGCGGAAGAAGGTGGATATGATAACGAAGTAGTATTGGCTGCATTTTTTCACGACATCGGGCACCTGTTGGAACATGTAATGCCGGCAGTGCAGATGGACGGTTATGGTGTGGTAGATCATGAGTTGATGGGTGCTGAATATCTTCGCCAGAAAGGGTTTTCGGAAAAAATTGCAAAGTTGGTGGCAGCACATGTGCCCGCTAAAAGATACCTCACCTGGAAATATCCCGAATACTTTGAGCGACTATCTGAAGCAAGTAAAAAAACACTCGAATTTCAGGGCGGCAGAATGACCGTTGAAGAAGCAACTGCATTTGAAGCCGATGAATTACATCCATTGTACATTCAATTAAGGAAATGGGATGAGCAAGCTAAGCTGGAAAATATACCATTGCCATCGCTCGATTATTATCGAAAGATGATGATAGCGCATTTGGCACAGCAATAGCATCTCAATAGAATGCGGAAAAAGCTTTTGCCCAAGACCATCAACCATCAACCATCAACCATCAAC
>JBGSMI010000033.1:0-7737 GCA_041740215.1 Ferruginibacter sp.
AAAAATAAAATAGGTAATTGTTTTATCTTTTTTTCTTAAATTAAATAACATCAGCCTTGTGTATGCAGAAATCGAATTGATAAATAGCGAAGACATTGTTTTAGCCCGGCGTTTTATAATTGGCGAAGAAGGGAGAAAAAAAGAATAAAAATCAATATGTTGGAAGATACAGGAAGCGTGTACATGTGTATCAAAAAATCTATACAAGCCCAGTTGCAAATACCGGTTATTGAAAAGAGAAAAGGACCCAATTGGCAAATGGGAGTATTGTTGAATATGATGTTGTTGGTCCAACAGAAGTGAAATTTAAGAACCGCAGATGTCCCGTGGATGCGATGGTTTTACCTGGAGACAATGAAACATTACTAATTGCTATCCCTTTGGAAGGCATGCCTGTTCCGATACAAATAAACTTTATAAATTAATCAAGGGATGTCTTTATACATCCTTATAAAGACGAACTAATTGTAAATCCTGAACATCTTTATTTTGCGCAGAGGAAATTAGAATAATTTTAAGGGCCCCAGTTGCAGACTCACAAAAGAAAAGGCACTTCATCATCAGTAGTAACCCCCACCAGAAACTCGACGGAGAGCTATACCTGATCGGTTAACGCCGTCCATTGAAAGAAGATGAAAGTAACGAAAAACATTCCGCTTTTGCGCAGCATGATTGTACTTATTGGCTTAACATAAAGATAAATAAAGAGTTAGATTACTTTGTTACACACGCTCTACAGGGTAGCGCAACCTCCCCGGCTCCGCTTATTGGCTCGTTAAAAGACGTTGTTAGAAATGAGGCTACTACTGCTCGTTCCAACTCTCTCAGGCTGTAAACCATTGTTAAACCATTATCATGGAATCAATAAAAAGCCAAAAACATTATTCTTACCCTAACTTTATATTTCACAGATAAAATAGCATAAATTAACACTTCAGCAAAATGACAAACAGAATAAAAAAAGAAGAGAAAAATGTGTTGGGCACCGATCTTCAAATAGCAGGCACCGACCCAATTACCGGTTATTACAGAGATGGATTTTGCTCAACAGGCGAAACTGATAGTGGTGTACACGTAATTGCTGCTACAATTACAGATGAATTTTTGGAATTCTCAAAATCACAAGGCAACGATTTAATTACTCCACTGCCTCAATATAATTTCCCCGGTTTAAAAGCTGGAGATTGTTGGTGCCTTTGCGCAAGCCGCTGGAAAGAAGCTTTTGATGCAGGAGTAGCACCACCGGTAAATTTAAACGCCACTCACGAAAAAGCATTGGCATTTGCAACACTGAATCAGTTGAAAAGTATAAAGTAAGCACAGCCTTTATTGCCAGCGAAAGTTTCTTTGAGACAAAACAACCAATAAGCGCAGGAGCCGATAGCAATCGGCTCCGGTCCTGTGTGAGCCCTGTTACCTTTGACTAACTTAATGGCTTCTGACCTTCAATGCCATTCTTTGAACTTAGACAGATCCGATGACATGGTTCTTAAAAGGCTGTTTTTTGCTTTTATTGGGCTCCACTACTAAAGTATTGTTTAAAGATTTTGACTTAATCGTTCTGTGCCTCCAAAAGAAAACCATTTTATTTACCCCCTAAACTATTGCTCCGTATTACGCAATGTCCCCAACCAACATAAAGCGCTTGCCGAGACGTTGCAACAAAGAAAATAGTACTTCTATTTATTAAGTAAGGCGCAAAACCCTCTACACAGCTAATTTTAAATCTGTTGATCTTTTTCCGCGTTATTACTTTTGTTAGCTCCACTATGTAGAAAATAGTACTGTTACAGCAAGGTTTCTAAATAATGCTTAATATGAATTTTTATGGAGGTATATTTGAATATTCCTACTTATTAATAACCAATGTTATTGTTAAGATCCTGGTTATAACCTACCTCTTTTTATCCATTATTTTATAGAGTCCGAATTATTAATTTGATAGAACCAATCTTTTTACGACTAAAAGATCGGTTTTAGGATCATCATTTTTCACACGCCGCTTAAATTAAATAAATGAAAAGAAGTCTACTTGGTTTTTTATTACTGTTTTTGCTGAATCTTTCTTTTGCACAAACTGGTCAACTTGATCCATCATTTGGTAACAAAGGTATCGTCAGATCCGATATCGGATCTGTTTTTCAATATACCAATTCGGCACGACAGGTTTTGATCAATAGTGATGGCACTATTTTCATTATCAGTAATTATCCTACGTTTGTTTCCCGGCGTCTTGCAAACGGCAGAATTGATTCATCCTATGGTATGGCTGGTTTTTCCAAAGCTGTAACCTTTAATGATGTGGCTGCTGCAATGCAACCAGACGGTAAAATAATAATTGTGGGTAGCGATTATGAGTCATCAGGACTCATTCGAATTACAACCACCGGTATTATTGACTCTACCTTCGGTGTCAATGGTATTCAATCAACCACCTTCTTACCAACGGCAGTAATTGTAAAAAATGACGGAAAAATATTGGTAACCGGACCAAACGAGTCGAGCAGTGTGGTTGCGCAATTCAACTCGAACGGCAGTGTTGATAATACCTTCAATGGAAATGGGTTGGCGTTATTTGATTTCACACTAAAAATAGGTCCGCCACGAGGCATGACTGATTCAGTTGAAATACATACGGGTAGTGCCAATACACTAACATTTCAAACAGATGGAAAAGTGTTGGTAGGCGGAAGTGTGTCGTCTGAAATCATTGGTGAGCATTTCGCAATTGCCCGATACAATGTTGATGGCACGCTTGATGCAGGCTTTGGTAATGAGGGCAAGCAAATAACCAAAATAAATGATGGAGGAAGTGGTTATGCACTTGGCATTCAAACGGATGGCAAAATTGTAATGGCAGGGCTGGCAATGCAAAATAATCTAAGTTATTTTGCCCTCGCCCGTTATAACACAAATGGTAATCTTGATAATTCTTTTAACGGAACCGGCACGCAAACGTCTGCCATTATTACAGAGAATGGAGCACGTAATTCGCTGGCTTTTAAGTCTGACGGAAAAATTGTTATTGGTGGCTATGCAATAAATGGTACCGCCAGGGATCTTGCGTTGGCCTGTTTTGATACCGATGGCAGTGTTGACAATTCATTTGGCGTTAATGGTATCTTAACAACAGATTTTTCGTCAACCGATGATTTCGCAGGGTCATTGGTTTTACAAAACGACGATAAAATAATTCTGGCTGGTTATTCAAATATTGTTACTCCAAACAATACCATCAGGCAAATGGCAGTAGCGAGATACAATGCAAATGGAAGTCTTGACAATACTTTTGGTGACAATGGAAAATTGATCGGCGATTATAAACAAGGCTATACCGTTTTTAATGCAACCGTGATACAGCAAGATGGAAAAGCGATTGCGGGAGGAAGTACCTGGAATGGCAGCTCCTACGATTTTGCCCTTGTTCGATATAACATTGATGGCAGTATTGACAGCACATTTGGAACCAATGGAAGGCAAATAACAGATTTAGGTCTGACAGATGAAATTGTATCACTGGCTTTACAGGCAAATGGAAAAATAATTGCTGCCGGAAATAGTGACAATAGGGTTAGTATATTTCGGTTTGCTGTAGTGCGATATAACAGTGACGGAACTTTGGATAACAGTTTTAGCGGAGACGGAAAACTACTGATTACCCCCATTGGAAATTCTGATGTTTGCAAATCTGTTGCAGTTGATAACGAAGGACGAATTGTGTTGGCAGGCTACACATTTATAGGTTTAAATTATGATTCAGCAACATTTGCAGTAGCACGTATAAGTGGCGATGGTACTTATGACAACACCTTTAGTGATAATGCAAAACAAAGAACCAATTTTGATGGTGGAGAAAGTTTTGCATCTTCGGTGGCAATTCAAACTGACAGTAAAATCGTAGTAAGTGGGCGTGTTTATTTAAACGGCAAAAATAGATTTGCATTGGTGCGCTATAATACTGATGGAACACTGGATACCGACTTTTCGGAAGACGGAAAACAAACCAGCACATTTGGTAATGACAACTACTTTGGAGAAAGTATGGCGATTCAAAATGACGGCAAAATTATTGTAGCCGGATATGCTAAAACGCCCGGTTCAGAAAAGTCTTCGTTCGCCTTGGCCCGCTACAATACCAACGGAAATCTGGATAACACTTTTAGTGGCGATGGATTTCAATCAACCTACCTTGGCAACGATTTTAATTTTGGTATTGCTGTGGCTGTTAGTTTAGATGGAAAAATTGCAGTGGGCGGCACCAATGATAATTTTACTATAGTGCTTTATAAACCTGATGGAAGCATTGACAGCACTTTTGGCACCAATGGCATTGGTATAAATAACATAGGCGTTTTAGAAAGTCGTATTCAAAGTTTGGCTTTTACTTATAATAAATTGTATGCGGCGGGTTACGCAAAATTTCCGGGCAGGCTTGGTGTAGTGACCAGGTATATTTTTTCAGATGCTGGTCCGTTGCCAATAACGGAGCTTGATTTAAAAGCAACACCACAAAATCAAACTGTACTTGTACAATGGCAAACTACCGGCGAAAAAAATGTGGCTGGGTTTGAAATACAGCGTAGTGGAGACGGCGATAATTTTTCCACCATCGGCTACAAAATTGCAACAGGAAGTTACAGTGTAAAAACAAATTACTCAACTGTTGATTTACAACCTTTGAATGGAATGAATTTTTATAGACTGAAAATTTTAGATAAGGATGGCAAAGTTACTTTCAGTAAGATAGTTGCAGTAAATATGAGCAACGAAATCTTCACATTCAAGATATCACCAAACCCGGTGAGGAATATTTTATTTATAAAAGCAACGGGTGAAAGTTTAAAAGGAACATTAAGGATTATAGATGCAGGCGGAAGGAATATCAGAGAAGAAAAAGTTACCATACAAACCAATTCTTCTATTGCTGTTAATGTAAATAGTTTGACCACTGGAATATATACACTTCAGTTTGTGACTCCAATCTTTACGCAGTCTAAGCGATTTATGAAAGAATAATTTTTCAAGGTTATTGAATGGCATTTGGCCTTTTTGCAAAATCAAAAAAGATGAACTTTTAATACCTTGCACAAAAAGCAAGGTATTTTTTTTATAGAAATTGTACTTGAGTACGATCTTCAATCCAGTTAAATTATCAGATTTTTCTCAACACCAGGCACAATTTCATTTGTAAGCTTTGGAGATAGATTTTTTGAGCGGCTTGCACCTAGGGATCGCTAAAATGCCTGATAACCTGGATTAGAATTTTACGAGTCGCGGTTTGTGTACTACAAATTAAATTTCCTTAAGCGTTTCCCCAGACAGGAGAAGTACACCAGCCTCGCCTATTTCCTGCTACCTGATAAGATATGCTTCAACCAAAAATACCTATTGAGCAAAAGAAATTACTGCCCACAATGCAACTACAGATACAATGATCCACAATAAGAAGCCTTGTATTAAGGGCTTAAAATCTACTGAATGCAATGCCTTGCGTGATAACCCACAACCAATCAAAAACAAAGTAACTGTTAAGCCCGCTTTAGCAATTGCTGTCAAGTATTTGCTATAAGCTGTTATAACAGGCAGGTATGTATTGGCTATCATGGCTAAAATAAAAATCCCAATAAAGTACGGGATTTTTATTTTGCCGCCTTTATTTTTAAAAATCAGGGTAGATAAAAATGCAACAGGAATGATCCACAATGCCCTGGCCAACTTTACAGTAGTTGCTATTTCCAATGCCTGGGCACCATACTTATTGGCTGCGCCTACAACAGAGCTCGTATCATGTATGGCAATGGCGCACCACAAGCCAAATTGGGTTTGAGATAAATGCATCGCATGGCCGATAAATGGGAATAAGAACAAAGCAATGGAGTTTAAAATAAAGATGGTACCCAGCGCAACGGAAATTTGTTTTTCTTCAGCTTTTATTACAGGAGCAATGGCAGCAATGGCACTACCACCACAAATGGCCGTGCCACTGCTTATAAGGAAAGATGTCCTCTTATCAATCTTTAAATACTTTCCGGCAAAATAACCAAATATCAATGTTCCGAAAATGGAAATGATGGCAAACAAAATACCTGCTTTACCTGCCTTCATGGCACTGGTTATATTCATACCAAACCCCAAGCCTACTACTGAAATTTGTAGTAAAATATACGTTGCGTTGTGATTGAGATGCAGGTAAGGGTGCCCGATAAATTGTGCTATCACCAATCCCATCAACAGTGCCACGGGAGGAGATATCAATGGAGAAAAGCAAAATACCAATGCCAATAAAAAAACCAGTTCCCTGGTAGTGATGCTTCTGTCTAAAAATCGCTTTGCAAATTTTATCGGCTGGTGTGTTTGTGGTGCTATCTTCATGCTGATGTCTTTGTTTTGTGGTACAAAGCTCATCTAATTTATAGCAGGTAAGAAATGGCGATTGGTTATGCCTGATTACTTAAAGGTATGATGGCGGGCAAATTTCATAAATAATTCAGGCAAGGCAGCCGCCTGCCCTTGCAGATGCACAAAATAAAAATAGCGTTCTATCTTCAATCCTTTCACCTCTATAATGCAACATTCTTTTTGCCTCAGTTCCTTTAAAATAGAATGGATAGAAAGAAAAGCCATACAGTTGCTATGCAATAAGTATAGCTTCATACTTTCTGTGCCTCCCAATTGCATCTCGTTTTGTAATTGTGAAATTTTTATTCCGAAAGGCTTTAAAGAATGAGCAATCACCTCCAGTGTTCCCGAACCCGGCTCTCTCAGCAGCAATGGAATTTTCTTCAGGTCTTCTGGTAAAATCGTTAATTTTTTAGCCATTGGATTATTGGTATTGGATACCAATACAATTTCATCTTTTACAAATTCCTTGTATTTAATTACTGATTTTTTTGATTGACCTTCAATGATGCCAAGATCAATTTCTTTACTTTGCAAGGCTTGTTCAATTTGCTCTGTATTATTGATGGTGAGCGTTATTTTTATGTCTTTGAACTTTTTATGAAATTCAGCCAATACCGATGGCAACACATATTGAGCTACAGTGGTACTAGCGCCAATACGCAGTTTGCCGTTATAGGTTTCTGTAAAACCATTCATCTCAAACTCAAGATTACGATACACTGTGAATAGCTCTTCGGTATATTGCAAAAGCGTATGCCCTGCTGGGGTGAGTTTTATTTTTGTTCCGTTGCGATCAAATAATTTTACTTTAAAATGATTCTCTATTTCATGGATATGCTTTGTAACTGCCGGCTGGGTTATAAATAATTCTTCGGCAGCCTTTGTAAAATTGAGGCGCTTGGCAACAGCATGAAAAACCTGGAGGCGAAAATCGAACATTCAATAAAGGTATAAAATTGAAGGTAAGCCAAGGATACTTTTAATAAACTACTTCAAAGTAAACTTTCATTTCCAGCAGTCAGTATCGGCATAACAATAACCGTATTCCGAAAAAGGATTTGTGCCGTTGTTGGTACGTCCTTAAAAAATTACCTATCCCGGCACGCCGCTGTTGTGTCTCTGAGCAACGGCCGAAGTGTTAACCAAAAAAGAGGTTTGTATTTACTAACACAACTTGCGTACTTATTAAATACTTTAATACATTGGAAAGAGTTATTCACCACTTAACCCTGTCTCAGCTCATCATTAGAAACAAACCAGAAAATCGACAACTATGGTTGTTAGTCTTGTTACCAAACAACAACAATGTGTATAAGATGATAAATTGAAATTGCA
>JBGSMI010000313.1:0-20042 GCA_041740215.1 Ferruginibacter sp.
AAGGTGCAATTTTGTGTAGATAAAAATTAAAGGTATCAATAGCCTAAACAATTTTTTAAAGTGTTTGCACACTCGCAATGCCGGTACAACAGCTCTAACTCAACTAAAGTTTACAAATTAATGCGATGGTAACTTTTTGGCGTACCTGCTTATTTTGAACCAGAGCACAGCCAATTGATGAAAGTGGAGCAATGCTATCGCTGAAATAATCATACAAAGCAAAAAGCCCGCCCCTAAGTGGAACGGGCTTGTTTTAATAAACAAACACATTAAACTGCAAAACTCTCACCACAACCACAACTTCTACTCGCATTGGGGTTATTAAAATAAAAACCCTTTCCATTCAAACCGTCACTAAATTCGAGTTCTGTGTTAACGAGGTATAAAAAACTTTTAAGATCTGTTACGATTTTTATTCCCTTATCTTCAAACGACTGGTCCATCGGCTTTTGCTCATTATCAAAATCCATTTTATAACTTAACCCGCTACAGCCACCACCAACTACGCCCACTCTTAAAAAATAAGATTCGTTATCGGCCAAACCCGCATCCTGCATAAGGTTGATTACTTTTGATTTGGCTTTATCACTGATATAAATAGCATTTTCCAAAGGCTTAGGTTGTTCAACCACAGCAGTTCCTGCACTTTCTTCCAGGGGCACCTGGGGACATTCTTCAATCGCTGTGTCTAAAGACTTATTTAAAACATTATTATTCATCTTCTATACTTTTATTGAATGATTACTCACCACTTTCTTTCAAAAGAGCAGGTAAGCATAGATTAATGTACTACGCTTTCTTCGAACTTGATTTGTTCCATCCCGTTTTTAACACGGTAGTCATTAATAGCTGCTTTGATAGCATCTTCTGCTAATACAGAACAATGAATTTTTACAGGTGGAAGATTTAATTCTTCTACAAAATCCATATTGTCAACAGTTAGTGCCTCATCAATACTCTTTCCTTTCAACCACTCGGTTGCCAGAGAAGAAGAAGCGATTGCAGATCCGCAACCAAAAGTTTTAAACTTAGCATCAGTTATCATTCCTGTTGCATCATCTACTTCAATTTGCAAACGCATCACATCGCCGCATTCCGGCGCACCTACCAAACCGGTACCCACATTCTTACTGCCTTTGTCCAATGTTCCTACATTTTTAGGATTTTGGTAATGATCGATTACTTTTTCTGAATATGCCATGGTTATTAATTTTAAAATTTAAAAATGTGAAGGTGTGAAAATTATAAAAAATAAGCAAAAACCAATTTTCAAATTTTCAAATTGAGTAATTGGCTAATTTCTTTAATGCGCTGCCCACTCAATCGTACTTAAATCAATTCCTTCTTTATACATTTCCCACAATGGGCTCATTTCTCTTAACTTCAGTACAGTTTCGCTGATCGCTTTAACTGTATAATCAATCTGCTCCTCATTGGTAAATCTTCCTAAACCAAACCTTAGAGAACTGTGTGCAAGATCATCGCCTAACCCCAATGCCTTCAATACATAAGATGGTTCCAGTGAAGCGGATGTACAGGCAGATCCTGAACTCAGCGCTATATTTTTATTGAAGCCCATCAGCAAGCCTTCTCCTTCTACGTGCTTAAAAGAAATATTGGTAACATGTGGTAAACGATGCTCGGTACTACCATTAATGTAAGCTTCTTCCAACTTCATCAATTCTGTTTCCAGTTTGTCACGTAATAAACTAATGCGTTTCGTATCTTCTTCCATATCCTGCATGCAAAGTTCGCAAGCCTTACCAAAACCAACTATACCAGGTACGTTTAGCGTACCACTTCTCATTCCTCTTTCGTGCCCACCGCCATCCATCTGTGCAGTAACCTTTACTCTTGGATTTTTTCGACGGACATACAATGCACCAACACCTTTTGGTCCGTACATTTTATGCGCAGTGAATGCCATTAAGTCGATACCATCTTTATTAACATCTACCGGTATTTTACCCACTGCCTGTACGGCGTCAGTAAATAACAGAATACCATGCCTTCTTGCTATAGCACTTATTTCCCTGATGGGCTGGATGGTTCCAATTTCGTTATTTGCATACATGATTGAAATCAAGATGGTGGTTGGTTTAATAGCTGCTTCAAGTTCTTTCAAATCGATTAAACCATCTGCCTTTACCTGTAAATAGGTTACTTCACCGCCTGATTTTTCTATGTGCTTACAAGTATCAAGTACAGCCTTATGTTCTGTAGTGGCTGTGATAATATGATTTCCTTTAGAGGCATACATTTCAAACACTCCCTTAATTGCAAGGTTATCGCCTTCAGTGGCTCCGCTGGTAAAGATAATTTCCTTCGGATCGGCACCGATTAATTTGGCAACTTGTTCACGGGCATAATCAACAGCTTCTTCGGCTTCCCAACCAAAAGGATGGTTACGGCTTGCTGCATTTCCAAAATGCTCTAAAAAATACGGAGTCATTGCCTCCAACACCCTTGGATCCATTGGTGTAGTAGCATTGTTATCTAAATAAATGGGCAACTTCAGCATAGTATTTATTTTCTTTTTATAACACGAAATTACTATAAAAGGTTTTATTTTAGCTGCGTTAAAGGAGTAGCTTCATTCATTTTACCTATTTCGTAAACGTTCGGTGTATAAATGTTTTATTCATGTTAAAAATTGAACATATCGGAATCGCTGTTGAAAACCTCACATCAGCAATACCACTATTTGAAAAGCTGCTAAATAGTGTCTGCTATAAAACGGAGTCAGTAGCAACAGAGCAGCTTAACACTGCTTTTTTCAAGATCGGGGATTCAAAAGTTGAACTGTTGGCAAGTAGCACCAAAGATGGTGTGATTGCAAAGTTTATTGAAAAAAAAGGAGAAGGAGTACACCACATAGCCTTTGAGGTAGCCGATATTGAAGCCGAAATGGCAAAATTAAAAGGCGAAGGATTTCTTTTGTTTAATGAAATACCTAAACCTGGCGCAGATAACAAATTGGTCTGCTTTCTACATCCCAAAACTACCAATGGTGTATTGATAGAATTATGTATGGAGAAAATGTAAATTGAAAGATGATTGATCAGACTTACTTCTCCCAAACCTTACCATCCGTTGATAATACGTGAATGGAGGATGAAATTATTGTTAATTCTCATATTGCTATACGAGAAATGGATTGCTTGCCTTTTCCTCTCCGATTGTTGTTGCTGGTCCATGTCCGCTGTAAACAATCGTATCTCCGGGTAGAACCATTAACTTATTTTTAATACTATCCAATAAAGTTTGGTGCTCGCCCATGGGCAAATCTGTTCTACCAATACTTCCTTTAAACAAAACATCGCCGCTTATTATAAAGTTTTGTTTGGCACAATAGAAACAAATGCTGCCTGGAGAGTGACCAGGTGCGTCAATTACCTGCAACTCATCTTCGCCCAGCAATACGGTGTCACCTTCTTTTATGAGGATAAAATCTCCGGTGTAATTATCAAAAGGTAAATTGTACATCAATCCTGAAGTTGTTGCAAAACTCAGTATTGGTTTTTCTTTTTCGTTAATATGAAGCGTTAGTTGAAAGGTTTCTGCTATCGATTTGTTACCAAACACATGATCTAAGTGGCAATGCGTATTTAGCAAAAGGGTTGGCGTTAAATCATTTTGAATTATAAATTTCTTTAGCGTCTCCTTTTCCTCGTCAAAATAACACCCCGGATCAATAATGATGCATTGCTTAAACTCATTGTATAAAATATACGTATTTTCTTGTATTGGACTGAATATGAAGGATTTTATTTTTAACATATCAAATTGTTTGCTGAATAAAGCGATATTTTTATGATTCGGTTGAATAGATTAATTTTATTATCAAATATTAATTTTAGTATGGTAAAGTTCAGGATAATTTTCACATCACTCTGTATTCTTTTGCTTAGTGCTTTTGCAACATACGGTCAGGTAAACACTGTGGAGTTTGGTAAAAACAGGGTACAGTATAAAAAATTCAAATGGCAATATTATCAGAGCCGGAATTTCAACACTTACTTTAATCAGAATGGTCAGGAGCTGGCAAAATTTGTGGTTCAGGTGGCAGAAGAAGAAGCGCCAAAAATTGAAGCTTTCACTGAATATAGTCTTCAACGCAGAGCCAATATTATCATCTATAACGAATTTGCTGATTTGCAACAATCCAATATCGGCCTGGGTATTGACTGGCAAATTACTGGTGGTGCCACCCAACTGGTAAATAATAAAATGGTTGTTTATTTTAATGGCGACCATGCTCATTTGCGCAAACAAATCAGAGAAGGTATTGCACGAATACTCACAGACAATATTTTATTTGGTGACGACCTTGGTGAATTTGCGGGTAACCAGGCACTATTGGATTTGCCCAAATGGCTCACTGATGGCTACGTAGCATTCGCAGGAGAAAACTGGAGTACCAAATTAGATGATGAGCTAAAAAGCGAAATCCTAAGTGGTAATTATACCAAATTTTATCAATTTGCCTTTGACAAGCCGCTATTAGCCGGACATTCCTTCTGGCATTATATTGAGGAGAAATACAAAAAAGAAAACGTTACTTATTTGCTTTATCTGGCAAGAGTGTATAAAAATTTAAACAGGGCCTGCGAACAAATCTGCAAGAAAAAATTCAAGGCCGTTTTGGCCGATTTTATGGAATATCAGGAAGATAAATATTTCAAAGACATCTCCAGAAGAAAGGCTTATCCCAAAGGGAATTATATTGAAAGTTTTGATATCAATAAAAGACAGGATTATTACCGGATTAACGTAAACCCAATTGCACGTAATAATTCTTTTGCGGTGGTCGAGTATAAAAAGGGGATCGTAAAATTAAAGTTAAGTGAGGATTTCAGTTACACAACTTTGCTGAAATACGGTATTCGTAGTTATAAAAATGAAGCGAATCCCGATTACCCGATCATGGCATGGGATCCAAAAGGAACCAGGCTTACCGTAATTTATAATCAGGAAGGCAGAATCAAGCTATTTGTTTATGATGTGGTAACTAGGATCAAATTCCCTAAACTTGATCTTACGGAAGAGTTTCAACAGATACAAGATGTAAAATATATGCTTGATAGTAAAACACTCTTATTGAGCGCTACCAAAAACGGGCATACAGATATATTTACGTACAATCTTGAAAATGAAAAGGTACAACAGATCACCAATGACGTGTACGATGACCTTGATGCTACTTATGTTTCCTTTCCTGGCAAAACAGGAATTATATTTTCGAGCAACCGGCCTAACCCAGATGCAAAAACAGGTGACACTATTTTACCCAGCAATAACCGTTACAATGTTTTCCTCATAACCAATTTTGGCAATAAGTCTGAACTCAACCAGATTTCACAATTATCACATCTTAAATATGGCAATGCCCGTTATCCAATGCCGTACAACGAAAACCATTTTACTTTCATCAGTGATGAAAATGGTGTTGCCAACAGATATGCAGGTTTTTTTAGTACAAAGGCAGCCGGGGCAGATACATTGGTATTGATTGCGGATGAGATTTTGAGAAACCCTTCAGCGAAGGATGTGGACAGCACACTAAGGGTGTATAAAAAAACAGATGTGGATTCTATTGCCATAGTAGCAGTTTCGCAAGATTCTGCCTACACGTTCCCATTAACCAACTATGAAAGCAGTGTAGCAGAAACAAGGATTGCCGGTGATAAAAACCAGGTAAGTGAGGTTACCAGACAAAGCGATGAAAAAACATTATATAAATTAAAAATTGACGAAAACACGCTTAGGCGCCGGAATGTAACTGTGCCACCTACCTCTTATATGAAAAGCATTGTAATGGCCGATAAAATTGAACAAACGGTAACGGACCTGTACGATAAGCCCTTGGTGAACATCGATACCGTTAAGTCCGATGAAAATTTATTTCAAACAGAATTTGAACAGGACAAAAAAGATAGCGGCAGAATTGGACAGACTTATGGATCGGAGGATTTAATAAAAAACGATGTGCTGAAAAAGGCTAAATTATATGCCTACAAGCCAGTGAAATTCGGAGCAGAATATGGTGGAGTTGCCTTCAATAATTCGGTATTATTCAACCGTTATCAGCCCTATGGAGGTGGGCAAGGTCCTATTAATCTTTCCTCGAATACGGTGCTCAATGGCCTCATAAGACTGGGCACATCAGAATTGATGGAGGATGTTAAAATTACAGGTGCCTTTAAATTATCAACTAATTTAAGAGACAATGAATGGTTGATGGCCTACACTAATTTAAAGAGAAGAATTGATTGGGGCCTTACTTATTACAGGAATGCTTATGGTTCTTTTATTGGTGATTTTATTGGAAAAATTTACACCAATCTATATCAGGGAAGCGTAGCCTATCCGTTTGACAATTCTAAAAAGCTCAAGTTGGATTTTGGTATTAGAAATGACCGAGGCGTAATCTTTACTGATATTAGTCAGCCGAATAGTTTAAAGATCCCCGATATAAATCGCAGGTATGTTACAACCCACATGGAATATGTGTATGACAATACGCTTAATCCAACACAGAATATCTGGAATGGCCTTCGCTACAAGATTTACTTTGACTGGAATACAGATGTTAGTAAGGAAAAAGTCGCCACCGGAAAATTCAATTTCAACTGGGGTCTTGATGGCAGATACTACTATCCCATTTATCGCAATTTTATTTGGGCCGGAAGGGCCGCTGCTGAATTTAGCTGGGGTAATCAAAAAACAATTTATTATTTAGGTGGTACAGATGGAGACCTATTTCCAAAGTTTAATGATAACAATACCCCTGCACCGGATAATTATTATACGTTTCAAAGTCTTGCCGTAAACATGAGAGGCTTTAATCAGAATATTTCAAATGGCAACAACAATCTTGTTTTAAACAGCGAATTCCGGCTGCCTGTGTTTACTACGCTCTTTAGCAGACCAATCAATAATGCATTTTTACGCAATTTTCAATTGGTGCAGTTTTTCGATCTTGGTGCCGCCTGGAATGGAAGTTACAATGGCTTGAAACGCCCTTCGGTTATTATTGGTAGTCCGCCGGTACAAATCATTAACAGGGTAGGCGGTTTAGGGCCCTTTGCTGGTGGTTATGGCTTTGGTGCAAGAAGCACATTACTAGGTTACTTTGTAAGGTTTGATGCAGGATGGCCAATGAATACTTTATTTAAAAAAGGAGTGCTTAATTTAAGTTTGGGGCTAGACTTTTAACCGGCTCTTTTAAATCTGTTGTGTAACTCAAATTAATAATAAAGTGGCTGATAGCGTTAAAAACTACCAGCCATTTTTTATACAGGCCCTTTATAATTTTACACAATATTTGGTGTGTCAATTTATAGTTCCCCCTCAAATTCCCAGTATCTATCAGTAGTTCAGTAGATCGTCATTTTCTAACCAAAAAACCGGTTAAGAAGAGCGCAATAAACAAGATGACATAATGATCCTTCGCTATTATAGTTTATAGATAGAAGTTAAGTCACAACAACTGCATTGCTAACGCTTATAGAAAAAATTAACGGCTTAACAATTATGAAACAGAAATTGTGATGGCTTAGAAATCTATTTTTGCAAAGCAAATCTGATTTCTAAAAGTGCAGGGAACTATGATTTGCCTTGCTCCTACCTGGCGGGCTAATTTGGGCATAAATTCATAACCACGGTCAATGCTTCTAAGAGTAGGATTTCTTTTAATTGTACCAGTGGCGGTAAGTGTATTATCGGTTAAAAGTTTAGCTTTTTTTTCCATTATATTGAAAAGAAAATGGATACTCGACTCTGTGATATAAGTTGAAAACGATAAAAAATTGTCATTGTCATCAGCATATTGTTCTTTATTGATGATGTTATCCCTTACTACATTTCCGTCTTTACTAATTTCAAGCAATAAGATATTGTCATAATAGTAACGTGTGCTTTGGTTATTATTAAAGTTATTGAAAGGCCTATAAAAACCCCAGTAGGAAGGATTGTAATTGTAGTAATTATAAGGACTCATAAAGGGTGAGCCATATAAGTAATCCCAACGGTTCCATCCAGCGTTGTTATTGCTGGACTGCGTAGAAAAATCTTCTGCTACCAACAGATAACTTCCATCCCTTTTTAACAGAACACTTCTGATAAAAAAATCGTTTAGCGCCAGTTTAAGATTACCTTTTGTTTTGGCAATTTCCTTTACGCTTTCGTCCAACCGGGTGAATACATTGGCATAGGCACTGTCGCCTTTTACATCCCAGATAGAAACAAAAATGCCATCAATATTTCCACGCCGCTCCGTATAATATAAAGAATTAAAAAGGTAACGGTTATTTACATTGTCTATCTTCATTTTTATCTCATCAATAAAAAGCCCATTTAAATTTACTTTTCTGGCAGAAAAGGTGTCCTGCCTCGCCTTTTTTGTGTAGAGATACACACTATTGATATTGGACCGGTTGCCTTGTTTTATCCCCCTTGAAAAAATAAAATTGCCTTCGTTGTCCAGCAAAAAATCACTGAATACATCGTCCCGCTCATTAAAATCCATTAGTAACCGCGACTTATGAAGCTGCTGTAGATTATTGTCAAATAGAATTGTACTGAAACTGAACTGATCATTTCTCTTTTGAATCTTAAAAATCATGATTCGCTTTTTATCCTCACTGTTAATGGTGCTGTAAATTTTATTATCTCCCATTATGCCAACATGCGTGGTATCTAATTGAATGGGTTGATCGATAAGGTGCCCGTTGTTATCCATTTTAGCAGCCATGCAATAAACAATACTTTTTTTCTGATATTGATAAACAAAATAAAAGCTATCAGCAAACGTAATATAGTCCACATTGAACGCCTTATCAGGAATAAAATCCATATCCACTTTTTCTTTCAGCGACATGTCAAATGCGTTGTAAACAGAAACAGCATATTTCCATTTGGCATTCTTAAATACCATTATATTATTGTTCATCTTTCCAATAATATCAAAATTGATGTCCCGGCCATCTTCTTTTTGAGGTTCAGTAAAAGTGATACGTTGAGCAAATGAAAAAATTGGTAACAGCAACAAGCAACATATATAAGTGAATCCTTTCATGGTATAGCTATCTTTACAATAATAAAATTAAGGTTTTAAAAGTAATGCTTTTGTGAATAACAACAAGATGCAATGTTTTTTGTTTTTACATAAATCACAATATCAAATCAATAATTATGCAAACAGTACTAATAACAGGTGGCACAGGAATGGTTGGCAGGCATTTAACAAAACATTTAACCAGTAAAGGTTACCGGGTAATCATATTAACAAGAAAAATACCATCTGTTGATCAGCCAGACTCAAATGTGTCGTTCGCATTATGGAATGTTGCAACAAGAACAATTGATATCATAGCCATTCAAAAAGCAGACTATATTGTACACCTGGCAGGCGCAGGTGTTGTAGATAAAAAATGGACTGCCGAATATAAATCTGAGATTATAAAAAGCCGTACAGAAAGCAGCGCATTGTTACTTGAAACGTTGCGCAACAATACGCATTCCATTAAAACCATTGTAAGCGCTTCGGCTATTGGCTGGTATGGAGAAGATCCGGCACCAGACAAGAATGGGTTTATTGAAACAGATAAACCTGCAGCAGGTTTTTTGGGTGAAACCTGCCAACTATGGGAACAAAGCATTGAACCAGTTGAGGCATTGAATGTCCGGCTGGTAAAAGTTCGCATAGGCATTGTATTGAGTAACAAAGGGGGAGCTCTGGCAGAATTTAAAAAACCAATTCAGTTGGGTGTAGCAGGCATTTTAAGCGATGGTAACCAGATCGTAAGCTGGATACACATTGATGACCTTTGTAGAATATTCACAGAAGGAATAGAAAATGAACAATTGCATGGCAGTTACAATGCAGTGGCACCAAACCCTGTAAGTAATAAAAAATTAACGCTGGAACTTGCCAAACAAATGAAAGGTAAATTTTATATCCCTGTAAACGTGCCGAAATTTGTACTTAAAATCATGTTGGGCGACCGCAGTGTGGAAGTACTAAAAAGCACTACCGTTAGTTGCGAAAAAATAAAGCAAACGGGATTCACTTTTTTATATCCATCAGTTGAAGCTGCACTTAGCCAACTTACTCATCCATCAAAAGATTAGAGATCTGTTTTAACCATACGATTTACACTCCACCAATAAAATAAAATTAGGTAGGCGATTGCGAGGCCAAGCACCAGCCAGGGATAATCGGTTGGCAATGCTCCTTTGGCAAAGCTTTTCAGTGGGTTTTCCGGAAAAGTAAGCATACCATCCGCAGAATTCATCGGTAAGTAATCGCCCATACTTCCAAGGTCTATATTATTTTGACTACGTAAACGAATACTCCAAACATCCAGCAGTTGAGAGATAAAATTCTCTAATCCCATATAGATGAAAAATACCCCGATCGCAAAACCTGTTCTGCGGATTAACACACCAATTAACACTGCAATCATATTATATGACAGGGCCTTTAAAAAGAAAAAGCCAACATGCGAAATTCCATAGGTTGAAAAGGCAGAACCTGATAATAAGCCAAATGAAATGGCCGTAATAAAAACAAGAATAGTAGAAAATATAGCGGTTAATATTGCCAATACAATCTTTACATGAATGAATTGCTGCCGCGACCAGCCATCGATAATATTTTGGCGATGCGTACGATAGGTAAACTCATTCGTTACTATGATGATCAATAGCAAAGCTGGTAATAACAACAACCATCCGGAGGTATAACTGGTAGTTTGCCAGGTTTTATCAAAATTATAGGGCGAAAATGAGCCCATCACTTTAGCAGCATCAACCTGACTAATCATATTTTTATTTACAAGAAATACAATGTAATTAACTGTAACTATGCCCAGCGCAAAAAAACTGCTGAGGATGATAAAAGCATTGTAATTCTTAATCTTCAGCCACTCGATATTTAATAATTTAAACATATTCTGTTTTTATAATTAGTTGGTTAATTCCATAAATTTAGATTCCAGACTTTTCTTTTTCACCAGCAGATGATTGAGCACCACACCATCATCAAAACAGTGTTGGTTAATGGTTTGAAGGTTTACAGAACCGATTGGGTAATTCAACTGCACCAGGTTGTTGTGAACATTCATTGATGTAAAACCCGATAATTTCTGGATGGATGATTTTAATTTAGCCATATCTGTAGCACCCACTTCCACAATATCTTCATTGGCCAAAATCTCATTTACATTTCCGGTAGCAACCAGTTCGCCCTTCTTTAAAATGGCCACATGTGTACATACTTTTTCTACCTCATCCAGTAAATGACTGGCCATAATGATTGTTTTACCTTCCTGTTGTAACTTTTTAATTAGCGCCCTTATTTCTGCAATACCAACGGGATCCAATCCATTGGTAGGCTCATCTAAAATTAAAACTTCGGGATTGCCTAAAAGGCAGGAAGCGATCGCAAGCCGTTGTTTCATTCCTAGTGAATAGGTGCTAAAACGGGAATCTTTCCGCTGTGTCAGATTCACCATCTCCAATACCCTTGGGATATCTTCTACTCCCCTTCCCTTTACAGCGGCCGCGATTTTCAAATTACGTTCGGCTGATAAATAATGATAAAAATTGGGCGTTTCTAAAAATGTACCAATTTGTCTTCTATGGGTTTCATTGGGTACTTCACCTAACAATTTGTAAGAACCGGAAGTAGGTTTTAAAATATCCATGATGATCCCAAGCATGGTCGTTTTACCGCTACCGTTAGGACCCAATATTCCAAATACCGTACCCTTTGGCACATTAAAACTTACGCCTTTCAGCGCCTGTACACGTCCATAATCTTTTTTAATATTATCTAAGGAAAGAATTGACATAATGCCGATGAATGTTTAAGGGCTGAAGATAGGTGTTTTTAAAAATTGAATGTAGCAAAAATATTTAAGTGGCGAGTTTATGGTATATGCTTATGCTGCCATAATGATGTAAACTTGCCTAATATTGCGAAACCCGGGCCACCGAAATCGACTTGCTTTAATCGAAGGTGATCAATGTCTTCCTGCAACACTTTTCGTGTAAAAGGGTTGATGGTTCCACCCGGCTCTAATGGCTTAGCCGCAGGATTATATTGGTAAACAGGATCTACAATGGTACCTCTTGGGTACATGATGCCCGGCTGTCCTTTTCCTCTGATATCCAATACTGCCGGATGAATCAAACCGAGTGTATGCCCATACTCGTGAGCAGCAGTGGTAGAATTATTTAACAGGTTATCCAGATTAAAATAACCGGTATTGCTGCCGATATCATCCACAAATGAAATATCGGTACCGGCAAAAGATTCAATCCTGAAATAATTATTTCTCGGGTTGGTATTTTCAAAGACCATTTCCGGGGTTAAATGCTCAGCCCAATGGCCGGTTATTTTAAACACCACCTGGTACAGGCGGTTCTTCAATACTACTTTTCCTTTTGCCTCATTCCAGTGAGTGGCGATATCTTTTGCTATTTGCAAACTCAATGCTTCATTGGCGGCATCACCATAAAAGAAAAAATCGGAATGAATTTCTATTTGTTGGTTGGCGGTATTTATTTCGGCTTCTCCCATTTTTTTAACTTCATTTTTTAGCAACGTCATTTAAAAAGCTTGCATCCGGGGGCAACTACCCACGATTAAAAGCATTCAAAATTGAATGAAATTTATTTACATTTAGAAAAATATTTTATGGCCCAACTATATGTAGCCCCAACATTGCAAAAGCCACTACCCCTGCAACTGATTTCTATAATTACACTAAATAATTTGAAGAAGCCATAGAGAAAATATTTTCTGCTTTCTGGCAATTTATTGGCAATACGGCGGTGGTAAAATTTGCCTGAAATGTACAACCTTTCATTTTATTGGAAAGCTATTTAAACGAGCCATTGCTGCTTACCAAAGACAAAGCCGGTGACATCAACTGTCTTTCAAATGTTTGTACCCACCGGGGAAATATCGTTGCTTATAAAGCCTCTAGTAAAGCAGCTACATTTCGTTGCAAATATTATGGAAGATTATTTGTGCTGAGCGGTAAATTTATTTCAATGCCGGATTTTAAAGAGGTAGAAAACTTTCCGTGCGAAGAAGATAAAAATGTTCTTCTACACATAGCGACCATACTACGCCAAATGCACGATGTGTTTCAAAGTTGGCCGCAAAATTTTGTGTAAAGGGTAAAAACTTCCCGAGGGGTCATTAATTGCGGGGCGCTTAACCCCGGAAAAATAAAATACAGTGCCAGCACAAAATAATAAACAGGAAGAATGCGGAAGAACCGTTTGACATAAAATTCCTTCATTGAAAATGAACCTTCTTTTTTTATTTGTGGAAACAGTTACAATCAAATTAAAAAGCCGCTTAACACAAAAAACAGGTCAACACCTGTCCAGCCAAATTGGTTAAACTGTTTTGTCCACTCAGGACGTCCAAAATATCCAATCTGGCAATGAAACCCGAGCACCAATAAAATAGCTATTGCCCGCAGGTGATCAAGACCATAAAGTTTGGTTTGTTCTTTTATCATTTTATCCGCTTATATTTTTTCAAAAGATCAATTACCAGTTGATGCGGTAATGCATACGATTTGTTTCCATTAATACCTTCCATTGTTTCTGCTGCTACCATGGCATTGATGATGGCTTCTTCAGTTGCCTGTATGGTTGCTTCAAATAATGGATTGATTTCATCATTCGGCAATACATCAACTTTTGTAAAATCTGCTCTTTGAAAAGCAGTTGGATTTGCCGTTGAAAAAGCTATAAAAATATCACCTGAGCCATTGGTGCCTTGTCCGCCTACTATTCCTATACCAAGCGATACCCTTTGTGCAATTCTTTTTAATTGGTGTGGAAGTAATGGCGCATCCGTTGCCACAACTACTATGATTGAACCGTCGCCTTCCTGCCGGTAGGATGGAGGTGCTTTTAATTCATTGTTCAATGTGTCAATTAGTTCTATACCTATAGGCACACCGGCAATTACAAGATTTCTTTTTCGGCCAAAATTTGCCTGTACAAATACACCCAATGTATAAGTGGAGTCTTTAACCTTTATTACTCTTGATGAAGAGCCGCTGCCGCCTTTAAATCCCAAACATCTCATACCCGTTCCACCGCCTACGTTGCCTTCTTTTATAAAGCCACTCCTTGCACTGTCCAATGCTTCATAGGCATTGCTTTCTTTTACATGAAAACCATAGATGTCATTTAGAAAGCCATCATAGGTTTCGGCAACAACGGGATAAGTGTACCAAAAATCTTCCTGGTACCATCCCTTTTTTACATACCATTTTAATACGGCATCTCTTACTGTGCCCACACTATTGGTGTTGGTAATCATCAACGGTCCTTCTAAAAATCCGGATTCTGTTACCCAGGTAGTTCCGGTCATTTCACCATTGCCATTGAGTGAATACCAGTTTGCAAACAAAGGGTTGTTGGTTCTGCCTCTTGGCAAAATAGCAGTAACCCCTGTACGTACAGGCCCTTTTCCTCTTATGTTTTTTCCCTGGCCAGCAATGATGGTGCTATAGCCCACTTCAACACCTTTTACGTCTGTGATGGCATTGAACTTGCCGGGTGTGCCTGCGAAGGGAATTCCAATATCTCTTGCCCGGGGCTTTTGGGCATAGAAGCAGGAATGATAAAGGAGAAACAAAATAAATACAATATTTTTTTTCATGATTCAGCTATTTAATACTCTTTATTTTAGGCTGCTGTTGTGTGCTGCAATGAATACCACCGCCGCTCCAGTTTTGCATGATGGCATCAATAAATATAATTTTTCTTCCGGGAAATTGATCCTCAAAAATCTTTCGCACCGCATCTTCTTTTTGTTTGGACGATCCAAAGTGAGTGTAAGTCGGTAATAATACCAATCCATTTGTAACCAGGTAATTCATATAACTGCTGGCAGGTACCCTAAGTAAGGTATCACCTGCTATTGGTTTTTCTGATGGGATAAATTCACTGATCTCCACATCCAATGTTACTTCGGTAGAGTCGATTTTTTCCCGTGCTATTACTTTTTTTGAAATTAAATCGGGCAGTGGTATTTTAATAATTTTAAATGATTTTCCATCCTGATCTTTTGCGTTTTTAAGAATGTTGTAGTTTTCGGTCATTCGTTCGTAATTCATCTCGTTAATAGGGTTTTGTTTTTTTTCTTTTTCATCTACCCATGCTAACAAGATGGTGTTTTCATTTGCAAACCGAACAAACTCATCCGTATGGCCTCCCGTGCCGCCACCAACATAATTTGCTGTTATGCGACGAACAAATTGTAAAGGATCATCTGCCAAACCCTGCTTCATCCAAATGACATTGCTTACACCCAATACTCTTTTAACTTCTGTTTCAATATATTCTTTTTTCAAACCGGGGTTACGTTGCAATACAGTGGCTTCACAAAGTATTAAAGTACCGGCTCCATTTACTTCAATAGCACCTCCTTCATGTATCACATTTGTTTTCAAAATTTTAGCACCTTCTACTATCGCCATTTGGCTGTCGACCGTTGCTGTTTTTAATCTTTTTTCATTGCCCAATGCATAATATTTACTTACACTGTCTAAATTGCCTTCATATTTCTGTTGCAAAAACCGGAATAACCATAACCGTTCCAGGCAAAATCTGCCACTCCCAGTTCACCCTTTCCATTTACCAGAAAAGCAGCTCCATGATCACGTATCCAATAACGTTCGCCGGGCATGATGTACGTTTTGTACATACTACTATTCACCCCTTGCGATAAAAGATAGCTTATTGCTTTTTGCCGGATGGTGTCGTTGTGAAAAGCAATCTTAACTATAACATTTGGCGCCAATACTTTTATGGTCGCAGCTATAGCAGGATAGTAGCCACGTACACTGTCTTTTTCCCAACCGAGCCATATTGCATCATGGGCTTCCCACTCTGCCGGCATGTAAAATGTTTCGGGCGGACGGTTATACTTTTTATTATTGCATGCCAAGAGGATGATAGTGGAAAATAATACCGTAAAAAAATGTTTCATAATTTATTCTTTATCCAGTTTTAAAATTGTTTGCAATAATACATTGGCTCCGTTGGCCATATCCGTCGCTGTCGAAAATTCTTTTGGTGAATGACTGATGCCCCCGACGCTGGGAATAAAGATCATTGCAACAGGAGCAATGGCAGCTATTTCCTGAGAATCATGTCCGGCACCACTTTGCATAAATTTGGTGCTGAAGCCAAGGGATTTGGCTGATGTGTTGATAGTTTGCTGTAGTGCTTTATTGGTTAATGCCGGCTTTGATTCATTGGCCTGTCGCTCAAAGCTGATGTTGGTTTTTGTTTCAGCAGCAATGGTTACGGCACGTTTTTTCATTTTAGCAAACAGCAGTTCAATGGTATCGCCAGATAAATCCCGTATTTCCAAACCCAACACTACCTTACCAGGAATAACATTGTACGCACCGGGCTGAACATCAACCTTTCCAACAGTACCCACCTGGCTTCCTTTTACACTATTGGTAACTTCGTTTACAGCAATGATAAATTTTGATGCAGCCAGTAAGGCATCCTTTCGCATATTCATGGGTGTTGTGCCGGCATGATTGGCAAAACCCTGCACCGTTACTTCCCAGTGTGCAATACCCACTATCCCCTCTACTACACCAATCTGCAAATGTTCTTTTTCTAAAATACCGCCCTGTTCAATATGTAATTCAAGAAAGGCTTTAAGGTCACCTTTTTTACGAATGCAGGATTGAATGTTGTCAGGACTACCACCAATGGCTTTGATGCCTGCTGCCTGTGTTAATCCACTGTGGCTCTTTTGCAGCAGACCCTCTGCAGTTAAATGACCAGCTATTGCCATGCTACCTATAGTACCGCCTTCTTCATTGGCAAAAATGAAAACTTCTAAAGGATGTTCTGTAATGATATTGTTTTCATTGAGTATTTCAATTACTTCCAGTGCACTGATGGAACCTAAAGTTCCATCATAGTTTCCGCCATCGGGCACCATGTCAATGTGCGAACCAAAGGCAATTGGTTTTAGTGATCCGTTTTTCCCTTTTCGTTTGCCTATGATATTTCCTCCGGCGTCAATGGCTGGTTCAAGTCCGGCATTTTTCATTAGCTCCATAAACCACGCCCGGCCTTCTATATCGCCTTTGGTATAGGCCACTCTGTAGCCACGACCTTTTTCATCCACCCCAAATTTTGCCAGTTCAAAAATGCGGTTTTCAATGCGCTCTTTGTTTACTTTAAGGTTGTTTCCTAAGGCAAAAATTTTGCTATTTGAGTCTTTTATACCAAAGGCAGTTATACCAAAAGCAGAAATACCCAAAGTACCCAAAGAGGTGTTCTTAATAAAGCTTCTTCTTTTCATTCGATTAAAGTTTTTATGTTAAGGTTTTAAAATACTGATAAAATTTGTTTGTTGTCTGACAAAATCATTGATAGCCGCTCCCTGCATGCTTGACCTCACCCCAACCTCCCGACTTCAGGCACAGGCTCTATATAAAGGAGAGGGGCTAGAACCTTAATGCACCTGGCTTCAAATATTTAACAAGCCAAAAGATTCCTGTCTACTTCTTCAACTCTAATCTTGCGTAATGGTAGTTACTCCTGCACTCCTTTTACTTAAATTCTTAACAAAATAAATAATTGATAAAATGCCTATGAAAAGCGCCGTTCCTAAAAGCTCGGAACTTTTTAGTTGGACAATAAAAAAGCCAAGTGCCAGCAATGCAGCAACAGGAACAACAAGGCCGCCGGGAATTTTAAAAGTGCCAGATCTATCCTGGTTTCTTTTAAACCTAAACTTGATTGTAGCCAACACCACCCCAACGTATAACAAGAGCAGGGCTGCCGATACAATGACCGCCAGTTGTCTGAATCCTCCTGATACAGCTACTATAAAAGAAATCGACGAAATAGTAATGATAGCATTTGCCGGTGTTGAATAACGGGGGTGAACTTTGCCAAGATATGCCGGTAATAAATTATTGTTGGCGCCTGCAAACATTACTCTTGAAAATACCAACGGTATAGAATTTAATATACCAAAAATCGCAATAGCAGACGCAGCGATTATTGCTTTGTGGCCCCATGGTCCGGCGAATCTATTTGCAACTTCAGCCATTGGCGCCTCTTTGTATTTAGTCAGTTCAGTACCTAATGCACTCTGTGCTACCAATTGAATACCGCAGAAGATAAAGACCGTAGCCACAATGCCATACAATAGTCCCAATGGTGCTGATCTACTGGGGTTCTTCATTTCACCTCCTACGTTCAATGCACTCTCGCCACCGGCAAAGGCAAAAAATAAAATCAGCGATACAGCGCCTAAGTCTTTAAAAGATGGCAAGCCTGTCATTGTAAGATTTGCAGTGTTCAGGTTCCAAAAGCCAACGATCAGTAATAGAAAAATCGGAACCAGTTTTATGAGTGTAACTATTTTAATTATAGTCATTCCCTGCTTTACACCTCGTACGTTTACAATCGCTGTAAAGGAAATAAGAACTAAAAAAAGTAAGGCACGGTATAAGGGTATTTTAAAAACAGGAAATGGTACTGAGAAAATATCAGCTATACCATTTACCAGGGCAGCAGTAACGAAGACGCCGACCCCAAACCAGAAAACCGTATTGGATATAAATCCGGCAAACGGCCCGAAAGCTTCTTCGATGTAGGCATAGGTGCCACCGGAACAGGTTACCTGGCTGCTTATTTCAGCATAGCAAAGCATTACAAGTAAGAACAGCAATCCACATGCGATGTAAGCAAGTATACTTGCATTACCCATTATGCCGGCAACGATGGCAGGTAATAAAAAGATTCCGCTGCCAATGGTGTTATTGATCACATTGATAAACACACCCGATACGCCGACTACCCGTTTTAATCCTTCTTCTTGTTGTTTGTTAGACATGTATGGTTCCTTTTGAGTGAAGATTATAGATTCCTTTTATAAACGACTCAGTCATCATTTTTCTTTGCTTTTATTCTTATCACTATTTAACTGTACCCTTTTTCTTTCACTGTTATTTGTGTTAGAATCATTAATAAAAAAAGATCAATTAATACCTAATAATAGTGTCATTTGTCTTTTTCATTCTAATTATCTCTTTTGATAATTTTTAAAGTCGAAAAACTAAAAAAACCTTAGGTGATGATAAAAAAATTGAAAATGTGTTAAATCTTTTTAAATCCGGGCGAAATCTATTATAATACACCCACATTTCGCCCAATTAAATTTTAACTTTGGGCGAAATCTCCTAATTTCATCTCATTTTCGCCAAATAATATGCTTTTAATATGCCCAACTTACTTATAGGCCGCAAAGAAGAACAAGCTATTTTGCAGGAAGCCCTTCTGTCGGACAGAGCCGAAATGGTTGCCGTTTTCGGGCGGAGGCGAGTCGGAAAAACCTATTTAATCAAACATACCTATCAGGAGCATATTGCTTTTGAACTGACAGGTTTGCAAAGCTTAAATAATGCAGAACAGCTTCAGAACTTCAGCAATCAGTTGGGCATATTTAGCCAAAGTCCCTTGCCTGTAAAAACACCAACTAACTGGTTGAATGCTTTTTTCATGCTTGCCAGTTTCCTCGACCAACAGCCCATGGATAAAAAAAGGGTTGTTTTTTTAGATGAGGTTCCCTGGTTAGCGGGTAACAAAGCTGCTTTTATTACAGGTTTAGGTTGGTTTTGGAATAGTTGGGCCGAGACCCGAAATATTGTTGTTGTCATTTGTGGCTCAGCTGCATCCTGGATGATTCAAAAAATTGTAAATGATAAAGGCGGTTTGCACAATCGCATCACCAAACGGGTGTTTTTATACCCTTTTACTTTGAGCGAAACAGAGACCTATCTGCAAAGCCGCCAAGTTTTTTACAATCGTTATCAAATTCTACAGATTTATATGGCAATGGGTGGTATTCCGCACTATTTGAATGAAATCAAAGCAGGGAAAAGTGCCACACAAAACATCAACGATATTTGTTTTTCAAAGAACGGCTTTCTCAGGGACGAATTTTCGAGGCTCTA